>DATCVI010000135.1:0-36376 GCA_036566925.1 Stenotrophomonas sp.
AGCAAGCCGCTCGCGCCAGCGCTGCCCGCCGCGATCCGGCGCCGCAGGTACAGGTCGCGTCCGCCGCCGCCGCCGTGCCGGCCCCGGTGATGGCCAATCCAGTGGCGCCGGCCGATCCCTTCGGTCATCCCGGTTCGGTGCAGGCGAGACCGTGGCCGCGCTCGGCCCTGGCCGGCAGCGAAAGCTCGCTCAATGCCAGTTTCGGGCAGGCCCCGGCCACGACGTTCTATCCCTTCGAGCCGGCACAAACCGTACCGATGGAAGATCCGCGTCTGCCGCCGCTGCCGCCGCACTGACACTCCTGCTTCTCAGGCTCCTTGCAATGGCCGGCCACCCGCAGCGCGGGCGGCCAGGCCGGCTTTTGTCCCCACTCAAGACCCCCCGTCCTTCAGGAGGCGCGTTTCCGATGAATCCCCGTATCCGCAACCAGGTGCTCGGCCTGCTGGCGATCTCCCTTCCGCTGGCCGCCTGCGCCCAGCAGCCCGGCGCCAGCGCGACGGTGGCCGACAGCGCCCCCATCGCCACTCGCAGCGCTACCCCGGCGCCGCAGCTCGTCGCCGGCCTGCCGGACTTCACCAACCTGGTCCAGCAAGTCGGGCCGGGCGTGGTCAACATCGACACCAAGGTGACGCGCAAGGACATGCTGCGCCGCTCCGGCCGCGACCAGCAGCAGATGCCGGACGACGAGCAGATGCCGGAATTCTTCCGCCGCTTCTTCGACATGCCGGGGATGCCGGGCCCGGGTGGGCGCGGGCCGCGGGGTGGCAACGACGGCGACATCGTCGGCCGCGCCACCGGCTCGGGCTTCATCATCTCCCAGGACGGCTACGTGCTGACCAACCACCATGTGGTGGACGGGGCCAGCGACGTCAACGTCAAGCTGTCCGATGGCCGCGAGTTCAAGGCCAAGGTGGTGGGCAGCGACGAGCAGTACGACGTGGCGCTGTTGAAGATCGACGCCAAGAACCTGCCGACGGTACGCATCGGCGACTCCAACACGCTCAAGCCGGGGCAGTGGGTCGTGGCGATCGGCTCGCCGTTCGGGCTCGATCACTCGGTCACCGCCGGCATCGTCAGCGCCACCGGCCGTGCCAACCCCTACGCCGATCAACGCTACGTGCCGTTCATCCAGACCGACGTGGCGATCAACCAGGGCAACTCGGGCGGTCCGCTGCTCAATACCCGGGGCGAAGTAGTGGGCATCAACTCGCAGATTTTTTCCGCCTCCGGCGGCTACATGGGCATTAGCTTCGCCATCCCCATCGACCTGGCGGTCAGCGCGGCCGAGCAGATCAAGCGCAACGGCTATGTCAGCCGCGGCCAGCTGGGCGTACAGGTCGGGCCGATCGACGCGTTGCAGGCCCAGGGCCTGAAGTTGCCCGATACCAAGGGCGCGCTGGTCAACAGCCTGGTGGCCGACAGCCCGGCCGGCAACGCTGGGGTGGAAGTGGGCGACGTGATCCGCTCGGTCAACGGCAACCCGATCAACGCCGCCAGCGACCTGCCGCCGATGATCGGCATGCTGCCGCCGGGCACCAAGGTCCGACTGGGCCTGTTGCGCGACGGCAAGCAGAAGGAGGTCACCGTGACCTTGACCCGACTGGAGACCGACGTGCGTCCCAACGAGGCCGCCAATGACGACGACGCCGCTCCGGCCGGTCCGGCCAGTGCCGCGTTGCTTGGCATCCAGGTCACCGAACTGGCCGCGGCCGAACGCCAGCGCCTGGGCCTGAAGGCCGGCGAAGGCGTGCGCATCGCCGCGGTCAACAGCAGCTCGGCGCGCGAGGCGCGGCTGAGCCCGGGCCTGGTGATCCTGCGCGTCGGCCGCACCCCGGTCGGCAGCGTGGCCGCGCTGAACCGCGAACTGGGCGGCTACAAGAAGGGTGACGTGGTCATGCTCCTGGTCACCAGCGGCCAGGCCAGCAGCTACGTGGCGGTCAAGGCAGGCGAGTGACAAGCGCGGCGCGGCGGGCCTGAACGGCTCGCCGCGCCGACGTCCCTGCTGGCCGGATCGCCGGCCGGCCCCCGCGGCGTGCGATAATGCCGCGTTTTCCTGACGACGGTCCTGGCCGCCGCCCACCTCCCATGTCCATCGATTCGATGCGGAACATCCGCAATTTTTCCATCATCGCGCACGTCGACCACGGCAAGTCCACGCTCGCCGATCGCATCATCCAGCTCTGCGGCGGCCTCGAGGCGCGGGAAATGGAGGCGCAGGTGCTCGACTCCAATCCGATCGAGCGCGAGCGCGGCATCACCATCAAGGCGCAGTCCGTGTCGTTGCCGTACAAGGCGCGCGACGGGCAGATCTACCACCTGAATTTCATCGATACCCCGGGCCACGTCGACTTCAGCTATGAGGTCAGCCGCTCGCTGGCCGCTTGCGAAGGCGCGCTGCTGGTGGTCGATGCCGCGCAGGGCGTGGAAGCGCAGTCGGTGGCCAACTGCTACACCGCGGTGGAGCAGGGCCTGGAAGTCGTGCCGGTGCTCAACAAGATCGACCTGCCGACCGCCGACATCGAGCGCGCCAAGGCCGAGATCGAGGCGGTCATCGGCATCGATGCGACCGACGCGGTCGCGGTCAGCGCCAAGACCGGCCTCAATGTCGAAGAGGTGCTGGAGGCGATCGTCCATCGCATCCCGCCGCCGCAGCCGCGCGATACCGACAAGCTGCAGGCGCTGATCATCGATTCGTGGTTCGACAACTACCTCGGCGTGGTCTCGCTGGTGCGGGTGATGCAGGGCGAGATTCGCCCGGGCAGCAAGATCCTGGTGATGTCGACCGGGCGTACCCACCAGGTCGACGCGGTCGGCGTGTTCACGCCCAAGCGGAAGACCCTGGATGCGTTGCGGGCCGGCGAAGTGGGCTGGATCAACGCCAGCATCAAGGACGTGCACGGCGCGCCGGTCGGCGACACCCTGACCCTGGCCAGCGATCCCGCGCCCAAGCCCTTGCCCGGCTTCCAGGAAATGCAGCCGCGCGTGTTCGCCGGCCTGTTCCCGATCGACGCCGAAGACTACCCGGACCTGCGCGAGGCGCTGGAAAAGCTGCGCCTGAACGATGCGGCGCTGCGCTTCGAGCCGGAAAGCTCCGAAGCCATGGGCTTCGGCTTCCGCTGCGGCTTCCTCGGCATGCTGCACATGGAAATCGTGCAGGAGCGCCTGGAGCGCGAATACAACCTGGACCTGATCACCACCGCGCCGACGGTGATCTACGAAGTGCTCAAGACCGACGGCTCGATCGTGCCGATGGACAACCCGGCCAAGCTGCCGCCGGTGAACTACATCGAGGAAGTGCGCGAGCCGATCATCCGCGCGAATATCCTCACCCCGCCGGACTATGTCGGCTCGGTGATCACGCTGTGCGAGGAAAAGCGCGGCGCCCAGGTCGGCATCACCTACATGGGCAGCCAGGTGCAGATCGCCTACGAACTGCCGATGGCCGAAGTGGTGCTGGATTTCTTCGACAAGCTCAAGTCGGTCAGCCGCGGCTACGCCTCGCTGGACTACCACTTCCTGCGCTTCCAGGCCGGCCCGTTCGTGCGCGTCGATACGCTGATCAACGGCGACAAGGTCGATGCGCTGAGCATCATCGTGCACCGTAGCCAGGCCGACCGCCGCGGCCGCGAGTTGTGCGAAAAGATGAAGGACCTGATCCCGCGGCAGATGTTCGACGTGGCCATCCAGGCCGCCGTCGGCTCGCAGATCATCTCGCGCAGCACGGTCAAGGCGATGCGCAAGAACGTCCTGGCCAAGTGCTATGGTGGCGACGTCAGTCGCAAGAAGAAGCTGCTCGAGAAACAGAAGGAAGGCAAGAAGCGGATGAAGCAGGTCGGGCGGGTCGAAATCCCGCAGGAAGCCTTCCTCGCCGTGCTGCAGATGGACAACAAGTAAGGAGGCGGGGGCCGGGTCGGGGAGTCACGAACGCCGCGCGCGTGCGTCTTCCTGGTGTCCGCCCCTGTTTCCCGATTCTCCCCGTATAAGGAAAACGCATGAAATGGTTTGAGATCGCGCTGGTCGTGCTGACCCTGGGCTCGGGCCTGGTGTGGCTGCTCGACAAGCTTTTCCTGGCCAAGCGCCGCGCCGCGCGCGCCGGCCTGCTCGACAGCGAGCCGGCCCTGATCGAATACTCGCGCGCCTTCTTCCCGGTACTGGCAGTGGTGCTGATCCTGCGCAGCTTCATCGCCGAGCCCTACAAGATCCCGTCCAGCTCGATGATGCCGAACCTGCTGATCGGCGATTTCATCCTGGTCAACAAGTTCGCCTACGGCCTGCGCCTGCCGATCACCAACACCAAGTTCGTGCCGACCGGCGAGCCCAAGCGCGGCGACGTGGTGGTGTTCAAGCCGCCGCACGCGCCCGACGAGAATTGGATCAAGCGCATCATCGGCCTGCCCGGTGACCGCATCGGCTTCCATGGTGACACTTTGTACATCAATGGCGAGCCCATGCAGTACGAGGTCAAGGGCGAGTACGTCGGCAAGGGCCGCGGCGCGGAAATGACCGGCGCCAGCCTGCTGACCGAGAACCTGCCGGGACGTCAGCACACCGTGCTGGAGCTGATCGGCCGCGCCAACCCGGCCGGCCAGGGCGACTGGGTCGTGCCGCAGGGGCAGTATTTCGTGATGGGTGACAATCGCGATAATAGCGAGGACAGCCGTTTCTGGACGCAGACGCATTTCCTGCCCGAGGCCAACCTGCGGGGCAAGGCGTTCCTGATCTGGCTCAATTGCGAGGGGTGGTTCTGCAAGGGGAGTTTCGATCCGTCGCGGATCGGGACAGGTATCCAGTAATCGACACGCGTGGCGTGGCTAGGGGAGTAGCGATGAAGCGCAATCAAAGCGGAATGACGTTGCTGTCATTCGTGGTGGTGTTGGCGGTAGTGGGCTTCTTCCTGTACATCGGCATGAAGCTGTTCCCGATGTACCAGGAGTACTACTCGGTGCGCGAGGCCATGAAGGGCGTGGCCAACGAACCGGGCAGCGGCGACATGGACCCGGGCCGGGCGAAGGATCTGTTCTTCCGCCGGCTGTACATCAATTACTCGGAAAACGTGCAGAAGGACGATGTCACCTTCGAACGCGTCGGCAACGGCTGGCGCATGAATGTGAGCTACGAAGTGCGCAGGCCGCTGGTGGGCAACCTCGACGTGGTCGGCAACTTCAACGCCAGCCAGGACCTGACCCGCAGTGGTATCACCGAGTAAAAATCCGCAACGCGGCGACCGGATCGGCCATGATTTCGCCGATCCGTCGCTGCTGGCGCAGGCGCTGACCCATCGCAGCGCCGGCGCGCCGCACAACGAACGGCTGGAATTCCTCGGCGACGGCGTGGTCAACCTGCTGATCGCCGAGGCGCTTTACCTGCGTTGGCCGCGCGCCGACGAAGGCGCACTGACACGGGCCCGCGCCGAACTCGTGCGCGAGGCCGCGCTGGCCACCATCGGTCGAGCCCTGGAGCTGGGCGAGCGCCTGACCCTCGGTCCGGGCGAGATGAAATCCGGCGGCCATCGGCGCGATTCGATCCTGGCCGATGCCGTGGAGGCCGTCGTCGCGGCCATCTACCTGGACGCCGGCTTCGAGGCCTGCCGGGCGGCGATCCTGCCGTGGTTCGAGAGCGCGCTGGCCGCGCTGCCGGTCGGAAAGCCCGAGAAAGACCCCAAGACCCGCCTGCAGGAATGGCTGCAGGCCCGGCAGCGGCCGCTGCCGGCGTATGAACTCGTTTCAGAAAGTGGCGACGACCACGCCAAGATTTTCCAGGTACGCTGCACCCTGTCCGAGCCGGCGCTGAGCGCCGAGGGCGAGGGCGGGTCGCGGCGCCTGGCCGAACAGCAGGCCGCCGCCGCGGTATTGCGCCAACTGGATTCCAGCAAGTGAACCAAACCTCTCCCTACCGCAGCGGCAGCGTCGCCGTCATCGGCCGTCCGAATGTCGGCAAGTCGACCCTGACCAATGCCTTGGTCGGGGCCAAGGTCAGCATCGTCTCCAACCGACCGCAGACCACGCGCCACCGGTTGCTCGGCATCGCCAGTTTCCCGCAGGGCCAGATCGTGCTGGTCGACACCCCCGGCTTGCACCGCGAGCAGGGCAAGTTCAAGGCCTCGGCGATGAGCCGGGTGATGAACCGGGCCGCGCGTGGGTCGCTGGAAGGCGTGGACGCGGCCATGCTGGTGATCGAGGCCGGCCGTTGGGACGACGAAGACACCCTGGCCTACAACGTTCTCAGCGACGCCGGCGTGCCGGTGGTGCTGATCGTCAACAAGGTCGACCGGCTGAAGGACAAGGCTGCCTTGCTGCCGTTCCTGGCCCAGGTCAGCGAAGGCCGCGAATTTGCCGCAGTGCATCCGGTATCGGCGCTCAAGCGCAAGGGCCTGGAAGCGCTGACCAAGGATCTGCTGGCCTTGCTGCCGGAGCAGCCGCCGATGTTCGGCGAAGACGAAATCACCGACCGCAGCCAGCGCTTCCTGGCCGGCGAACTGGTGCGCGAGCAGTTGATGCGCCAGCTCGGCGAAGAGCTGCCGTATGCGACCACGGTGGAGATCGAACGTTTCACCGAAGACGGCGCGCTGCTGCGCATCGGCGCGGTGATCTGGGTCGAGCGCGAAGGCCAGAAGGCGATCGTGATCGGCAAGGGCGGCACCCGCTTGAAGGAGATCGGCGCCAAGGCGCGCCAGCAGATGGAGCGCTTGTTCGGCGCCAAGGTCTTCCTGGAAACCTGGGTGCGCGTGCGCGAGGGCTGGTCGGACGACGAAGCCGCGCTGAAGGCGTTCGGCTACGAATGAGCGGCCATCGGCGCGCTGCCCGCGCCGGCTGAGGCAGGCGCATGCGCATCGAGGATGAACCCGGCTTCGTCCTGCACGCCCGGCACTGGCGCGAGACCAGCCTGCTGGTCGAAGTACTGAGCTTGAATCACGGGCGGATCGGATTGCTGGCCCGGGGCGTGCAGGGCGAGCGCAAGCAGTTGCTGCGCGCGGCCCTGCAGCCGCTGCAGGCGATCCGCTTCAGCGCAGTACAGCGCGGCGAACTGGCGCAACTGCGCAGCGCCGAGGCCGAGGATGCCGCGCCGCGCCTGCAAGGCGAGGCGATGCTGGCCGCGTTCTATCTCAACGAACTGGTACTGCGGCTGGCGCCGCGGCATGACCCCGTGCCGGAAATGCACGCGGCCTACGCCACCGTGCGCGAGCGCTTGCGTGCCGGCGAATCGCTGGCCTGGAGCCTGCGCCGCTTCGAGCGCGACTTGCTCGACGCGCTGGGCGTGGGCTTCGACCTGGAGCACGACGCCGACGGCGAGCCGATTGATCCGGCCGCGCGCTACCGGCTCGATCCTCAGCAGGGCGCACGCCGGCTATTGAGCGATCGTGGGGCCGGCGAACGCAATGCTGCCGCTACCGGGCGGGTGCTATTGGCGTTGGCGCGGGACCTGCCGCCGGAGGCGGTGGATCTGGCCGGGCTGCGGCTGAGTTTGCGCGAGGTCTTGATGCACCACCTGGGCGGGCGTGGGCTGAAGGCCTGGGACATGTTGCGCGATTTGTCGCCGCGGTAGGGCTCCTCGGGGCTGATGGCCCGAACCACCCAGAGCTCCTCCTAGAAAAGCAGGGTTCCCTGTAGGAGCGGCCTCAGCCGCGACCGCAAACCATTCACGCGACACACCTCAATGCAACAACGCAGCGACCGCGTCATGGAACTGGTGCCTGGCCACCGTCGAGCCCGGATCCCCCTTCAACTCACGCACCGCCCGCGCCAGCCGCGCGGCGCCGACGAAACCGCAGCTGGCCTGGAGCCGGTGCAAGTGGTTGCGCAGGGTGATTTCATCGTCTTGGCGCAGGGCCGAATCGACCGCATCGCGGGTGCCGGGCAACTCGGACAGGAACAGCTCGCGCAAGGCGTTGAGATGGTGCTGCTGGCCGTTGAGCGCGGCCAGCGCGGCGGCCTCGTCCCAGTCGCCCGCCGTCGCCACCGCGGCGGCCAGCGTCGCCTCGGCCCGGGCCGGCAGGGCGTCGCGCACCTGGCGCTGCAACTCGCTGGCAGGCAGCGGCTTGATCAGCACCTTGAGAAAGCCATCGCCCAGCAGGCGTGCTTCGCCGCCGGCATCGGCGGTGTGGGCCAGGGCGGGGGTGTCGGGATACAGCCGTCGCAGCTGCACCAGCAAGGCGCTGCCGCTGCCATCGGGCAGGTGCGCGTCGATCAGCCACAGGTCGTGGCGGGCCCGACCGGCACACGCCAGCGCCGTGGCCAGGCTGTCGGCACAATCCAGCCGCAGGGCCAGCGGCTCCAGGGCGGCCTGGAAGAAGCCCAGGCTGATCGGGTCGTCTTCGACCAGTAGTACGCGGGGACGAAGGGGCTCTCTCGACGCCATCATCTTGCTGCCTCCATGTCAGCACGCCGCAGCAACTGCCTGCGGCCGGGTGAGTTTGCCTGCTCTCCAAGCAAACGACAATGAATGGTCTGCACCGGCCATCGGCCGGCGCTTCTGCGACAATACGCGCCCTTTTTGCCCGCAGCTTGTCGCCACGTGGCCAGATCCGGCAGACGCCTAGACCGCACCCCCTTCCAGACCGAGATCCTCGACCTCAGCCACGACGGCCGCGGCGTCGCCCGCCGCGAAGGCGAGGGCGGCAAGGTCACCTTCATCAGCGGCGCCTTGCCGGGCGAGGTGGTGGTGGCCGAGCCCACCGCCCGCAGCCGCCATTTCGACGAGGCCCGCACGCTGGAAGTGCTGCAAGCCTCGCCGAAGCGGGTGCAGCCACGTTGCCCGCACTTCGGCGTCTGCGCCGGCTGCGTGCTGCAGCACCTGGACGAGCACGAGCAGATCGTGGCCAAGCAGCACGTGCTGATGGACAACCTGCGGCGCATCGGCCACGTCACTCCCGAGACGGTCTTGCCGGCGCTGGTCGGGCAGAACTGGGGCTATCGTCGCAAGGGCCGCTTCTCGGTGCGCCGGGTCGAGAAGAAGGACAAGACCCTGGTCGGTTTCCGCGAGCTGGACCCGCGTTTCGTCGCCGATCTCTCGGTCTGCTACACGGTGATCCCGCAGATCGGCGAGAAGGTCACCGCGTTGGCGGCACTGGTCGAATCGCTGGACGGCAAGCGCGATATCCCGCAAATCGAGTTCATTGCCGGCGACGACGCCATCGTGCTGACGGTGCGCCACCTGCAGCCGTTGAGCGAGCACGATCGCCAGGCGCTGTCCGAATTCGGCCAGGCCCATGGCTTTGCCATCTTCCTGCAGCCCGGCGGCCTGGAGAGCGTGCACGCGCTGTGGCCGCAGGAAGTGCCGCTGTCTTTCCGCCTGCCGCAGTGGAACGTGGAGCTGGCGTTCCGGCCGTTGGATTTCATCCAGGTCAACGCCTCGCTCAACGAGAAGATGATCGACCACGCCCTGCGCCTGCTCGATCCACGGCCAGAAGACCGCGTGCTCGATCTGTTCTGTGGCCTGGGCAATTTCACCCTGCCGCTGGCGCGCGGCGTGCGCGAGGTGGTGGGCGTGGAGGGCGACGCCGGCCTGGTGGCGCGCGCGCGCGAAAATGCCGAACGCAACGGCCTGGGCAACGCGCAGTTCTTCGCCGCCGACCTCACCCAGGACCAGCGCAACGCGCCCTGGATGCGCCAGGGTTTCGACAAGCTGCTGCTGGACCCGCCGCGTTCCGGGGCCATCGACGTGCTGCGCCAGCTGCCGCTGAAGAAGTTCGAGCGCATCGTCTATGTCAGCTGCCACCCCGGCTCGCTGGCGCGCGACGCTGGCTACCTGGTCAACGAGCAGGGTTTCAGCCTGAAGGCGGCCGGCGCCATGGACATGTTCCCGCACACCGCGCACGTGGAAAGCATCGCGCTGTTCGAGCGCTGAGGAAGCACGATGGGCATCGAGATCGAGCGCAAATTCCTGCTCAGCGGCGACGGCTGGCGTGCGGCGGCGCACGAGGTCATCCCGATGGCGCAAGGCTATATCAACGACCAGGCGGCGATGCAGAGCGGCGCGCAGCGCGCTTCGGTGCGCGTGCGCATCCAGGGCCAGGAAGCGTTCCTCAACTTGAAGTCGCGCGAGCTGGGCCACACCCGCCAGGAGTTCGATTATCCGATCCCGGTCGAGGACGCGCGCGCATTGTTGGCGTTGTGCGTCGGCGGGTTGGTGGACAAGCGTCGCCACCTGGTGCGGCACGCGGGCCACCTGTGGGAAGTGGACGAGTTCCTCGGCGACAACGCCGGCCTGGTGGTCGCGGAGATCGAACTGCAGCACGCCGACGAGGTTTTCGAGCGGCCGCAGTGGCTGGGTGAAGAAGTCACCGACGACGCGCGCTACTACAACCTGGCCCTGGCCGCGCACCCCTACAACCGCTGGCCGCGCTAATTGCCGGCGATCTCCCTGTAGGAGGGGCGTGAGCCCCGACCGTAGGAAGTCCGCACCTGTGCTGCCTCCGCCAGCCATCGCGGCTAATGGCCCGTCCACGCCCTTGCCGGCATAGTGTCAGCCCCTCATCCGCGCGGAGTCCCCCATGCGCATCGACATCTGGTCGGACGTCGTCTGTCCCTGGTGCTGGATCGGCAAGCATCGTCTGGAGCGTGGCCTGGCCCAGCTGGGTGAGCAGGCACCGGCGGTGGAGATCCACTACCACGCCTTCCAGCTCGACCCCGACGCCGGTCCTGAGCCGGTGCCGCTGCGCGAGGCCTATCGCGCCAAGTTCGGCAGCGCCGAGCGCACCGAACAGATCCTGGCGCAAACCCAGGAGACGGGCCGGGCCGAAGGCCTGCCATTCGATTTCGAGCGTGGCCAGGTGCGCGTGAACACGCTGCGCGCGCATCGCCTGCTGTGGCTGGCCGGCCGCGAGGGCGACGCCGCGGCGGTGGCCGAGGCACTGTTCCGCGCCCACTTCGCCGAGGGCCGCAATCTCGCCGATGCGCAGACCCTGGTCGAGGCCGGCGCGGCCGGCGGATTGCCTGCAGCGCGGGTCAATGCCCTGCTGGATTCGGACGAAGGCCTGGCCGAGGTGCGGGCACAACTGGCCCAAGCGCAAGCGTTGGGAATCACGGCGGTGCCGAGCTTCGTCATCGACGGCCGCTACCTGGTCCAGGGCGCGCAACCGCCGGAAACCTTTGCCCGCACCCTGGCGCAAATCGCCGCCGAGACCGGTGCCTCGCCAAAGGACCCGATCTGAAGCCGGCGCGCGCTTCTGCGACAATGCGGCAGTGCGCCATCCCGGCGCCGCGACGGCGCCCCGGCGCTGCGCGATTCCCCGAACCGTTGGAGATCCACCCCGCATGCTCCTGATCGGCGTTGCCGGCACCGAACTGAGCCCCCAGGAACGCGACTGGCTGCAGCACGACGCGGTCGCCGGCGTGGTCCTGTTCAAGCGCAACTTCGCCTCGCGCGCGCAGGTCGCCGAGCTGTCTGCCGCGATCCGCGCCGCCGCACCCCGCCCGCAGTTGATCTGCGTGGACCAGGAGGGCGGGCGCGTGCAGCGCTTCCGCGAAGGCTTCAGCGCACTGCCGCCGCTGCAGGGTTTTGGCCAGTTGTACTTGCGCGACGCCGAAGCGGCGCTGGCACTGGCGCGCGAACATGCCTGGCTGATGGCCAGCGAAATCCGCGCCAGTGGCGTCGACCTGAGTTTCGCCCCGGTGGTCGACCTCGGCCGCGGCAACCGTGCCATTGGCGATCGTGCCTTCAGCGACGATCCGCAGATCGTGGCGGCTTTCACCCGCGCCTATGTCGCGGCGATGCACGAAGCCGGCATGGCCGCTACGCTCAAGCATTTCCCCGGCCACGGCACCGTGCTGGAAGACACCCACGTCGACACCGCGATCGACCCGCGCCCGCTGCAGGTGCTGCGCCAGGAAGACCTGGTGCCGTTCGCCGCCGGCATCGAAGCCGGTGCCGATGCGGTGATGATGGCGCACGTGGTCTACCCGCAGGTGGCGCCGGAACCGGCCGGCTATTCGCCGCGCTGGATCGGCGAGGTCCTGCGCAACGAACTCGGTTTCCGCGGCGTGGTGTTCTCCGACGATATCGGCATGGCCGCCTCGTTCAGCGCTGGCGGGGTCAAGGCGCGCGTCGATGCGCACCTGGATGCTGGCTGCGACGTGGTGCTGGTGTGCCACCCGGAACTGGTCGAAGAATCGCTGCAGGCCGTGGCCGGCCGCCGCTTGAACACCGCTGCGCTGATCGGGCTGATCGGGCGCGGCGCCTTGGGCTGGGACGGCCTGCTGGCCGAGTCCCGCCACCCCCACAGCCAATCCCTCTTGCTGCAACAACTCGGAAAAACCGCCTGATGTCCAATCTCACCCTCCAGCAGGCCGTGGCCCAGGCCGACCTGCTCGTCGACCGCCCCACGCTCGATGCCGCCATCGGCCGCATCGCCGATGCCATTGCCCGCGATTACCAGGGCGAAGTGCCGGTGTACCTGACCATCATGCACGGCGCGCTGCCGTTCTCCGGCCAGTTGGCGCTGGAACTGGGCGCGCGTGGCCAGGACCTGCAGTTCGACTATCTGCATGCCACGCGCTATCGCGGCGCCACCGTCGGCGGCGAGCTGGTGTGGAAGCACCGTCCGGCCACCGCGCTGTTTGGCCGGCGCGTGTTGCTGGTCGACGACATCCTCGATGAGGGCTACACCTTGCAGGGCGTGCGCCAGTGGTGCCTGGAGCAGGGCGCCACCGACGTGCGCATCGCCGCGCTGGCGATCAAGCAGCACGACCGCGCCGTGCCCGACGTGCGCGCCGACTACGCCGGCGTGGAGGTCGAGGACCGCTACGTGTTCGGCTTCGGCATGGACGTCAACGAGCTGTTCCGCGGCGCGCCGGCGATCTACGCAATGAAGGACTGAGCCGCGCATGCATCCGATCTCCCTGGCCGTCATCGGCGGCACCGGCGTCTACAAGCTGGCGCAGTTGGACGATGTGCAGACCCACGAAGTGGAAACCCGCTTCGGCGCGCCGTCCGGTCCGGTCCGGGTGGGCACCCTGCTGGGCCAGCGCGTGGCCTTCCTGGCGCGGCATGGCGAGGGTCATTCGCTGCCGCCGCACAAGATCAATTACCGCGCCAACCTTGCCGCGCTGCAGCAAATCGGTGCCCAGCGGGTGCTGGCGCTCAACACCGTCGGCGGCATCACCGACGCCTTCGGCCCGCGTGTGCTGGCCTGCCCGGACCAGTTGATCGACTACACCTGGGGCCGGGTCTCCACCATTTGCGAAGAGCCGGGCACCGAAGTGGTGCACGTGGACTTCGGCCATCCGTACACGCCGATGCTGCGCAGCAAGGTGCTGGCCGCGGCGCGGGTGACGGGGGTCAAGCTGGTCGATGGCGGCTGCTATGGCGCTACCCAGGGCCCGCGGCTGGAGACCATCGCCGAAATTGCGCGGATGCGCCGCGACGGCTGCGACCTGGTCGGCATGACCGGCATGCCCGAGGCGGGCCTGGCGCGCGAGCTGGGGCTGGACTATGCCTGCCTGGCGATCGTGGCGAACTGGGCGGCTGGCTGTGGCGATGCCCAGGAGATCACCCTGGCCGAGGTCCTGGCCAACGTGGAGGCGGCCTCGGCCGGCCTGCCGGAGCTGGTCGGGGAACTTGCGAGAGGGTGATTGTCTTCGGGGCATAAGCTTTGCATACTCGGCGCGTGCGCGAGCCGCACACCACCCATTCAATATTGCAAAGGTCTCGCATCACCATGCCGAACGGTACCGTCAAGTGGTTCAACGACGCCAAGGGATTTGGCTTCATTTCACCGGAGGACGGCAGCGCTGACGTCTTCGCGCACTTCTCCGCGATCAATTCCAAGGGCTTCCGCAGCCTGCAGGAAGGCCAGCGCGTCACTTACGACGTGACCCAGGGCCCGAAGGGCGCCCAGGCTTCCAACATCACGCCGGTCGGCTGATTTTTCAGCCGGTCGTGCATTGAAACCCTGCCTTCGGGCGGGGTTTTTTTTTGATTCCTGGTTAGGCCTGGGGGAGTGATGAAGGTAGTTTCGCGAAGGATCGCGGTGGTCGGTTACGGCACTGCGGGGCAGGCGTTGGCGGTGCTGTTGCAGCGCGATGGGCACCAGGTGGAGGTGTTCGAGCAGGCGGCCGAGCCGGGGCCGGTGGGGGCGGGCTTCCTGTTGCAGCCCAGCGGCCTGCAGGTGTTGTGGCAGATGGGCTTGCTCGAACAGATCCTCGCGCACGGTGCGCCGGTGCGTCGCCTGTATGGCGATGTCGGCGATGGCCGTGCGGTGATGGAAATGCGCTACCGCGATCTCGATCGACGTTTGTTCGGGCTGGGGGTGCAGCGTGGAGCGTTGTTCCTGTTGCTGCGCCAGGCCTGGCAAGCGCCGGTGTTGCACGTGGGCACGCGGATCGTCGCGGTCGATGCCGAGGCCGGCCGGGTGCAGTCGCAGGACGGACGCTGGCACGCGGGGTTCGACCTGGTGGTCGCCGCCGATGGCGCGGCGTCATGTCTGCGCGCGCATGCGGGACCGCCGCGGCTGGACCGGCCTTATCCGTGGGGCGCGTTGTGGTGCCTGGTGCCGCAGGGCGATTGGGCGCATGCGGACGAGTTGCGGCAGCGCTATCAGGGCGCGCGCAAGATGATCGGCCTGTTGCCGGTGGGCACGCGCCCGGACGATCCGCAGCGGCGCATGAGTTTCTTCTGGAGCCTGCCGCGCGCTGATTTCGAACGTTGGCGCGAAGGCGGCGTGGTGCCGTGGCTGGACGAGATCTCGGCGCTGTGGCCGCAGGCGCGTGCGTGTTTGTCGGATATCGGCGATTCGGCGCAATTGGCGACCGCGGTATACCGCGATGCGGTGCCGCGGGAGTGGCATTGGGGGCGCCTGGTATTGGCCGGCGATGCGGCGCACGCGATGAGCCCGCAGCTGGGGCAGGGCGTGAACATGGCGCTGCTCGATGCCTGGGCATTGTGTCGCGCATTGCGCGAGGCGCCTTCATTGGCGCACGCGTTGCCGCGCTACCAGCGCGAACGCCAGGCACACGTTGCGATCTACCATTTCTGGAGCCGCTGGTTGACGCCGCTGTTCCAATCCGAGCGCGACGGGGTGGCGCGCGCGCGCGATCTCGGCATGCGACCTCTCGGGCGCCTGCCTGGCGGGCGCGGACACATGTTGCGCGTGCTCAGCGGTACCCAGCACGGCTGGCTCGGGCGCTTGCCGCTGGCGGCGGAATTCCTGGCGGCGCTGGCGTCGCATGAGACGACGACGGCGTTGCCGGCGCGGTACGACTACTAGCGTGTCATCGGCAGCGGGACGATCTCGTCTTCCACGCACGGCGCCAGGCGTTCGCCTCGCCGCAGCACCGGGGTGACGCCGGCAGTGAAATGCGAGAAGGCGGGCAACACCGTGACCTCGCCGCGCAACCAGAACGCCGGGAAGCGCCGCGACACCCCGGGTAGTTCGCACAGCGGGTGGATATGGCCGCAGAGGACGTGGCGGCCAGCGATCGGCGCCGGGTCGTGCTGCAGCACGAAACGGCCATCATCGAACGCAGTGCCGGCATCGCGCACCCGCAATGCATCGGCTTGCAAGGCGCGGTCGTGGTTGCCGCGGATCACCGCGATTTCCAGGCTCGCATGCCGCAACCGCCACTGCTGCCATTGCCGCACCCAGGCGGCGTCATTGACCGCGCCATGCAGCAAGTCGCCGAGGATCCACAGCGTACGCACCGCGTAGGCCTCGACCAGCGCGGCCAGGCGTTCGAGATCGTGCCCGGTGCCGCCGGCCGGCAGGCCGATACCGGCGCGGCGGAACACGTCGCCCTTGCCCAAGTGCAGATCGGCGATCAACAGCGCTTGCGAGTCGGGCCGGTAGAGCGCACGCGCGCCGAGCAGACGCACGGTTTCGCCGGCCAGTTCGAGCTCCCACTCAGCTGCCATGGCGGCGCTCCAGTTGCGCGGCGGCGCGCTGTACACGGGCTTTCCAGTCTTCGGTACTAAGTTGGCCGCGGCTGCGTTCGGCCCAGAGCGGAAACGACAGCGGGGTGAGGCTGCGCGGCTGGCGCAAGTCCAACGTGCGTGAGGCACAGTCGGCAAGCGTGGTGGCGAGCCGGGCCAGTTCGAGTTGGCCGCTGAGAACTTCGCGCTCGGCTTGTTCAAGCAGCAGGTGGTTTGGGTCGAAGCGGCGCAGCACGTCGTAGAGCAATCCCGAAGAGGCCTGCAGCTGGCGCAGGCTGCGCGGCGTGCGGCCCGGCAGTTGCGGCACCAGCAGCCCGGAGACGCGGGCGATCTCGCGGAACTGACGGCGTGCCAGTTCGGCCAGGTTGAGGCTTTCGCGCAGGTCTTCGAGCAGGTTGGCCGGTGCCAGCCATTGAGCGAGCAACTCGGCGTCGGGCACGACTTCGTTGGCCGGGGACAACACCAGCCCGTAGTCATTGGCGGCGTAGTCGAAGCTGTTGGCCTGCGTGCGCCCCCAACGCAGTGCGAGCAACGCGGCCAGGCCCTCATGCACCTGGCGGCCAGCAAACGGGTACAGGAACAGGTGGCGGCCTTCGCGCGTACGCAAGGTCTCGGCCAGCAGGCGACCTCGACCGGGCAGCGCCGACAGCCGCGCCTGCAAGCGCAGCAGCGGTGCCAGCGCGATGAGTTCGGGCGAATCGTCGGGCTCGCCAAGCACGCTTTCCATCTCGTGCCCAAGCGTGGCCGACAACGGCAGGCGTCCGCCCATCCAGCGTGGCACCGCGCCTTCGCCTCCCTTGGCCAGGCGCACGTAGGCGGTCATGTCTTCGAGCCGTACCAGTTCGAGCAGGCGACCGGCGAACTGAAAGCGATCGCCGCGGCGCAGGCGGCCGACGAATTGTTCTTCCACCGTGCCGAGGTCGCCGCCGCGCAGGAAGCGCACGCGCACGCTGCCATCGCTGCTGATGGTGCCGATGGAGAGCCGGTGGCGCAGCGCGATACGGCGATCGGTGACGCGGTACACGCCGTCCTCGTCGCGCACCACCTTGTGGTAGTCGGGGTAGTTGGCCAGCGCGCTGCCGCCTTGCACGATGAAGTCGAGCACGCCTTGCCAATGCGCGGGATCCAGCATTGCAAATGCGTCGGTCGCGCGGACTTCGGCAAACAGCGCATCGGCGATGAAGCCGCCTCCGAGCGCGCAACTGATGCAGTGCTGGGCCAGCACATCCAGGCACAGTCGCGGCGGCGGCCGTGCTTCGATGCGACTGTGCGCCAGTGCGCGGCGGGCAGCAGCGTATTCGGCCATTTCCAATGCGTGGGTGGGAATGCAGACGACGTGGCCGGACTCGCCCGGTCGATGCCGCGCCCGGCCGCCGCGTTGCAGCAGGCGGGCGATACCCTTGGGACTGCCCAGCTGCAGCACCTGGTCAACCGCGGGGAAATCCACGCCGAGGTCCAGGCTCGAGGTCGCCACCACGCAGCGCACGCTGCCATCGCGCAGTCCGGCTTCGGCGCGCGCGCGCAGCATCGGGTCGAGCGAGCCATGATGTAGTGCCAGCGTTTCCGGTGCTTCCGGCCACACCGCCGCCAATGCCTGGTGCCAGAGTTCGGCCTGCGCGCGGGTGTTGGTGAACAACAGGCTGGTGCCCGTCGCCAGCACCGTTTCAAGTACGCGCTGCAGTTGCGACAAGCCCAGGTGGCCGGCCCAGGGAAAGCGTTCGCCGTGTGCCGGCAGCAGGGTCTGCAAGGTTAGCCTACGCGGGCGCACGCCACTGACGATCGCCGCCTGCGGCTGGCCCGGCAGCAGCACGTCGCGCGCCTGTTCGAGATTGCCGAGAGTGGCCGACAGCCCCCATACCCGCAACGCCGGCGCCAGCACGCGCAGGCGGGCCAGGCCCAGTTGCAATAGCACGCCGCGCTTGTTGCCGAGCAGTTCGTGCCATTCGTCGACGACGACGCAGCGCAGCGTGTGCAGGCGCGCGGCGCTGTCGGGGTAGGAGAGCAATAGCGCCAGCGATTCGGGCGTGGTCACCAATGCATCCACCTGGCCCTGGCGCGCCATGCGTCTTTCGTGTGTGCTGGCATCGCCCGTGCGCAATCCGATTTCCCAGTCCAGGCCGAGTCCCGCGCAGGGCTCGCGCAGGGCACGCGCGGTGTCGGTGGCCAATGCGCGCAGCGGCGTGATCCACAGCAGGCGCAGATTTCGAGTGGCGGCACGGCTGGACTTGCGGGATGCGCTAGCAGGCTCGCGCAGCGCTTCCAGCAGGGGGCCGCCGAGCGCGGCCAGCGTCTTGCCGCTGCCGGTGGGCGTGTGCAACAGACCCGACTCGCCGGCCAGGTAGCGCCGCCAAACCTCGCGCTGGAACGGCGACGGCCGCCAGCCGCGCTGGGCAAACCAGCCGCGCCAGCGTCGCGCCGCTTCTGCAGCGCTGATCGCAGCGGCGCTCATTGCGCCAGCGCCTGCAGTGCGGCCAGGGTATCGGCATCCTGCGGGCGTTTGTCGTGGCGCCAGCGCAGGATGCGCGGGAAGCGCACCGCGATCCCGGACTTGTGGCGCTTGCTGGCGTTGACCGCCTCGAAGCCGAGTTCGAATACATGCTCCGGCGTTACCGCACGCACCGGCCCGAAGCGTTCGGTGGTGTGCGCGCGAATCCAGCGGTCGAGATCGAGGATCTCGCGATCGTCCAGGCCCGAGTACGCCTTGGCGACCGGCACCAGCGCGCCTTCGTGCCACAGGCCGAAGGTGTAGTCGGTATACAGCGTGCTGCGACGGCCATGGCCGGCCTGGGCGTAGATCAGCACCGCGTCGATCGTGAGCGGGTCGATCTTCCACTTCCACCAGTCACCGCGGCGGCGGCCGCTGCGATAGGGCGAATCGGCGCGTTTGAGCATCAAGCCTTCGACGCCGCGTTCGCGCGCCTCCAGGCGCTGCGTCGCCGCCGTCTCCCAATCGTTCGCCGCGACCAGCGGCGAGGCGATCAGGTGCGGATCGCCCAAGGTCGCCAGCACACCTTCGAGCAATGCGCGGCGCTCGCGCAGCGGGCGTTCGCGCAGGTCTTCGCCGGCCAGTTCCAGCAAGTCGTAGGCGACCACGCGCGCGGGCGCTTCGGCCAGGGTTTTCGGCCCCGGACGCAGGCGCTGGATGCGCGTCTGCAATGCCGCGAACGGCAACGGCTGCGGTTGATCGATGCGCCAGGCCAGCAGCTCGCCATCGATGACCGTGCCCGGCGGCAGTGCCGCGGCCGCGCGCTCGATCTCGGGGAAGCGGCCGTCCAGGCGCTCCTCGCCGCGCGACCACAGGGCGACCTCCTCGCCGCGCCGAATCAGTTGCAGGCGAATGCCGTCCCACTTCCATTCCAGTAACCAGTGCGCAATTTCGCCGAGCGCTTCATGGCCGCCTTCCAACGGCGAGGCCAGGAAGAACGGGTAGGGCTGCTGGCGGTCGCTCTCCAGTTCTTCCGCAGACAACAGGTCGGCGAGGAAGGCGGGCGTCGGCGCCCAGCTGCCGAGCATGCGCTGGGCGATGCGTGCGATGTCCAGGCCGGAGAGTTCGGCCAGCGCCTGCTGCACCAGGCGCTGCGATACGCCCACGCGCAAGGCGCCGGTGAGCAGCTTGTTGAACAGCAGGCGTTGTTCGAAATCCAGCGTGCGCCAGGCCTCCTCGACCACTGCGTGGCGCACGTCGACCGCCGCGTTGGCGACCGGCAGCAGGCGTTGTTCGATCCAGCTCGACAACGGCACGTCCTCGCTGGTGCCGGGGGGATCGTCGAGCAGCAGTGCCAGGGTTTCGGCGAGGTCGCCGACATGGTCGTAGCTGTCGGCCACCAGCCAATCGGCGATGCCGGCGGCGGCCGTGATCCATTCACGCAATTCGCCGGTGCTGGCGATGCGCTGGCGCGCGCTGGTGATCTTGCCACCACTGAGCAGATACAGCGCCCAGGCAGCATCGGCCGGCGGCGCATCGCGGAAGTAGGCGACCAGCGCGGCGCGCTTGTCACCGGTGCCGGTGCTGCGGTCCAGTTCGCGGAACAGCGCGGCGAAACGCTTCAAGCCCGGGGACCTTCAGGGCGGCGCAGGGCCAGCGCGCGGCGGGTGAACGCGTCCAGCGCGGCGGCCGGCGACGGTGTGCAGCGCAGGCGAAAGCCCAGCGCTTCGCGCCGGAATACCTTGGCGCCGGTCAGCGCGCCGGTGTGCGTGGCGCGCAAGCGGCGGCGGGCGAATACGTTCATGCGTCCTCCTCGCCATAGGCGGTGCGAAAAGATTCGGCGGCGGTGCCGTGCTCGCACAGGTGCCGCACCAGCGCATCGGTATTGCCATGCGTGGCGATGACCCGGCGCGCACCGGTCTGTGCGATGGTGTGCAGCAGGGCCGGCCAGTCGGCGTGGTCGGAGACCACGAAGCCGCGGTCGTAGTTGCGCCGGCGGCGGTTGCCGCGGATGCGCATCCAGCCCGAAGCGAAGCCTTGTTGCGCGTGGCGGAAGCGCCGCAACCAGGCACTACCGGCGGCCGATGGCGGCGCCAGTACCAAGCGGCCGGCCGCGTCCTGGCCGCGTGGCTGCTCGGACACCGCCTCGGTCTCGACCATCGCGATGCCGGCCTGGCGATACACCGCCACCCCGGCGGCGATGGCGCCATGCAACAACACCGGCGGCTCGCCGCGTCCGTCGAGTTCGGCCAGTACGCGTTGCGCCTTGCCCAAGGCGTAGCAGTACAGAACGGCGGCCTCGCCGCGCTCGCCGCAGTCGCGGCGCCAGCGCACGATGTCATCGACCACCGCCGCGGTCCGCGGCCAGCGATACACCGGCAAGGCGAAGGTGGCCTCGGTGATGAACACATCGCACGGCACCGGCTCGAACGGTGCGCAGGTGGGGTCGGGCTGGCGCTTGTAGTCCCCGGAAGCGACCCAGACCTGTCCTTCGGCCTCGATGCGGACCTGCGCCGAACCAAGCACGTGGCCGGCCGGATGCAGTGACACCCGCGCGCGGCCCAGCTCGAACGATTGGCCGGGCGCGTGGGCGTGGTACTCCTGCTCGCCCAGGCGCCAATGCAGGATCGGCAGGCAATCGGTCAAGCAGTCGTAACGCCCCATGCCGGCACGCGCGTGGTCGCCGTGGCCATGGGTGATGACGGCCCGTTGCACCGGTCGCCACGGGTCGATGTAGAAATCGCCCGCAGGGCAGTAAAGTCCTTCGGGTCGCATCACCACCAGGTCGCGCGTGCTGGCCATGGCGCTACTGTCGCCGGCTGCGCGTGGAGGCGGTGAGAACCCACCCTGGCAATGCGTCACAATGACCACAGTTCGCCGCGGGAGCCACGCATGTCGTCCACCGACGTTCCTTCGTTCGAAACGCATCTGGTGGAAAACCAGCCGCCACCGTTCGCGCCGCGCGATCTCTGGGGCGAGGACGTGGTGCTGCGCGAAGCGGTCGCGCGTGAGGGCGGCGAGGGTTTCCTGCCGATCCTGGCGTCCTACGGCGCACTCGCTGGCGACGTGCTCTACCGTCTCGGTTTCGATGCCAACCGCGACCGCCCGCGGCTGCGCACGCACGATGCCCAGGGCCACCGCATCGACGTGGTCGAATTCCACCCGGCGTACCACCAGCTCATGGACCTGGCCAAGCAGCACGGCGTGGCCGGGCTTTCCTGGCACGCGGCCACGCCCGGCGCACATGTGGCGCGCGCCGCGTTGAGCTACCTGCACCACCAGGCCGAAGCCGGGACCAGTTGCCCGCTGACCATGACCCACGCTGCGGTGGCGGTGTTGCGCCAGGACACCGGCGTGGCCGAATGGACGCGCAAGGCCGCCGAACCGGTGTACGCCGCCGCCGATGTGCCGATCGGCGCCAAGGCCGGCATCACGCTGGGCATGGGCATGACCGAGAAGCAGGGCGGCTCGGATGTGCGCGCCAACGCCACCGTGGCCACGCCCCTGGGCGAGGAGTACGCGTACTCGCTGGTCGGCCACAAGTGGTTCTTCTCCGCGCCGATGTCCGATGGCTTCCTGGTCCTGGCGCAGGCACCGGGCGGATTGACCTGCCTGCTGATGCCGCGGCGCCTGGACGATGGCCGTCGCAATGCGTTCCGGCTGATGCGCTTGAAGGACAAGCTGGGCGATTGGTCGAATGCGTCCAGCGAGGTCGAGTTCTGTGGCGCCTGGGCGCGCCGCATCGGCGAGGAAGGGCGCGGGGTGGCGACGATCATCCCGATGGTGATGATGACGCGGTTGGACTGCATGCTCGGTGCAGCGGCGGAGATGCGCATGGCGTTGCTGCAGGCGCTGCACCATGCGCGCCACCGTCGCAGCTTTGGGCGCCGGCTGGTCGAGCACCCGCTGATGGCCAACGTGCTGGCCGACCTGGCGATTGAATCGGAAGCGGCGACGGTGCTGGCGCTGCGGGTGGCGCGCGCGGTGGATCGCGCGCCCAGCGATGCCGGTGAAGCAGCTTTCGCGCGCGTGGCCACCGCGCTGGGCAAGTATTGGCTATGCCGGCGTGCGCCGGCCTTCGTCAACGAGGCCCAGGAATGCCTGGGCGGTGCCGGCTACGTGGAGGAGTCGATGTTGCCGCGCCTGTATCGGCAGGCGCCGCTCAATTCGATCTGGGAAGGCAGCGGCAATATCCAGTGCCTGGACGTGTTGCGCGCGCTGGGCCGCGAACCGAAGGTGCTGCAAGCGTTGCTGGCCGAACTGGAACTGGCCGGCGATGCCTCGCCCGGCTACGTAGGCGCGGTCGCGCGGGTGCGCGCGCAATTGGCGAACGGCGCCGATGAATTTTCCGCGCGACGGGTAGCCGAGCATTGCGTGTTGGCATTGCAGGCCGGGTTGCTGTTGCGCAGCGGCAGCCCGGCCGCCGCTGCGTTTGTCGCCACTCGCCTGGACCGCGACCACGGGCTGGCGTTCGGTACGCTGCCGGATGCGGCCCCAGTGGATGCTGTATTGGCGCGAGCGATGCCCTGATCGCGCCCGGCCGTTGACTCAACGGTGCGCGTCGTCGTCCTTGGCGGCTTGATCGGCCTTCTCGGCCATGGTGCGTGCCTTGTCGGCCGTGGTTTGCGCCGCATCGGCGGTGGCGTCGGCCGCGCGGGCAGCGGCATCGCGCGTTGCATCGCCGGCGCGGTCGGCCGCAACCGAGGCGTCCTGGGCGGCATCCTGTGCATAGGCCGACGCGCGTTCGGAAGCGGCCTGGGTCTTGGCCGCGGCCCGATCCACGGCCTGGTCGGTCGCAGCGGCGGCATTGTTGGCGGCCGAGGCGGCATCACGCTTGGCCTGTTCGGCCTGCGGGCCCTGGCAGGCCGCCAGCGACAGCATCAGCACGGCGCCGGTCAGCAGAGAGGTCTGGATACGCATCGGAACTCCGGTGGCAGTCATGGGAGGCCGAGCTTAGTCCCGCGGCCGTAGTGGGCCACGTGAATGCAACGCGCGTCGCGGATGGCCGTGCAAAGAAAAAGCCGCCGGTTGCCCGGCGGCTTTTTCAGACTTGCCAGACGCGAAGAAGTTATTACTTCTTGGCTTCTTCAGCAGCGTCCTTGGCCTGGTCAGCGGTGTCTTCCGCAGCCTTGGCGGTGTCGGCAGCCTTGTCGGCAGCAGCGTCGGTGCTGGCGGCGGTAGCAGCCTGAGCAGCGTCGGCAGCGGTGTCGGCAGCGGTAGCAGCCGTGTCAGCAGCAGCCTGGGCAGCGTCGGCGGTCTGGGCGCCGGAAGCAGCGGCCTGGTCGGCAGCGGCCTGGGCGTCGGTGGCGGCTTCGTTGGCCGAAGCAGCGGCGTCCTGCGCCTGTTCCGGCTTCGAGCAGGCGGTCAGGGCCAGGCCCAGAGCCATCGCGATCAGCAGCTTGTTGATGCTCATGTGTGTCTATCCTCGTCGTTAGTTAGGCAACGCGCAATTGCGCGCCCCCAACATGATGACAAGCCCAAGACGAGTGTCAAGCATACCCGCATTCATCTTTTACTGGGGGGTGTGAACCCCAATCAAATCAACTCGATGGCGATGGCCGTAGCCTCGCCGCCGCCAATGCACAGAGTGGCGATGCCACGCTTGCCGGCGCGCTTGCGCAACGCATTCACCAACGTCACCACCAGGCGCGCGCCGGAGGCGCCGATCGGATGCCCGAGCGCGCAGGCGCCGCCGTTGACGTTGACCTTGGCCGGATCCAGGCCGAGCTGTTTGATCGGTGCCATCGCCACCACCGCGAACGCCTCGTTGATTTCGAACAGGTCCACCTCTTCGAGTTTCCAGCCGATTTGCGCGGCCAGCTTCTCGATCGCCGCGATCGGCGCGGTGGTGAACCATTCCGGTTCCTGCGAGAACGTCGCATGGCCGACGACGCGGGCCAGCGGCACCACGCCGCGGCGCGCGGCTTCCTCGGCGCTGAGCAGTACGGTAGCGGCGGCGCCGTCGGAAATGCTGGAGGAACTGGCGGCGGTGACGGTGCCGTCCTTCTTGAAGGCCGGCTTCAGCGTCGGGATGCGCTCGATGTCCGACTTGCCCGGCTGTTCGTCCTGTGCGTACTCAACGTCGCCTTTGCGCCCGGCCACTTTCACCGGCACGATTTCATCGGCGAATGCACCGTTGGCCAGCGCCGCCTGCGCGCGCTTGACCGACTCGATCGCATACGCGTCCTGCGCTTCACGGCTGAAGCCGAACTTCTCGGCCGCCTTCTCGCCGAACACGCCCATCGCCTGGCCGTCGTAGGGATTGGTCAGGCCGTCCCAGGCCATGTGGTCGACCGCCTGGAAATTGCCGTAGCGGTTGCCGGTACGCGAGTTGGGCAGCAGGTGCGGCGCGTTGCTCATCGACTCCATGCCGCCGGCGACGACGATGCTGGCCGAGCCGGCCTTGATCAGGTCGTGGGCGAGCATGATCGCCTTCATGCCCGAGCCGCAGACCTTGTTGATGGTGGTGGCGCCGGTGGCGGTGGGAATGCCCGCGGCGATCGCCGCCTGGCGCGCCGGCGCCTGGCCCAGGTTGGCCGGCAGCACGCAGCCCATGATCACCTCGGACACATCGGCGGCCGGGATGCCGGCCTGCTGCAACGCCGAAGCGATGGCCGCCGCACCCAGGGTCGGTGCGGGTACGCCATTGAACTGGCCCAGGAACGAGCCGATGGCGGTGCGTTTTGCGGCGGCGATGACGATGTCGGTCATGGGAACGGATACCTGAGAAAGTGCGTCGATTATCGGCCGCGCGCGGTGCTCCCGCCAAGCGCTTTGCCCGCCTGTGTCCGTGGTTGTCGGCGGGCGAGACATTTGCCGGCGGATCACGTATAGAAGGGGCGGGGTCAATGCGTCGGGGGACGCGGTTCATGAACAAGGTTTTGCTCGCAAAAACGACGTTGCTGGCTTCCGCGCTGGCCCTCGCGCTGAGCGCGTGTGGAGGCGGGGGCGGAGGCGGCAATACTCGGTCGGATTCGCCGCCGACTTCGCCGCCGGTGGCCCCGCCGCCGCCGCCGCCGCCCACTTCACCTCCTCCACCCACCTCACCCCCGCCGCCGCCGCAGCCGGCGATCAATGCGCACTTGTCGCTGATCAACGCGCAGAACCTGGCTTTGAATGGCCACGACGGCAGCGGCGTGCGGATCGGTGTCGTAGACAGCGGCGTCAATCGGAATCACCCGGCGCTGCAGGGCAGGGTGGTCGCCAACTACACCTATATCGATCCGCGCGCGAACAACACCGCGGTCGACGACGTCGTCGGCCACGGCACCACGGTGGCGCAACTGGCCGCGGGCAAGCCGTTCGGCATTTGGCCCGGTGGCGTTGCGCCGGGGGCGCAGATCGTCTCGGCGCGCATCATCGCCGACAAGGCGCCGGAGGACGATGGCTCCGGCCAGGGCAATGAAGTCGACGGCGCGCTGGGCCTGGCGTCGATCCACGGCGACCTGATCGCCGCCGGGGTCAAGGTCATGAACAATTCCTGGGGCGGCCTGTACTGGACCAACCCGGCGGCCACTGCCGCCATCGCTGACGAATATCGGCCTTTTATCGCCGGCAATGGCGGGCTGGTGGTGTTTGCCGCCGGCAATGATTCGCAGGCCAGTCCTTCGGACATGGCGGCGCTGCCGAGCCAGCCCGGGCCGAACGGCTCGTTGCCCGCCGCCGACCTGGAGCGTGGCTGGCTCACGGTGGCGGCGCTGGATACCTCCACGCCGAACCGCCTGGAGTCGTACTCCAACGCGTGCGGCATTGCCATGCGCTATTGCCTGGTCGCTCCCGGCACGGTGATGTTCACCGGCACCAACGACACCGCCGGCAACCCGACCTATTGGTACGGCAGCGGTACCTCCTATGCCGCGCCGCTGGTGTCGGGTGCTGCGGCGGTGGTGTGGCAGAAGTTTCCGTATTTCAGCAATGACCTAGTGCGGCAAACCTTGCTGGGAACGGCTACCGACCTGGGCACGCCCGGGGTGGATGCGACCTTCGGCTATGGCTTGTTGAATGTGGAAAAGGCGTTGCGAGGTCCGGGCCGATTCGACTGGGGTGATGTGCGGGTGGTTCTACCCTATGGTCGTCATGATTCGTGGAGCAATGGCATCGGCGGCGCCGGCGGGCTCACCGTGGATGGCGGAAACCAGACCATATATCACTCGACCACCGACTCTAGTCTGGCGCTGGGTGGAAACAACACGTTCACGGGTGGCCTGCATCTCACCGGCAATGCTCTAGTCATTCTGAATGGTTCGTTTGCCTCCAACGCCCACGTCGATGTGGGGTCTTCGTTGTTTGTGTGGGAGGCCATCATGCACGGTGGCATTACCAATTACGGTGAGCTGTGGATTAACACATCAGCCTACGCCACCAGCGATACGCGCATTGAGGGCACCATCATCAACCACGGCTCGCTGTTCAACTGGCCGTGGCCGCGGACTACGCTGGCAGGATCGTTTGAGCAGGGCGCCGACGGGCGCCTGCTGATGGAACTGGGCAACGACCCACTGCATTTCGCGGGTACTGCCAAGCTCGACGGCGCTCTGTTCTTTTACTCAATGAAGCAGGGCTACGTCGCACGGGCGCATACGGATGTACTGCTCGCCGACGGCGGCTTGAGTGGACAATTCGCGTCAGTCACCTACGATCCAGGCTACTTCAGCCTGGTGGACGCCACCGTAGGCTACGGCCCCACCAGCGTTTGGGTCGACGTGGCACGCGTTAACACCTTCGCTGCGGCGCAGGGCTTGGCCGGCGCGGTAACGCCTGCGGCCCTCACCTCGGCTGTGCGCGTGGAAGATGCTTTCCAGCAATTGGACACGATTGTCGATGCGCCGGCGCCGGTGGATGTGGCGGTATCGGATTTGCTGAAAGGCGCGGCGCAGATCCAGCAAGTGGCCAGCCCCGAAGCCTTCAAGACCACCTTGCAAAGCCTGTCGGGCAGCCTGCACGCGATCGCCGGCGCATCGACCTTCGAGGGCATCGACCAGAACCGTCGCGCCTTGGGCACGCATTTCGACGAACTGCGCTCTCGCGGCAATCCCGCTGGTGCCTGGATGCGCGAAACCGGCGGACTGGGTCAGTCTGGCGGCGCGGCCGGCTATGACCTGCGCGGCTGGATGGTCGGCAATGATGTGCGGATGGGTGAGGCGGTGGTCGGCTATGCCTTCGGAGAGAATCGCGCCTACAGCCAGGTCGCCGAGTTCGGCGATCGCGGCAGGAATCGCCAGACCCAGGCGCAACTTTACGGTGGCTGGTCACGCGGTGGCTTCTATGCCCTGGGGCAATTCGGCGCGGGCCACTACGAGCGCGACCTGGACCGTCACCTGTTGCTGGGCGATGCCTGGTTCGGCACCTCAAGCCGCTACGACGGGCAGTTTTCCAGCGCAGGGCTGGAGAGCGGATATCGGTTCGCATTCGGCACGCGCGCCAACCTGACGCCTTACGTGGGCGTGCAGTACGCCAGCGTCGAAACGCCCGCATTCGCCGAATCCGGTGGCCTGGGCTTCGGCCTGCGCAGCGAAGGCGGTAATACCACCCGGACCACCGCCATCAGTGGTTTGCGTGGTGCAGTCGAACAAGGACGCTGGCAGTGGAGCGCCTACGCCGAATGGCAGCAGCCGTTGAGCCAGCATGGCGACACGCTGCAGGCGAGTTTCACCGGTATCGATGCCTGGGCGCCACTGCAGATGGGAGACGACGACGCTGCGACGCTGTTCGGGCTCTCGGCCGCCGCGCGCCTGTCAGCGCGTGCGCGCCTGGCGTTGGCCTATGACCAGCGCCTGGGCAGCAACGCCGCGCACGCCTGGTCGTTGCGTTACGGGTTCGGGTTCTGAACCACCGCTGCCGCGCCGGAGAAATCCGGCGCGGCAGGCCACGAGCGAGCGCTGACGCTCAGCGCTCGTTGCGCAGCTTATGGATGAAGCGCGGCGCAGTACGGCCCAGCGGCAACTTCAGCCGGCCGATCGCGTCGATGCGTGCCTGCGCCATGCGGTCGGCGGCTTGCGGCGGCGGGATATTTTCCTGCGCCGACAACGAGAACACCTTTTCCAGGTTGTGGTAGATGCTGCGGATCAGGCGCATCGCCCGTTCGCGGTTGTAGCCGTCGATCTCCAAAGACACGTTCATCACCCCACCGGCGTTGACGACGTAGTCCGGGGCATAAAGGATGCCGCGGCGATGCAGTTCTTCGCCGGTGGCGGCATCGGCCAGCTGGTTGTTGGCGGTGCCGCAGATGATCTTGGTTTTCAGGCGCGCCAGGGTTTCCTGGTTGATCGCGCCTTCGAATGCGCACGGCGCGAAGACATCGGCGGCGACGTCGTAGATTTCGTCCGGCTTGACCGCTTCGGCGCCGTATTCGCTCACTGCGCGTTCGACCAGGGCCGGGTCGAGGTCGGTGACGATCAACTTGGCGCCGCGCTCCTTCAGCAGCTTCACCAGCTCCATGCCGATGTGGCCCAGGCCCTGGATCGCGATGCTGGCCTTGCTCACTTCCTCGTGGCCGAGCTTGCGGTTGAGCGAGGCCATAAGTGCCTGCAACGCACCGTAGGCGGTAAACGGCGCCGGGTCGCCGGAGCCGCCGTGGGCCTGGTGCACGCCGGTGACGTATTCGCTCTCCAGGTAGATCTGTTCCATGTCGTTGACGTCGGTGCCGACATCTTCGGAAGTGATGTAGCGCCCGCCGAGGGACTCGACGAAGCGGCCGAAGGCACGAAACAGAACCTCGGTCTTGTCGGTCTTGGGGTCGCCGATGATCACCGCCTTGCCGCCGCCCACGTTCAGGCCGGCCAGGGCGTTCTTGTAGGTCATCGTGCGGCTCAGCCGCAGCGCGTCGTTGATCGCCGCCTCGCTGTTGGGATAGGGGCGCATGCGCACGCCGCCCAGGGCTGGGCCGAGGACGGTGCTGTGCAGGGCGATGATCGCCCGCAGCCCGGCGTCCTTGTTGTGGCAGAAGACGACCTGTTCATGGCCACTGGTGTCGAGCGTTTCGAAAAGCATGGGATCGGGCTCCGAAGGCGGACGCGGATGCGTGCTGCAGCCGAAACTTTGCCTGGGTGGGGACGGAAACGAAAAAGCGACGTTGGCGGATGGGATCCTCAGCGTCGCTTGCGCGCATTCTAGACCAGGCCGGCGCATTCATGCATGAGGCCGGCGGCGTGAAGACGGCGTCCGCTGCCCGGGCCGCCGCCGCCAGTTGCCGGCAGCCTCAATCGCGGTCCGGCGCGCCCAGCGGAAAGTAACCCCGGTACGGCCGTGCTTCGTCCACCGCGCGGGCGAAGGAAGGGCGCTGCAGCAGGCGCTGGCGGTAGGCGCGGACACGGGCGAAGGCGGCATTGATGGGGTAGGTCCAGTCGGCGTAGAACAGGAACGGGGCGGCGGCACAGTCGGCCAGGCTGAACTTATCGCCCACCGCCCAGGTGCGGCCGGCGAGGTGGTCCTCCAGCCAGGCGTAGGCGGTGTCGAGCATGCGCTGGGCCTCGGTCACGCCGTAGGGGTCGCGCTGGTGCTCCGGCCGCAGGCGGTCGAAGACACATTTTTGCTGCGGGGTGGAGATGTAGTTGTCGAAGAAGCGGTCGAGCATGCGCACTTGCCAGGCCTGGTCAGGGTCCTGCGGCAGCAGGCGCGTCGGCCCGGGATAGTGCAGGTCGAGATATTCGATGATCGTACTGGCCTCCAGTACGGTGCGCTCGCCATCGCGCAGCACCGGAAAGCGTTTCATTGGCCAGCATTGCGCCAGCAAGGCTTGCGCGTCGGCGTCTTCGAGCGAGCGATAGACGAAGTCGGTGCCGTTCTCGTAGAGCGCGACCAGTACCTTCTGGCTGTAGGAGGAAAACGGATGGGCGAGCAGTTCGGGAGCGGGCATGTGTCTTTCCTGGGAGGGTGTCTGTCTAGCGACGCATGAGCACCGGCCAGTTCGACACTCACGCTCGCTGCGCACCCTGTTCACCCGAGCCCGACGCCGGCCCGCCTACCTTGCGCAGCAGCGGCGCGTGTGCCGCGCCATCTGCGGAGGAATCATGATCAAGTGGGCCATTATTTTCGCCATCATCGGCATCATTGCCGGCGTGCTCGGCTTCGGCGGCCTGGCCGGTGCCTCGATGGGCATCGCCAAGTTCCTGTTCTGGGCCGGCATCATCATCGCGGTGATCCTGTTCCTGGTGGGCATGTCGATCGCGAAGAAGGTTTGAATGCGGCGCGCCGGCCGGGGTCGCCGGCCGGCGCGCGTTGGGTTTGGGGTCGGTAGCCCGCCCCTCACCCTGGTCGGCTCGGGCGCGCCTCAGAACTTCCACTCGAAACGGCCGTTGATCGATCCATCGCGGCCACGGCGCGAGAAGCTGTCGCCATAACCGAACGCCAGCTCGGTGTTGCGCGAAGGCCGCGCCAGCAGGCTCACTCCGACCAGGGTCGCGTTGCGAGCCAAGAGTGCACCGCTGACCTGGAAGGCGTCGGCACCGGACCACGTTGCGGCCAAGGTCGGCGTGAACTCGCGCGAGGCCCGCTGGTACGCGAGCTGTCCGCGCAGAGATAGCGCACCTGGGTTAGGTCCGCCCAAAGCGATCTCCCAGCGCAACCCGGCAGTTCCCAGGTGCAGGTCCTGCGCCGGGCTGCCGCCGGCCAGCGCCGCCAGGCCACCGGTCTCGGCGAAAACCGTCTCGCCTTGTCGCAGATAGGCGTATTGCAGGAACGGCTCCAACGCCAGGCTGCCGTTGCGCCAGCGATAGCTGCCTTCGACGAACGCCTGGTCGCTGTGGCTGTCGTACTTCGCAACCAGGGTTTCCTGCAAGCCAGGCATTCCCACGCTACGTTGGCTTTTCACCTGCTGCATGGAATGGACGTAGCCGGCACCGAGCCCCCAGGGGCCCCAGTACTTGCCCGCGTACACGCCGATGTGATTTGCCCACACGCGCGCCCTGGATTGGCGATCGACCACCTTCGCCTCGCCCTTGCCATGGCCGAGCATCGCGCCGAGGGTCCAGCCACTGTCGAACTGGAAGTCATAGCCAACCAGCAGCCCGGTGCTATCGAACCGGGCGGCAGCCGCGTTGCCGTTGCTTTCGAGCTGGTCACTTTGATGGTCCGCGCGCGCCCACAGGCCTTGTGCGGGCGCGTGTTGGTCGGCAGTGGCCAGCGGTTGGCCGGATTGCCTGCTCCTGGCCAGCAGCGTTTCGCGCGGGATCCGGCTGCCTTCCATCAGCAGCGCCCGGGTGCTGGCATGTACTTCGCCACTCAGTTGGTCGAACGTCGCTCGCGCACCCTGTGGCGACAATGTCAGCATTCTCCGCAATAGCGCCTGGCGGTTGTCCTGGCCATCGGCCGCGACCGCGACCGCGCGCTGGTTCGCGGTGCCGGCGGCACTGGCGAGCGGCAGTCCACGACCGAGCATGATGCTGGCGGAAGTCGGCGAGTAGCCAGTGGTCAATCCCAGGAACGAAGTGGGCGGTGCTGGCGCTGCGAAGCGGCCTTCGATGCCTTTGGCTGCGGTAAGTACGGTGAATGGCTGGCCAAGCTGTTCGATGGAAGGGCTGGCAGCCAGTGCGATCTGCCCCCCCTCGATGTGCGCCTTGCCGCTGACGGCCAGCAGGTCGGAATTGCCATCAGCGGCCACGTCCACGCGATACAGCGCGGTGGTCTGATGGGTGTAGTCGCCGTCCACGCGGAGCTGGCCGATCCGGCTGCCGCCCTCGACGCCCGGTGAAATCACGCCCGCCACGCGGGTGTTGCCGAGTCGGCCATGGCCCTCCAGCAATCCCGCCGCCTCGACCGAGGTCGCGCCGCCGGACACTTGCCCGTCAATGCGTGCGCGACCGTGGCGCACGGTGAGCGCCGGGACGCCCAGGAGCGCGCCCTTTGCCACCACCAGGTGGCCGCCCGTGTAAACATCCAGCGCGCCGGAAAGTGCGTTGTTGCCGGTCAGCTCCAGGGTTCCGCCGCGTACGTCGGCGCCTGCGAACGTGTTGTTGCCGGCCAGGCGTAGCCAACCCCGGCCGTGCTTGCCCAACCGGCCGAGCCCGCTGATGTCGTTGCGCCACTCGTCCCACGCATCACCCTGCCAGACCTGGGTCCCGCCGGCGCGCTGGTTCATCGTGACCTGGGTATCCACGCGCAACTGCCCCGGGCCGTCGATCGCCTTGCGCAGGTTGAGCGCGCCCCAGCCGAAGACCGGGTCGACGCCGGGCGTGCCCAGGTCGGTGGCGGTGGTCAACATGACATCGCGCACCTGGGCGTTGTCGAGGTAGGGATAACGCTCCATCAGCACGGCCAACGCGCCCGTAACCACCGGCGCCGAAAAGGAACTGCCGGTTTTTTCGCTGTACCCGCCCACTTGCACACCGTCCCTCACTTCCAGGCCCGTCGCTTTGCCGGCGGCGTCGCGGATCGGGGTTGCGTTCGCTTTGCTGCGCTGGGGGTCGATCTCGGCGCTGAGCAGATTGGAGCCGGGCGCGGAGAGGCACCATTGGGCCGCCGCACCACAGCGGGTCGAATCGCTATGCAGCGCGCCGGCGCTCTCCAGGTTGGCGACCGTCAGCCACAGCCGCTCGACATCGGGGAGGGTGGCTGGCAATAGCGCGCCTTCGCCGGGTGGCCTGGCACTGTCGTTGCCGGCAGCAAAGACCTGGATCATTCCATGCAAACGCGCCGCCTCGGCCCAGGCCGCCCGCTCCAGCTCGCGCGTCCGCACCGCTTGCTCGTTCTCCGTGTCCTTCGGGTTGATCGCAGTGACGTCCCAGCTGTTGTTGATCGCACGTACGCCGAGTGCGGCCATGTCGGCATAGGCCGCCCTCCAGGAGGCCGGGGCGTTTTCCTGGCTCAACGTAATGCCATGGGGGAGGTCCGCTGCCGCGGCCAGATCCATGTACTTGTGGGACTGCACCCGGGTGGCCGCGAGATTCGCGCCGAACGCTACGCCGTGCATTCCGGTGCCATCGCGGCGGGCAAGCGCCTGCGAGGCCACCGAAGTGCCGTGGCTTTCGTAGGAGGCGCCGGGCCGCACGTCGTTCTCGGCCAACTGCTTTTGCGTCGCGTCGTCGATGTTCCCGGGTACATCCTGGTACACCACTTGCGTAGTGTGGCCTGTGGCGGAGAAGCAGGTCCCCTCCGTGATCGTCTGCGAAGCCGCGCAACGGCCGCCCCCCGGCAACGGGTCCGTCATCAGGATTGACTGCTTGGTGACCGCGGCCAACTCCGGGTGATCAAACATGACCCCGCTGTCGGCCACGCCCAGCCAGACGTTGTCCCCAGTCAGGCCACGGGCGTAGGCGTACTCAGCCTGGATCATGCCAAGCGCCTTGTTGGCGTGGAATTCCGGCGTGAGCCAGCGGTCCGCGCCGGTCGTAGCGGTTGCCGTTTGCGCGTGGGCGACGCAGCCCAGGGTCAGGGCGGTGGCCAGCGCCAGCGGCCGGTGTTTGCGGGGACCGGCGGCTCGACGGCTGAAAACATGCATGGATGGCATAGATATCCTCTGTTGGCGCCGGTCACTGCCTCGTGCCCTGCGCGCCGACCGGCAAGCGTCCAGGGCGAACGACAGTCCGAGAGGCATGTCGGCACCCTCCAATGGGTCGCGTCGTGACAACAGTCGACGAGTCGGACGCGGATGCCCGCGTTCAGCGCAAGTCATGCGTCCGATGCGGCGCGCTTCAGGTTGGAGGTGACGCGCTCTTCACGAAACCGCCCCTAGGCTGGCGACCGAGGTTTGGAGGGCGGCAGGTGGAAGCGATCGAGGTGGCGGCAGGACCGGTCGCGGATGCCGGGCTGGAGGATGACCTGCGCGAACTGGCGCTGCTCATCCGCAGCGTCAGTGATTACGCCATCTACATGTTGGATGCGCACGGCTATGTGCGGACCTGGAATCCAGGCGGCGAACGCATCAAGGGCTACAGCAAGGCCGAAGCGCTCGGCTTGCATTTCTCACACTTTTTCACCGACGAGGACCGCCTCGCACAGCTGCCAGAGCGCGCGCTGCAAATCGCTCGGGAGCACGGCAAGTTCGAAGGCGAAGGCTGGCGGCTCCGCAAGAATGGTTCACGGTTCTGGGCGAGCGTGGTCATCGACCCGATCTGGCGCGGCGAGGAACTCGCCGGCTTCGCCAAGGTCACGCGCGACATCACCGAACGCCACGAAGCACAGCAGCGATTACAGCTAGCGCAGGCGCAACTGGCGGAAGTGCAGAAGATGGACGCGGTCGGCAAGCTGACCCTGGGGCTGGCACACGATTTCAACAATCTGCTTGCGGTAGTGGTCAATTGCCTGGAGCTGATCGACCTGCGGCCGGGCACCGACGCGCGCGGCCACGAACTGGTGAGCGTGGCGCAGCGCGCCGTCGATCGTGGCACCTTGCTGACCCGGCAATTGTTGTCGTTCGGCTGCGGCCAGGCGATGGTGCTGGAACGACATCGCGTTGACGGCCTGCTGCGGCGCTCGTGCGAGCTGTACCGGCGCGCCTGCGGCGGCCGGCTGCGCTTCAACGAGGCCCTGGACGAGATAGGCGAGATCGATGTCGACGCCGGCCAGCTGGAGGCGGCGATCCTCAACCTGGTGGTCAACGCGCGCGATGCCTGCAATGAAGGCGGCGAAGTGCACTTGCGCAACAGCGTGTGGCAAGGGCAATCGCCCTACGCCCCGGACGAAGCACCGCGGGCCTACGCCCGCATCGAAGTGGCCGACACCGGTCCGGGCATGGAGGCGGCGGTGGCAGCGCGCGCGTTCGAGCCGTTCTTCACCACCAAGACCGTCGGCCAGGGCAGTGGCTTGGGCCTGAGCCAGGTGTTCGGTTTTGCCGTACAGTCCGGCGGGTTTGCCGTCATATCCAGCGAGCCAGGCCGGGGCTGTACCGTGGCCGTCTGCTTGCCGTTAGCCATGGAGCATCAGCATGTCCAATGAACCCCTCGTCCTGTTGGTCGAAGACAACGAGAGCCTGCGTGAACTCATGCGCGATGCGTTGCCTGACTTCGGCTATCGGGTGGTGACCGTCGACGACGGCCGCCAGGCGCTCGCCCTGCTGGAAAGCGGCGAGCATTTCGACTTCGTCTTCAGCGACGTCAGCATGCCCAACGGGGTGTCGGGCATCGAACTGGCCGCGCATAGCGCGCGCCTGCAGCCGCGCGCGCGGGTGATCCTGTCCTCGGGCTACGCACGGGCGCAGTTGCCGCCGTTGCCGGAAAACGTGGCGTTCCTGCCCAAGCCTTACCGATTGCCACAGCTGCTGGGCATGCTCGACAGCGCGCAAGCTGTGGCGCGTTGAGCGTTTGCGGCGCGCGTTACGGCGTGGCGTGCAGGGCGATGTTCAACTGGTCGATCGTGACGATCCAGTCGGCGTCATCGATGCGTTCTTCGCGCAGCAGCGCGGCCTGGGAAGGGCTCCAGAAAGGAGCCTCTTCCAGGCGCATGGCATCGGGCAGCGGCGAATGCTGGGCAATGAACTGGCGGATGCTGGCCTCGTCGGCCGGCAGCCCAAGCTGGGCAAACAATTCCGAGAACGGGTGAACTGACTTTTCCATGGCTACCTGGGGGTTTGCCGCCGAGTGCGGCGCGAGCTGAATGCTAGCCTGAACCGGTGTGCGCGGCACGTCAGCGAACTTGTCCGCGTCCGTATTGGCACCCATGTGGCGATAAGGACCACACGCAGGAGACCGTCATGGCAACCGGATGGGCCGGCGACGGCGCGGTGCAGGACCAGATCGACGCCACCGTCGACGATGCGATCAAGCGCGCGCGTAGCCAACTGCCGCAAGGGCCGAGTTTGAGGCATTGCGAGGAGTGCGATGCGCCGATCCCGGAGGCACGGCGCAAGGCCGTGCCCGGCGTGCGCCTGTGCGTGGCCTGCCAACAGGCCCGCGATGAGGAAGAGGCCGGCTTCAGTGGCTACAACCGCCGTGGCAGCAAGGACAGCCAACTGCGCTGATGACGTCGTAGCCATTCCGCCACGTCTTCGTCGCACAGGCGCCAGCCCGATGCGGCATCCACGCGCAGGCACCACTGCCGCTGCGACCCCGCTACGCGCAGTTCCAGGGCGGCGTGCGGCAGCGGCAACTCGCAGCCTTGGGGGCAAACCAGCAGAAGCAGGCCCAGCAGGGAGGCAGGCATGGAGGTCCTTCGGGA
>DATCVI010000136.1:0-3846 GCA_036566925.1 Stenotrophomonas sp.
TGAAGCGGCGTTGCTGGCGCAGTGGCGCAATCCCAGGGCGCTGCATATCGTGACTGCTGCCGCGTAGGTTTTTCTGTAGGAGGGGCTCAGCGCGGCGGTGCCAGCAGCTCTTTCGCGCTCAGATAGCCATCGCCGTTGGCATCCTGCTTGCGGAAGCGCGCGGTCAAGGTGGCGATGTGGTCGGCCCGGCTCACCGGCTTGCCGCGCCCACCCGGCAGTTCGTCGGCGCTGAGCACGCCATCGCCATTGGCGTCACGCTGGTCGAAGGCATAGCTCATCCACGCCAGGTATTCGGACAGGCTGACGCGGCCGTCGCCGTCGCTGTCCATGCGCTTGAGGTATTCGTTGCTGTCGGTGACCTGCGCCGATGCCGTCCCGGCGCACACGCAAAGTACCCAGACCCAGCATGACGAACGCCGCACAAGGCGGCGTCCGAGGTTATGGGTGCGAGGCGCGAAGCGGCCGATCATGCGCCGCTCAGCGCATAGCCCTTCAGCCGCGCCGCATAGGCCTGCAACGCGCCGATGCCGCTGGCCTCAGCCTCGTGGCACCACGCCTGCAACTGCTTCAGGCGCTCGGCGGCGTCGTGGCTGCGCGCTTCCAGCACCGCGGCCAGGCGCGCGCGATGCTCGACCAGGGTGCGAATGCGCGGCCGTTGTGCCACCCACTCGCTCAGCTGCTGGCGTGCATCGGGCTTGAGCCAGCGACCATCGTCGACCAGGCCGCGACGCAGGCGCTTGGGCAGCAGTTCGCGCATGCGTGCACCGGCGGCCGCGGCTTCTTCGCGCAAGGCCGGCTTGAACACGTTGCGCTGGTAATCGGTCATCGCCTGGAAGCGATGCGACAACAGCGCGCGCAAGGTGTCGGCGTCCGGCACGCTGATATTGGGGCGGATATCCAGTTGCGGCGCCACGCGCAACACCTTGGCCAGGCGCAGGAACTGCATCAGGCGAATCGCCTGCCAACCGATGTCGAACTCCCAGCGCCGCATCGAAAAGCGCGCCGAGCTCGGAAAGGCGTGATGGTTGTTGTGCAGTTCTTCGCCGCCGATCCACACCGCCCACGGGGTGAGGTTGGTCGAGGTATCGGCCGATTCGAAGTTGCGATAGCCCCACCAATGGCCCAGGCCGTTGACCACGCCGGCGGCCCAGAACGGGATCCACGCCATCTGGATCGCCCACAGCGCCACGCCCGGCAGGCCGAACAGCAGCGTGTTGATGAAGAACAGCGCTACCGGCCCGAGGTTGGCGTGCGGGGTGTACAGGTGCCGCTCGATCCAGTCGTCCGGCGCGCCCTTGCCGTACTGGGCGATGTCCTCGCGCATGCCGCGCGCTTCGCGATACAGCTCCACGCCGCGCCAGAACACGGTGCCAATCCCCTTGACCTGCGGGCTGTGCGGGTCGTCCTCGGTCTCGACCTTGGCGTGGTGCTTGCGATGGATGGCCACCCACTCGCGGGTGATCATCGAGGTGGTCAGCCAGGTCCAGAAGCGGAAGAAGTGCGACACCAGCGGATGGAAATCCACGCCCCGGTGCGCCTGGCTGCGATGCAGGTACAAGGTCACCGCGAAGATCGTCAGCTGGGTGAAGACCAGCAGGACGGCGAACATTTCCCACCAACCCAGGCCGGTCAGGCCGCCGGTCAGGAAGTCCAAGAGGGGTTGGGCAAACATGGCAGGCTCCGGCCGAAGGGTCGGCAATGTGCAGTGTGTGGCAGACATCATGGGGGTGTTGGCGGCAAACTTCACCCGTCGCCCGCGTATGTTGTTCAGTCGCTCACTCTTTCACCTCACTATCTTCATTCATGTCCGCAGCGCCGCATCCGATTTCCTCGCCCCTGCCCTTGATCGAGCTGGACCGCGCCAGCGTCACCCGCGGCCAGGTCCGCGTGCTGCACGAGCTCAGCCTGGCCATCGCGATGGGCGAGCACACCGCCATCCTCGGGCCGAACGGCTGCGGCAAATCGTCCTTTATCAAGCTCATCACGCGCGAGCTGTATCCGCTGGCGCGCGCCGGTGGCGAGGCGCCGGTGAAGGTGCTGGGGCAGACACGCTGGCAGGTCGACCGGCTGCGCTCGCAACTGGGCATCGTCACCGGCGATCTCAGCGGGAATCTCGCCGATATGCCGGGGCTGACCGTGGAGAGCGCGGTGTTGTCTGGCTTCTTCGCCAGCTACGTGGTGCCACCGCATCGCGAGATCACCGAGGCCATGCGCGAGCGCGCGCGTGAAGCGCTGGCCCTGGCCCGGGCACTGCCATTGCTGGCGCGGCCCTATGCCGAATTGTCCGCCGGCGAGACCCGGCGGGTGTTGATCGCGCGTGCGCTGGTCAACCGGCCGCAGGCGCTGCTGCTGGACGAGCCCTCCACCGGCCTGGACCTGATCGCCCGCCAGCACCTGGTCGACACCATGCGCGACCTGGCCCGCCAGGGCATCACTCTGGTGCTGGTGACCCACCACATCGAGGAGATCGTGCCGGAGATCGAGCGCGTGGTCCTGTTGCGCGCCGGGCGCATCTTCGCCGATGGCCACCGCGAGGCGATGTTGCGCGACGACATCTTGTCGGCCGTTTTCGACGGCCCAGTCCGGGTCGACCGCGATGGCGATCGCTATTCGGCGCGGGTAGGCGACTAAGCGCCGCCGCTGGCGGGGTCGCGACAGCCAGTAGACTCTCGGCTCTGATCGACTCGATACCGAGGTAGAGATGTTCCTGCGCAACACCGCACCGCATCGCGCCTGCACCGCGGCATTGCTCGCCCTCGCCCTGGTCGCATGCAGCGTGGCGGGGCCGCGCGGCGAACCCGCCACCGCTCCAGCCAAGGCCGTGGGTTACCTGGCCAAGGCCGAGGTGCCGGACAGCCTGCTGCTGGTTCCGCCGCCGCCGGCCGATGGTTCGCCGGGCATGGCGCTGGACCAGGCCGTGTCGGCACAGGCATTGGCCATGCAGGGCAGCGCGCGTTTCGCCCAGGCCAATCGCGACGCCGATCTTTCGTTCCCGGTCGGTGCTGGCCAGTTCGCCTGTGCGCTCGGCGTGCCGATCGACTTGGCGCGCACCCCGCACCTGTATCACCTGCTCGAACGCAGCCGCATCGATGCCAGCGCCGCGACCAAGGCCGCCAAGAACCACTACCAGCGTCCGCGCCCCTTCACCCGCAACGGCGAACCTACCTGCACCCCGGAGGAAGAAGAGGAGCTGCGCCACAACGGCTCCTATCCGTCCGGCCATGGCGCCATCGGCTGGGCGTGGGCGCTGATCCTGAGCGAAGTCGATCCCACGCACGCGGATGTCTTGTTCGAACGCGGCCGCAACTACGGCGAGAGCCGCTTGGTGTGCAACGTGCATTGGCAGAGCGACATCGTCGAAGGCCGCCACATGGGCGCGGCGGCGGTGGCGCGGCTGCACGACAACGCGCAGTTCCGGGCCGACCTGGCCGCCGCGCGCAAGGAAGTGGCTGCGGCGCGTGCGGCCGGACTGACCGCACCGGCTGCGGACTGCGACGCCCAGAAAGCGGCGTTAAAACTCCGACCGGAGAGCGCGCTATGAGTCAGTTCAAGCGCTGGCGCTGGCTGGCCGCAGGCGTGTTGCTCGGCAGCCTGCTCACAGCACAGGCTGCCGCGCCCGCCGCCAAGCTACGACTGGTCGGCTATGTGGTTGGCGGCGCCGAGGTACCGGCGATCACGCCCGGCAAGCTCGATGTCATCAACTTCGCGTTCGCCCAGGTCGATCCGGCGCACCGGGTTTTCCTGCCCGCCGAAACAGCGCCTTCCAACCTGCGGCAACTGGTGGCACTGCGCACGCGCCAGCCCGGGCTGCGGATCGTGCTCTCGATCGGCGGCTGGGGTGCCGGT
>DATCVI010000137.1:0-4082 GCA_036566925.1 Stenotrophomonas sp.
TCACCGCGACCGACAGCCAGATCACCGCGGGTACCGGTAGCTGGGGCTTGTACATGGTGGCCGGCAGCGCGGCGCAGTTGACCAACACCAACGTGACCGCCGGTATCGACAGCTACGGCGCGCTGGTGGAAGGCGGCGCCAGCCTCACGATCGACGGCACCAGCGTGCTATCGGCTGCCGGCTCAGGCTCCACCGGCATCTCCAACGAAGCCAGCAGCGTCGTCTTTGGTGCGGGCACGCCGACGGTCATCGGCGGCGAATTCGGCCTGCAAGGCACGGCCGCGGCAAGCTTCGCGCTGCAAGCGGGCAGCACCCTGGGCGTGACCGCCACGGAGGGGGCGGCCATCGGTGTGCAACTGGACGCCAGTACGTTTACCGGGGCTGCGGGATCGGCGCTGACGGTAGCGATGAATGGCGCTACGGGTGTCGGCGTTGCGGTAACCAATGCCGGCGCGCTCACCCAGGCAGGCAGCGTTGCCATAACCGGGCCCGGAACCGCGGTCTCGGTCATGGGCACCGGCAGCGCGGTGTCGCTGAGCGGCGGCGGTAGTGCCAGTACCGCGGCAGGTAGCGGGTCGGCCGCGTCGCCCACCGTGTTCGTCGACGATGCCGCAGTTTTCTCCGCCAGCAATCTCAACATCAGTTCGGCCGGTGCGCTGGACGCGCCCGGCCTGCTGGTACGCAATGGCGCCCAGGCCACGCTCGCTGGCGGCAGCATCACGACCGTCGGCACCGGCAGCCCGGCAGCCGCGGCATCGTTGGGTGGCGCATTGACCCTCGGCCCAGGTACGACCATCGGCACCAGCGGCGCCTCGTCGCCGGGCCTGGAGGCAACCGGCGGCACCCTCAATGCTACCGACACCACAGTGACGGCAACCGGTGCCCAAGCGCCCGCCGTGCTGCTCGATGGCACGGGAGCGTTGGTGCAATTCAACGGCGGCTCACTGACAAACGCCGGTAGCGGCACCCTTTTTGTCACCGGCACCGGCGCTATCGGCAACTTCAGCGACACCCGGGTCGGCGGCAGCGGTGAGTGGTTGACGGTCGCGCCGGCCTCGGCGGCAGCGGCCGAAGGCACGCTCAACATCACTCGCTCCACTGTCACCGGTTCGGCACAGACCGCGGCCGGCAGTACGTCGCGCGTCAACCTCATCGACAGCACCTGGTTTCTCACCGGCTCCTCGGTGCTGACCTCGCTGGTCAACGATCCCAGCCTCATCGACTTCGCTCCGCCGGTTGGTCCGCCAGACCAACTGGCCAGCTACAAGCCGTTGACCGTGAACAGCTATGCAGGTGACGGCACGCTGGCGATGAACAGTTGGCTCGCCGCCGACGATTCGCCTTCCGACCGGCTGGTCATCGTCGATGGCACCGGCAGCGGGCCGGGCACGATCCAGGTCCGCGGCACCGGCGGCGGCGGCGCGCTGACCACCGCCGACGGCATCCTGTTGGTGCAGGCGGTCAACTCGACCACGGCGGCCAATAGCTTTGCCCTCGCCGGCCCTGTCGTAGCCGGCCCCTACGAGTATTTCCTTTATCAAGGCGGCGCCGGGGGCGCCGGTACGGCCGATGTGCAGAACAGCTGGTTCCTGCGCTCCACGATAGATTGCGCCGCGCCCGGTGCGCCGGTTCCGCCCTGCCCTTCGCCGCCACCTCCACCGCCGCCGCCGCCCACACCACCACCACCACCGCCCCCGCCGACACCGCCTCCTCCCACTCCGCCACCGCCGCCACCTCCACCCACGCCACCGCCGACTCCCGCATTCCGCCAGGAGGTCTCGCTCGCAGCGGCGTTGCCGACGATGGCCGGCCTGTACGGACGCGCGTTGGTCGACACGCTGCACGAGCGCGTCGGCGACGAGCATCTGTTGCAACAACGCGACGACCTGGACGCCAGCCGTACCGGCATGAACGGCGCGTGGGTGCGCGTGCTGCATCACGATGGCGAGCGCGACGGCGGCAGCCAAGGCATCTATGGCGACCGCGGGCCCGGCTTCGACTACCAGTTCGACGCACTGCAGATCGGCCTGGACCTTTATCGTTCAATCGGCGACGACGGCAATCGCCAGCATGCCGGCGGTTATCTCGCCTACGGCCGTGGTGACGGCGATGTGCGGCACAACTGGCTCGACTATGACTTCCACGCCGGCAGCGATGAATTCCAGGCGCGCACCATCGGCGCCTACTGGACCGGATTCAACGCTCGCGGTGCTTATCTCGACGCCGTCGCGCAATACACCTGGTACGACCTGCGCGCGCAATCCACCCGCTTGCCCGACACCTTCACCAATGGCGATGGCGTGGTCGTATCGCTGGAAGGCGGCTGGCCTTTCGCGCTCGGCGCGAGCGCTTCGACCGCCGACTCGACCGGCTGGCGCCTGGAGCCACAGGCACAGGTCCTATGGGAACGGGTCGAGATAGACGACATGGTCGACGCGCTGACGCGCGTGCGCTACAGCGATGGGGATTCGACCGTGGGCCGCCTGGGCGTGCGCTTGAACCGCGTCGGCGCAGGCCAAGGCCGCAACGGTGGCGCACGGGCCAGCGACTGGTGGCTGCGCGGCAACGTCTGGCATGCCTTCAATGGCTCGCCGACGACGCAGTTCTCAAGCGCGAGCGGGTATGTCCCCTTCACCGCCGAGCTCGACGACACCTGGGCCGAAGTCGGCATTGGCGGCACCTGGCAGGTCAGCCAGACCGGCTACCTGTTCGCCGACATCGACTACACCTGGAGTTTCGATGGCGATGAAACGGCCTGGAACGGCAAGCTCGGCATGCGCTGGAACTGGTGATCGGCAGGCGGGGGCTGGGTCGATGGCCTGGCCCCGCTGTCCTGCGCTCGAATCGCGCCGGCCGCTAACGGCCGGCGCCGCCGCGTTCCGCGCGCAAGGACGGAAGATAGAACGCCGCAACCCCATCGACGAACTGCACCGGCGAAGCGCCCAGCAGATTGGTCAGGATGATCACGGTGAGGTCGTCGACGCTGGCCAAGCCGTACGCGCCGAGCAGAACGATCTCGCCATGCCGCACCACCGCCACCTGCATGCCGGGGATCCCTCGCTGCTGCATTTGCGCCTGCAGGAAGCCCGCGACGTCCGCCGCCTGAGTCGCGGGGCTGCTGGGTGCCGCCAGCGCTTGCAGGGAGAACGAGGCCATGGCCAGCAAGAGCAGGCCAGCTGCCTTCGCTCGGCGCTCGGGCTTGATCGGCGTAGGCGCAAGCGCGGCGTTACAGGCGTGCTGCATGTCATCCATTCCCCTGCTGCGTGGCGATGCGCGCGTGATTGAACATGCGGCACGGCGCAGAAATGCCGCAGTGCCATAGGTCATGCCGATGCGCCAGCCGCCGCCGCTTTCCGGCGGCGCGGCGGCGCAATTGTTTAGACGCGATCAAATCCAAGGGGTTCCTGTTCGCAGCGCCTGCATCGTGGCAAGCGCATGATCCGCGCTGAATGATCTGTTTGGTTTGGCGCATGCGTATGCCGATAGGCGGCCGTCAACGAAGAAGGCTTTTGCACGAACTGGCCGCTGCCCGTGCGAGGAACATGACCCTGAGAGAGGTGTTGCCGGCCCTGGAAAGCGTGGCCCCACAATGCCGCCAGAGCGATGCCGGCTTCCGCATGCCGATCGAAGCGCTTGCCTGCGCGCTGTGGCGCGCGGGCCAGGTACCAAGGCTGCTGGATTCACCGTGGCACGACGTCATTGCGCCGCCGCGCCCGGCCCAGGACGGATCGTGGACGTGCCAGATCATCCTCGACGACAAGGACTTCCTGCCTTGAGAGAGCGCCGCCCATGCAGCAACCCGTTCCCATGCGCGACATCATCGTCATCGGCGGTTCGGCCGGCGCTACGGCGCCGCTGAAGACGGTGTTGGCGGCTCTGCCCGCGTCGACCCAGGCGAGCGTCTTCGTTGTGCTGCACATTCCCACGCGCAGCAGCGGGATCCCGGCCGACGCCATCGCCGATGAAATGCCGCGCTGCGCAATGCGCGCAACCGAGGTCGACGCGGCAATGCCGGCCGCCCATCTGGGCGACCTGCTGTCCACCATGGCCGAGCAACCGGCAGGTGCGCTGCGGCCGACGCC
>DATCVI010000138.1:0-6738 GCA_036566925.1 Stenotrophomonas sp.
CGCATCCTCAACATTTCCAGCGGCCTGGCGCGTTTCGCGCTACCGGGCAGTTCGGCCTACGCCATGATGAAGGGCGGGATCGAGGTGTTTACGCGCTACCTGGCCAAGGAACTGGGTGCGCGCGGGATCAGTGTCAACACGCTGGCGCCCGGCGCGATCGAGACAGACTTCGGCGGTGGGCGGGTGCGCGACGATGCGCAGGTCAATGCGATGGTGTCTTCGATCACGGCGTTGGGGCGGCCGGGCAAGCCGGACGATATCGGGCCGGTGATGGTGGCGTTGCTGGATCCTGCTACTCGGTGGGTCAATGCGCAGCGGGTTGAGGCGTCTGGGGGGATGTTTGTTTGACGTGCGGCCTTTTGGTTGCTTGCGTGCGGTCTCCGGGGGCGGAACGCTTTCGGGACACGCCGTGAATACGTCCGTGTAGGCTAATCGGCGACATCCATGTCGCCGATTGTCCCGAAATCGCCCCGCCCCCGAAGACCCGACAGTGCAACGCGGAGGGGGAGAAAAGACGCCCTCATTCGTCGCTGTCGCGACACCTTCTCCCGCGCGCGGGAGAAGGCACGGCAGTTGATTCGGCAGCCGATTTTTTCTGAGTCGCAAAATAAACAAGGCGGCCTGTGGCCGCCTCAGCATCAAGAATTACGAACCAGCAAACCTAGCTGTTCCTTCTCCCGCAACGCGGGAGAAGGTGGCCCGACCGGGCCGGATGAGGGTGCTTTTTCTCTCCCCAAACCACGCGTCGAACTATCGGGCATTCGGGGGCAGGGCCTTTCCCGGACAATCGGCGACATGGATGTCGCCGATTAGCCTACAAGGATGTATTCACGGCGTGTCCGGGAAAGGCCCTGCCCCCGGATGCAGCCCGTAAAAATCAAACAATAAATATCGACCGATCAACAACACCGAAAGCCATTCTTCCCCCCATACCGAGCCTCCTGCCGCTCCCGAAAAAACGTCGGGTAATCCATAACCACCCGATCAGGATGCTTCTCCAACGTATGGCGAACGTAGTTGTCGTAATCCGGAATCCCGCAACACAACCGCGCCGTCTGCACCAGGCGCCGCCACACCCGGCGGTGCGCCTGGTACTGGCCAACAGGAACCAGCCCGGTACCCATCACAGATCCGCCATCTGCGCCGGGGTCAACGCCACGTAAGGCGTCTCCCGATCCGTCCGCACCGGACTACGGCGTGCCAAGACAATCGTCTTGACCGAGTACACCAGCACCGCGAATACCACGAACAGGAACAGCGCCGTCAGCCCAGTGTTGACGTAGGCATTGGTGACGATCTGCTGCATCTGGCCCACGGTCTTGGCCGGTGCCGTGATCGTATTGCTGGCAATTGCCGCCTGGTACTTATGCGCCTGCGCCAGGAAGCCCTGCGCCGGGTTGCTGTCGAAGATCTTGATCAGCCCTGCGCTGGTGGTGCAGATCAGCAGCCACGCCGCCGGCACGATGGTGACCCAGGCGTAGCGGTCGCGCTTCATCTTGAACAGCACCACGGTGCCCAGCATCAGGGCGATGCCCGCCAGCATCTGGTTGGAGATGCCGAACAGCGGCCACAAGGTCTGGATGCCGCCGAACGGGTCGACGACGCCGGTGTAGAGCAGGTAGCCCCACAGGGCCACGCAGCCGCCGGTGGCGAGGATGTTGGCGCCCCACGATTCGGTCTTGCGCAGGGCCGGTACGAAGTTGCCCAGCAGGTCCTGCAGCATGAAGCGGCCGGCACGCGTGCCTGCGTCCACGGCGGTGAGGATGAACAGGGCTTCGAACAGGATCGCGAAGTGGTACCAGAACGCCATCGTGTCCTCGCCCGGCAACACGTGGTGCAGGATCTGCGCGATGCCCACGGCCAGGGTCGGGGCGCCGCCGGCGCGTGCGAGGATGGTGTGTTCGCCAATGTCGCGCGCGGTGGCTTCGAGCATGTCGGGCGTAATCGCAAAACCCCATTCGCTGATCTTCGCCGCCACGGCCACGGCGTCGCTGCCGACTACGGAGGCGGGGCTGTTCATCGCGAAATAGATGCCCGGCTCGATGATCGAGGCGGCCACCAGCGCCATGATCGCCACGAACGATTCCATCAACATGCCGCCGTAGCCGATGTAGCGCATGTGGCCTTCGTTGGCGAGCAACTTGGGCGTGGTGCCGGAGGAGATCAGGGCGTGGAAGCCCGAGACCGCGCCGCAGGCAATGGTGATGAACAGGAACGGGAAGATGCCACCCTTCCACACCGGGCCGTCGCCGGTATGCGCGAACTGGGTCAGCGAGGGCATCTTCATTTCCGGCATGACGATCAGGATGCCGACCGCCAGCGCCAGGATGGTGCCGATCTTGAGGAAGGTGGACAGGTAGTCACGCGGTGCCAGCAACAGCCAGACCGGCAGCACCGAGGCGACGAAGCCGTAGCCGATCAACATCCAGGTGATCTGCTTGGCGTCGAAGGTGAAGGCCGGGCCCCAGGTCGGGTCGGCGGCGACCTTGCCGCCCAACCAGATCGCGGCGAGCAGCAAGATCAAGCCGACTACCGAGATTTCGCCGATCTTGCCCGGGCGGATGTAACGCATGTACACGCCCATCATGATGGCGATCGGCATCGTCGCGATCACCGTGAACATGCCCCACGGGCTTTCGGCCAGCGCCTTGACCACGACCATGGCCAGCACCGCCAGGATGATGATCATGATCAGGAAGGCGCCGAACAGGGCGATGGTGCCGGGGACCTGGCCCATCTCCTCTCTGACCAGGTCACCGAGCGAACGGCCGTTGCGGCGGGTGGACAGGAACAGCACCACGAAGTCCTGCACCGCGCCGGCAAAGACCACGCCGGCCACCAGCCACAGCAGGCCGGGCAGGTAGCCCATCTGCGCGGCCAACACCGGCCCGACCAGCGGACCGGCACCGGCAATGGCGGCGAAGTGGTGGCCGAACAACACGTGCTTGTTGGTGGGCACGTAGTCCAGGCCGTCGTTGTTCAGTTGCGCCGGGGTGGCGCGGGTGGGGTCCAGCTGCATCACCTTGGTGGCGATGAACAGGCTGTAGTAGCGGTAGGCCACCAGGTAGATGGAAACCGCCGCGACCACGATCCACAGGGCGTTGATCTGCTCGCCCCGGCGCAGGGCTATGGTGCCCAGGCAGAAGGCGCCAAGCAGCGCGAGTGCGGCCCAGGCCAGTTTCGAAAAACCTTTCATGTGGTCCCCTCCCAAAAGATTCGTCCAAGGTTCCCCCCGCGCCGCGCTGGGGTCAATGCTGGGCGCTAGGACTTTGGTCGTAGAGCGTCACACGCCGATTCGCCCATGCCCGGAACAATAGGTTGCGCCAGGTGTCATTGGTCGGCGGCCCCTGCGCACCCATCCTGTGTCGAACTTCCCAGGAGTCACGCCATGAGCGCCACCCACCCCGCCTCCCCGGCACGCCTGCTGCGCACCCTGCGCGGCCGCGCCACTTCCGACGGCGCCGGGGTCAAGCTGACCCGCGTCATCGGCTCGGCCGAGCTGCCCGACCTGGATCCGTTCCTGCTGCTGGACGAGTTCGGCACCGACCAGGCCGAGGACTACATCGCCGGTTTCCCGAGCCACCCGCACCGCGGCTTCGAGACGGTGACCTACATGCTCGATGGGCGCATGCGGCACAAGGACAACCACGGCAACGAAGGCCTGCTCACCCCGGGCAGCGTGCAATGGATGACCGCCGGCCGCGGCCTGATCCATTCGGAAATGCCCGAGCAGGAGTCCGGCCGCATGCGCGGCTTCCAGCTGTGGGTGAACCTGCCGGCGCGCGACAAGATGAGCGAGCCGAAGTACCAGGAGTTCCCGGCCGAGCGCATTCCGGTGACCACCCCGGCGGCGGGCGTCAGCGTCAAGGTCATCGCCGGCCGCGTCGGCGACACGGTCGGGCCGATCGTGCAGCCGGCGACCGATCCGCTGTATCTGGATATCGAACTGGCCGCGAACGTGGCCTGGGAATACGCGCTGCCGGAAGGCCACAACCTCTTCGCCTACGTCTTCGAGGGTGCGGCGACGGTGGGCGAGGGCGATGAGGCGCGCGCGCTGGAGGCGCAGCAGCTCGGTGTGATCGGGGGCGGCGACGTGCTGCAGCTGCGTGCCGGCAACCAGGGCGCTCGCCTGATCCTGGTCGCGGGGCGGCCCCTGCGCGAGCCGGTGACCCGGCATGGTCCGTTCGTGATGAACACCAAGCAGGAAATCATGCAGGCGTTCGTCGATTACCAGGAAGGGCGCTTCTAGCTGGCGCTGAGCGCAGCCGCATCGATGCGGCTGCGCTCACCCTCTCACCAGGGAATCAGCTGCCGCTACCGACGATGTGCGGGTCCGGCCGGCCCAGGATCTTGTAGATCACCCCGCCGATCACCCCGCCCAGCAACGGCGCCAACCAGAACAGCCACAGCTGCCCCAGGGCACCGGGACCGGCGAACACCGCCACCGCGGTGGAACGCGCCGGGTTTACCGAAGTGTTGGTCACCGGGATGCTGATCAGGTGGATCAAGGTCAGTGCCAGGCCAATGGCAATCGGTGCGAAGCCCACCGGTGCATTGGTATGGGTCGAGCCCATGATCACCAGCAGGAACACGGCCGTGAGCACCACCTCGCACAGGAACGCCGCCACCAGCGAATAGCCACCGGGCGACATCGCACCAAAGCCGTTGCTGGCGAAGGTGCCGGCTGCGTTGGGATCGATCGCGAAATCGGCGCGACCATGGGCGATATGGAACAGCACTGCGGCAGCGAGCAGGCCGCCGAGCACCTGGGCGACCCAGTAGGGAATGAGGTCGCGCGCCGGGAAGCGGCCGCCGGCCACGAGGCCGAGACTCACCGCCGGATTGAAATGGCCGCCGGAAATATGCCCGAAGGCGTAGGCGCCGGTAAGCACGGTCAGGCCGAAGGCCAGGGCGACGCCAAGGAAGCCGATGCCCAGCGGGTTACCGGCACCGCCAAAGTTGGCCGCCAATACCGCGCTGCCGCAACCGCCCAGAACCAGCCAGAACGTACCGAGGAACTCCGCCGTCAATCGCTTAGCCAGTGACATGAGGCAACTCCTGCGCAGGCCCGCCCGGAAGGGGCGGGATGCGCGCATTCAATGCCTGGCCGCGGCGCTTGGCAACGGTAGTTTTTCGGTTGCAGCGGTTTGCGCAGGGCTCAGCGCGTGAGCGCCAGGCTCGCCGGCTCCAGGTCCAGGCGCTGCGTCAGCCCCTGCAGGGTGCGCAGTTCCTGGGCATCGCCGGCACTGACCCACACCTGGGCAAAGCGCTTTTTCCCAAGCTCGATCACCGCCACGCGGCGGTTGGCGACCTCACGGCCACCCAGGTCGGGGCGATACCAGTAGAAGTCTTCCTCGGCGAGCTGGCCCTTCTCCTCGCGGTGGTCGCGCGGCAGGCTCAGGCCGGGCGAACGCGCGGTGAGCATGACGCCCAGCACTTCGCGGCCATCGGCGGTGAGCGCCTTGCAGGAAAGGTAGTCGGCGCCGGCCAACTGCTTCCATTCCAGCCCGGCGGCTGGCGGCAAGGTGGGACAAGTGGGCGATTGCTGCGCCATGGCGGCGCCGCTGGCAGACAGCAGGAACAGGCCGAACAAGCGGGTTGCGGAGTTCATTGTTTTTCCCCTGGCAGTGAATGCTAACGGGAAGGCGCGCATCGCCTGGGTCGGTTCGCCTACGGGTACCTCCCGAATCGCCCGCGTGGCGCATCCCCATGCGCGTTCCCGACGTGCCGCCCATCACAACGGATGGGTGGACGCCCTCACCATAGCCAAGCCTGGGCCGGGGAGCAAATCGGCCCGGTGAAGGCCAACGGTTCCATCCGAAACCATTGGCCGCAAAGGGAATTCAGGGGTAGCTCGGGGGCGGCGGCGCCGGCGTTTCGGGAAGTGGAATGAATTCCTTGTCGTCGCCAGGGATCTTGCCGAAGCGGCCCTCGCGCCAATCGTCCTTGGCCTGTTCGATGCGCTCCTTCGAGCTCGAGACGAAGTTCCACCACAGGTGGCGCGGCCCATCGAGCGGCTCGCCACCCATCAGCATCGCCTTGAGTGGCGTCTTGGCGCGCAGGCGGCCGCGCGCACCTTCCTCGGGCAGCACCAGGTAGCGCTCGGGAATATCGACACCGTCGAGTTGGGCCTGGCCTTCGAGGATGTACAGCGAGCGCTCGACGTGGCCGGTGTCCAGGTCGATCTCGGCATCCGGTTCCAGGTCGATGGCGACGTTGAGGGTGTCGGCAAAGACCTTCACCGGCGACTCCTCGCCGTAGGCGCGGCCGGCGATCACCCGCAACCAGGCGCCGCCACGGCGCTGCTGCGGCAGGCTGGCCGCAGCATGGTGGTAGAACGCCGGGTCGGTTTCCTCGAAGTTGCGCGGCAGCGCAACCCAGGTCTGCATGCCGTGCAGCGCATGCTCGCGGCCACGCTCGGGCGGCGGCGTGCGCTCGGAATGGGCGATACCGCGCCCGGCGGTCATCCAGTTCACATCGCCCGGGCGAATCACCTGCTCCGAGCCGAGCGTATCGCGATGGCCGATCTCGCCCGACCACAGGAACGTCACCGTGGCCAGGCCAATGTGCGGATGCGGGCGCACGTCGATGCCCTGGCCGGGCTCGAACACCGCCGGGCCCATGTGATCGACGAATACGAACGGACCGACGCTGCGCGCCTGCAACGTCGGCACCGCGCGGCGTACCTGCAGGCCGCCGATATCGTGGACGCGCGGGGCGATGAGGGTGGTCATGGCG
>DATCVI010000139.1:0-24161 GCA_036566925.1 Stenotrophomonas sp.
CCGCCACTGATTCCCGAGCCAACGACGATGGCGTCGTAGTGATTGTCTGCCATGGGTTCTACTTCACCTAGGTGGATATCGTTTCAGACATCGCAGAGGCGGATCGCCTCGCGCAGCGAACCGACGGGATCCGGCGCCGCAGGCATGAACTCCTGCGCCAGATAACCATCGAAACCGGTGTCGCGGATCGCGCGACAGATGGCGGGATAGTGCAGCTCCTGATCGTCCCCGATCTCATGCCGGCCGGGCACCCCGGCCGTGTGGTAATGCTTGAAGAACGCGTGATGCTTGCCGATGGTGGCGATGATGTCGCCCTCCATGATCTGCATGTGATAGATGTCGTACAGCAGGCCGAAGTTCTCCGAGCCGATGCGCTGGCACAGCTCTACGCCCCAGGCCGAGTGGTCGCACAGATAGTCGGGGTGATCGACCTTCGAGTTCAGCAGCTCCATCACCAGGAGCACACCGCGCTTCTCGGCGTGGCCGAGGATGCGCTTGATTCCTGCCTCGGCGTTGGCCATGCCGACCTGCGGGTCCATGCCATTGCGATTGCCGGAAAAGCAGATGAGGTTGCGGTAGCCGGCATCGGCGACCAAGTCGATGTGGCGGGTGTAGCGATCGACGAGCTCATCGTGGAATTCGCGGCCGGCGAAGCCTTTGGTCAGGCCCAGCTCGGCGCCGTTGCACATTGAGCTGTGGACGCCGTGGGACTTTAGGGTTGGCCAGTCGGAGGGGCCGACGAGGTCGATGGCTGAGAAGCCGATGCTTTTTACTGTCTGGCAAAGCTGCGCGACGGAGAGCTGGGGGAAGGTCCAGCGGGCGACCGAGTGTTTTAGGTTGCCTTTGAGTTGCGGGGCGGGGGCCGTGGCCGACGCCGCTGTTGCGGAGGTAGTGCCCAGGGCGAGGCCAACGCCGCCGGCGATTGCGGCGCGCAGTGCGTCTCGTCTGGTGAACGTGGGGGCCGGCGCCGGTCCGATCGAATGGATAGCCATCCCTCCCCCGGCCTCCCAACCGGGATGAAACTATGAGGATTCGCCGCAATGCAATCGATTGCACCATAAGGGAGTGCGGAGAATTTTTGCAAGACGCGGTGCACGAAAAATCATGTTGCGGGGCACAAGAGGTGCGGCGAGGAGCAGCATCCTCCGGCGATCGGTACTTCTGCCCTGCTTAGCCATCGGTCGCTCGGGTCAGGTGCTCCCACCGGCCTGCTTCCTCCAAGAGGCTGGCGACCTTCTCGCGAACCAAGGTCAATGCATCGCTGCCGAGCAGCAGATGCGTCGGCGGCGCGGCACTTTCGATGACCTCGAGCATGGCGCGCGCCGCCTTGTCTGGATCGCCCAGCTGCTTTCCGCTGATTTCTTGCCGACGCTCACGAATGGGGCCGAACAACATGTCGTAATCGCTGATGGAGCGCGGTGTGCGCACCATGGAGCGGCCGGCCCAATCGGTGCGGAAAGAACCCGGTGCTACGGCAGTCACGTGGATGCCCAGTCCACGCACTTCCTTGCCCACCACTTCACTAATGCCCTCCAGCGCGAACTTGCTACCGCAGTAGTAGGCGATGCCCGGCATCGTGATAAATCCCCCCATCGAAGTGATGTTGAGGATGTTGCCGGCGCGGCGCGCGCGCATGCCGGGAAGGACCGCCTTCATCATCGCCACCGCGCCGAACACGTTGACATCGAATTGCCGGCGCATCTCCGCCAGGGGTGACTCCTCCAGAACGCCCTCGTGGCCATACCCGGCGTTGTTCACCAGGACGTCGATCGGACCGAGCGTGGCCTCGATCTCGGCAACCACCGCGTCGATCGCCTCGAAGTCGGTGACATCGAGCAGGCGCGCATGTGCCCGCAGCGGGGCCAGCTCCTGGAAGGCTTGCGCGGCGTCGGCGTTGCGCAGCGTGCCGACCACCCGATGCCCTGCCGCCAACGCCTCGCGCGCCAGCGCCCGGCCGAAGCCGCTGCTGACGCCGGTGATGAGGATAAGTTTCGAATGCTGCATTGCGCGCTCCAGGCGATTTGAATGAAGTGCACAATACATAGGCACGCCGAGCCCCCCAAGGCGCGAACACCGCACAAAGTTGCCTATTCCTATGCCACCCCCCCTCGCCCCCCGCCGATCGCAAACCGCTGGCCTTGCGCCGCTGGCGCCGCTGGTCCTTCAGCTGGCGCCGGACGAAGGCTATAACCTGACCGCCCTCCCCAGCGTCCGGTTGCTGAGATCGAACCGCCCGTTGGCCCGAACCCCGGTTCTCTACGACCCCGGCATCGTGATCGTCTGCCAGGGGTGCAAACGTGGCTACTTCGGCCAGCGCACCTATGTTTATGACGCGGATCAGTACCTGGCGGTCTCGGTACCCGTGCCGTTCACCATGGAAACGGACGCCTCGGCGGACGCACCGCTCCTGGCGCTGTATCTGCACCTTGAATTCCCGCTGGCCGCCGAGCTGATGCTGGAAATCGACCGGTATGGGAGGGCGACCACCGACGCTCAGCCGCAGAGCATGATGTCGAGCCCGATGGACGCTGCCATGCGCTTGTCCGTGCAGCGCCTGCTGCAAGGACTTGCGGATCCAGTGGAGGCCGCGATTCTCGGCCCGCAGCTTTTGCGCGAACTGTACTACCGCATCCTGACAGGCCCGCAGGGCGCGACCCTGCGTGCCGCCCTGACGATGCAGGGCCGGTTCGGAAATATCAGCAAGGCGCTGCGGCTCATCCACTCGTCGTACGCCCACGCGCTGGATGTGGCGCAGCTGGCGGAAGCGGCGGGCATGAGTCCGCCCACTTTCCATAGCCACTTCAAGGCTGTGACCTGTACTTCGCCGATGCAGTATCTCAAGTCAACACGCCTGCATCAGGCACGCCTGCTCATGGTGCGCGAGGGGATCACCGCGGCGGCGGCCTGCCATGCAGTGGGAGTCGAAAGCACTTCCCAGTTCAATCGAGAATTCAAGCGTCTCTTCGGGCTAACGCCGGCGAGGGAAGCGCAGCGTATGCGAGAGAGCTTCGCGCTACCGTGCGCGCAACCAGATGCTGTGTTTGTTTCTTCTCACTAGATCAGTGCTTTTTTGTGTGTTGCCAGGGACGGAGGCGAGGAGTGTGTCTGTTCCTGCAAGCATAAGTTGGCCGCGAGTTAAAAGCATGACTTGTCCGCCAAGGACCTACTCACGTGCCCCCTACCGGCCGGATTGCCAAAGTCCGTCCCCCCAAGCCAGATACGAGCATCACGTTGGCAGCTACCCTAGCGGGTGAGCCTGCTTGGGCGGCCAATCAAGGCAGGAGTGAACAGTGTGGCAGTGGACACGCAGGGCCGTCGGCACGCAGCTCCGGCGTGGCTTCGTGCTGATCCTGCACGCGTTCACCCAACGCAGGTGCGGGAAAGCTCTGCCGTCGTGGGTGTGCTCGAGCCCTGATGAGCAGTAACCGGATCTTCGATGTCGCAAAGCACACGCATCGAGACGCACCTTCGGCACTTCCTATTTGAAAGGGGATCGAACCCCATGGATCAACACAAACAATGGGCTCGTCAGTGTTGCAACAGCGTGGCAAGCCAGTGCCCGCAGACGATGTCCCTGGCGCGCCTGCATCCTTGCGTAAAATCGAAGCCCCCAAGGCAAACCCCGTCGATAGGCCTTGAGATACCACCGACCGGCGGCGACGGGATCATCAAATCCGAATTCGTAAAGGTTACCGAGCACCATCATTGCCTTGGTGTTCGCGTCCATCTCGATCGCTCGCGTCAGTAGTCCGGCCGCTTCCTTCCTGTTGGCCTTTGCATCCTGGTCGACTAGCACGCGTGCATAGCCGAGCATGCCGTCACTCCCGAACAGATCTGCGTGCTCGATGAGCACTCGATAATCCATCAAGGCCTTGGCGGGGTCCTTGCCACCAAACCTTCCATCCTCATTGGCCCTTGCGCGCAGGTAAAGCGCGCAAAGACCTTGAGGCGATGTGGGATCGAAAGCTATGAGTTCATCCATCAACACTTTGGCCCTGGCGAACTCCCCTTTAGAATAGGCTTTTTGAAGCATCCTCAGCTTTGGTGTCATGTCGGCCATATCAAGCAATCCGAAGCGGTGGTGGCGGTGCTGGCTGTGGCACCGGCGATGGTGGCAAAGGAGGTGCGACGGGAGGGGACGGTGGTGGCGGAGTAGACGGGGACTTCGGCTTGGGAATAGTCGTCTTCTCTTTGCTCAAGCGCTCCATCATCTTCCCCCAAACTTCTGCGATTCTCGCGACGTCCTCAGCGTACCCACTCTCAGGCTCCTGTGCCGTCTCCTTCTCGTCCCGGCCAGTCTTTGCGTCACAGAATGACAGAGCGGCACATAGGAAGCGCTTGCTTGTCTCCGACTTAGCGGCTCTGCCCACTGCCGCGACCGTTCCGGTCTCCACAGCCACAGCCGCGCCACCTCCCAGCGCAGCTGATCCAGCCACGATGCCGACGACGTAGCGGCCGTCACGACCCCTTATCTCGTCCGCCCTAGTCATTGCCGGATCGCGCATCGATTCAGGAACCGGGCAGGGCAAGAAGCCTCCCCAAGTGGAACATCGCCCATCGGGATCTGCGAACGTATATGGGCTGTTGAATGCATAGCTGTAGCGATTGAAAAACCTTGTATCCCCGTTGTCGTAAGCCGTAACCGGATCAACGCTTAGGAAGCGCCCGATTGCGGCATCGTAGTATCTCTGTTGCATGTAGCTGAGACCGGTCAACGAATCCCGGACATGCCCGGCGTACTCCGGCTCATCATTGCCGACGGTCAGCTCCGAGGAACCGTATGGTGCGTAGCTTCGCCTCCCCACAAGTTGTCCCTGAGCATTGGTTACGGCTACGGGTGTACCCAACAAGTCGGTATGTAAGTATTCGACTGTCTGCGCTTCCACAGCACCACAGCCAATCGCCACAAGGAGAGCGCTGGTGATGCATATGCTCACAAACCTGGAAACGTGGCGCGCCATTCTGGTCGCTCGAGTTGAGTCAAGCACAAGGGTTTTCAACTCTCTCGACCCTGGCGTTTCAGCCCCCGCTCGCGGTATCTCTTTCATAGCGTCACCGGTCCCTTCCATGCAGAGCATCCTGTGGCGTTGCAGGCACGCAGGTAGAAGGTCTTCACGCTGGTACCGAAGACCGTGAAGAACAAATTGCTTCCTTGATACCAGAGATTCGTGCCCGTCGTGTCCTTACCCAATTGGTAGTACGTCGCATAGGGGGCCGTTCCCCAGCTGCAGTCAGTCTCCTTAACTACCGGCTTCGTCGAGTTATCTATGTCGAACACGCAATTGAGACCGATCGGCATGGCCGGAATCGGTGGCGGCAGAGAAACGACTACCGCCGCCTCACCGCTGTAGGCACCATATCCCGATGAATTCCAGGCCTGCACTCGGTATCGGTACGTGCCGTCGCCCCGCCCAGACACCGGGCGCTGCGTCGCCCCCTCGTCGTGGATTCGCATCCAACCGCCGCCATTGAGGCTCTCTTCAAGCTGATAGGTGACTGCGGTGGGCACCGGAGACCAACTGATCGTGTAAGCGCCCGTGGTGCTGCTAGCTGGCACGGAAGGTGTAGTCGGTGATGCCGGAGGCCATAGCACCGCATATCCGACGGCTGCCGAGAAAGACCCGCAAAGCTCATTGCAGGCCTGTACGTGGTAGCTGTAGCTCCCATTGGCTTTTCCGCTGGCTGGATAGCTCGACCCAGTCGTTGCGATATAGGTCCAGGCCCCTCCGTTGACGCTCTCCTCCATGCGATAGGCCGTGGTATCGGGCACCGCACTCCAGGAAACAGTGAATGCACCTAGTCCGTTGCCAATGATCGTGATCGCCGGCGTACTGGGGGCGTACACGGCATCTGTGTAGGCCGAGTTGGACACCGGGCCCAGGCCGGCTTCATTAGCGGCGGTCACCCGGTACGTGTACCGGGCAGCCGCTCGCGAGGTGAATCCCTTTGAGGTGCCGTTCACGCCCGACACAACGGAGAAAGCCCCTCCGTTGACACTTTCCTCCAGCGCGTAGGCCGTGGCACCGCCGACGGCAGTCCAATTGACCGTGTAATTGCCCAGAACGGCACGAGGGGTAGGTTGAATCGACAGCATCGGCGCGCTGGCTGGTGGGAGCTGGACGCTCACCGTCAGCGACGTACTCGGACTGCCGCATACCGGCTGGCAGCCACTGACGCGGTAAGTGTAGGTACCCGCCTGACGACCAGACGTCGACCAGCTCACGGCGCTCGTGTTCTGGACCACAACGTATGCGCTGGCATTGAAACTTTCTTCCAGTTTGTAGCTGGTCGCTGTGGCTACCGCACCCCACTGCAGGCTGAAACTTCCGTTGTACGAGTAGGGGGGACCGGTCAGAACCGGTGCAGCAGGTGCGGTGCTAGTGACAACGCGTGCGATCAGACTTCCGTTCAGCGAGACATACTCATAGACCTTGGCTTCCCGATCATTTGCCTGCCGACGCAGCGTCCCGTCCTGCCCGTACATCGACCAAATGCTTCCCGCCCCGGTCGCGCTTGAGGAGCCCACTCGACGCCCATATCCGTCATAGCGATATTCCTCCAAGTTGGTTGCCCTTCTCAGCCGGTTTCCCGTGTCGAACTCAAACAGCTTTCCGTTCTTGTTCACCAGGTTCCCCTGGGTGTCGTAGAGCATGGACGCCGTCATCTCCGTGGCACTGTTATAAGTGTTTGCGAGCCGGTTCTTACCATCGTAGGAATAGACGATGTCATCCGTTGGCGAGAATGCGCCTCCCGCCAGCTTCGCAGTGCGTAGGTTATCCAAAGCATCGTACGTGTAATCAATGACTCCACCTGCACCAAACGATGCTGACGTAGCCTTCGTCAACCTACTGAGCCCGTCGTACTGCATGACGCGCGTGCTGCTGCTCATAATGCCATCGGTGATCTGAGTCACGTTGCCAGACTTGTCGTACGCGTAGGCATGATTGAGCACGACGTTGCCGTCTGCGACTTGGGCCGGGAGCTGCCGAGAATTCTGGCTCATCGTGTGGACCAGTCCGTTCCCGTACGTAAACTGCGCCATTGCGCCGTTGGGGTAGTACGTGACCCCGCTGGCGTAGGTACCTGCCTTGGTAGGCTGCCCCAGCGCGTTCGGGGCGTAGTCGACCACCAAGCTCGTGCTGGGATATCGAATGCTCGCAAGCGCACCATTGGCGCTATAGCCATATCCCAACGACCAGGTGAACGCGCCTTCCTGTCCACTGCTCTCCCCTGTCAGCAGGCGGCGGCCATTGTAGGTGTACTGATTGATGGTGCGCGATGCCCCTGCGTTGTTCTCAGTTACGATCTGCGACGCCATCCCATCAGCGGTGTAATCCCAGGTCTGGTTTCCGTTTCGGGAGTAGAACGACAACGTCCTGAGGCGATTACGCGCATCGTAGGTCCGATCGACGCGGGCACCGACCGCGGCCAGACCGGTCGCTGTATCGCAGCTCACAGGATCCGGGAGGGCCAAGCCGGCCGCGCTCCAGGTAAGGTTGCCGACATTGTCATAGCCAAAGGCTGTCGCGCCTGTTTCGGGCTCGATCTGCTTGCAGAGCCGTTGTAGGCCGTCGTACACATATTGGCGAGTCACCGACAGCGTGCCATCTGAGTTCCTGCGCAGAATTGACACCGGATTTCCGAAGACGTCTCTGGTGATTTCCGTGAAGGCACCCTCTGGATGCTGAATCTGCGTGGGAGCGCTGTAGTTCGGCGTGTCAAATGCCTGATATGTCGAATTCGTTATTTGACCCCGCGGATCCGTGACTAGGATCTGATTTCCGGACAAGTACTGAGTAACCGTCGTGAGCAGACCCAGCTCACTGTCCTGTGACTGCGATGTCTGTCTACCGAGGCCGTCGTACTCCGCCCACACGCCGGAATTCCCACCGCCCGATTGGGAGCTCGGATAGGAGATGAAGGTCGCTTGGCCGTCGCTGTCGTACTGATAGCGGATAGCACTCATGGTGCCCGCCACGTTCGCGTTGTCGTAGCTGTTGACCAACACAGGGCGCCACAGGGCGTCGAAGTAGGTCAATTTGCGATAGTTTCCTTGCCAGGTAGTCTGCAGCCACTGGCCCGTCACCGTCCCCTGCGGCTTAGGATCGCTCGCCGCCAGCCTCCCAAATGTACTTTGCAACGGCTCCCAGGCAACCGTGTCGCCCACTGGATAGGTCGTCTTGGTCATCCTCCCCATCGCGTCATAATTGAAGCCAGTCGTATAACCTGCCTCATCCCGGACGGACGATATCCAGCCGTTGTCGTCGATATCGAGTGCAGCATATGTTGCGCCGGGATAGTCAATTCTCCGCGGTAATCCCCGCTTATAGCTCGACAGTGCAATCGTGTTGTTGTTGGCATCCACGATCGTCGCAACGGTTCCGTCCGGGTTATAGGTCAGTGACTGGCGCAACTGTCCGAAGGCGTAGCGCTGAGCGGGCTGGGCACTTGCATTGAAGGTGGTCCGAGACACCTCTTTACCCGACTCGAGGTTATCGAGCTTGGCCAGCTGACCCAGCACCCATCTACCCTGATCATCGAAGTACGTGGTGGCGTCCGTGCGCAGGGTGCCTGGACCTGTGCGGGTCACAGACAGCGGGCGCCCGAATACATCGAAAGAGTTGACGTTGCGTACGTAGCTTGAGCCACCCTCCTCGATCACCCGGCTCATGAGGGGCCTGATCTGCCAGGCCACCATGTAGTTGGAGGGATTCTCGACCGTGGTGACGTACTGCGCTGGCCATGGCCACGTATGCGCACCATCCCAGATCGCGTAGGTATTGGATGAGCGGCGGGCAAGTACTCCTGACGATGAGTACACCTCCGTCCTCAGCAATGCGTTCTCAAGGCGGTCATACTTGTTCGAGAATACGTAGCGCTTCCTGATCCCCTCAGGCGTGATTTCATCTGTATACACTTCGGTCGGACAGCCGGCACTGCACTCAGAGGTGTAGCTGGCGTTGTGTGGCGAGTACTGGTACTGCCACATCTCATTGACGCTCGGGCCCGTCACACTCTTGGCCAATATTGCTAGCGAGACGTAGCGATTCGGATTGCGCTGCGATCCATTCGTGCATCCGTCGACGAGATAGGACCGACCAAATATGTGATCCCCCAGTCCATAGGTGGCAGTAGCACCTGACGGACTCCCAACCACAAGCATCCGGCTTACCGTCGTGCCGGGGAAGCTCGGTGGGGTACAGAGGTGATAGTAGTTTGGAGAATAGTTCGTCCCCGAGAAATCACCGCTGTAAGTCCACGAACTTCCGTCGGGCTGCACTACGCTGGACAGCTGCGTTTGCTCGACATCGGCGTATTGATAGCTCCAGGTACGCCCCGTTCCGGTGCTGATGGAAGTCACGCTGTTGCCGTGGGTCACATCTACCCGACGACCGTCACTGCTGGTGATGGAAGCTAGCCTGCCGGCGTTATATGAGTAAGCCAGATAGTTGCCATATCGGTCCTCGATCCTCGTGACGAGCATGGCTGCCGCGCGCCGATACAAGGTAAATGTCAGCGTGTACCCCTTCGGCGGCATATCGGGGAACGCTTCGGCGTAGCCCCGGATGTCGGTATAAGAGAGGTAGTCAAACCAGAACTTGGTCCCGTCAGGGGAGGTCGCCAAGAATGCCTCTCCCGGCTCGCCATTTGCCGTCTGCGCCAGGCAGCTGACCACCCACCCATCGTTTGTTCCCAGCTTGTACTGTTGCGCTGGCAGCTGGTTTGACCGGACTCCCAACGGGTGTTCAGCGCCATCCATGTCGACTAGCGTGTATCCGAAGAACCAGCTGATGTCCATGAACTCGACCGGACGGTCTCCGCCGAAGGTCACATCGCCTGGATATCCGAAATTGGTGCAGCGCGAGTTTTTGTCTGCCGCATTCCCTATCTGCCAACCCACGGGGCTGGTTGCGTCCATGGGCGCGCGGCCGAAGTTGCTCCCATTGGCTGTCACCGCCTTGATCCGAGGGATTTCGAACATCCAGGCGCCCATGTTGTTCTGCGTTGGGAGCCGGTTGATCTGGTTATCGTGCACTTGTGCAGTTCTGACGACCTTGATGTCTGGGCCGGTCCCCTCGAGGAGCACGTCCACATTCTTGAAAGTCATTGTCCCGTCGCGAAGGTTTATCTGATCGCCGAATTCGCGGAACGCGGTGACCGTTGTGCTCTGCGTGAGACGCTTCTTGTAGAGCGTTTCTGTCGTATCGTCTTGGGCTCGGCCTACACCGGGGAACCCGGCGGCACAGGTGAAGACAAGGATAAAAAGGGCAATAGAACCCTTGCCGCGAAAGTGCATAGTTCTCACTCCATTGAGTTGGGCGCCAGGCACTTCAGCTTGGCGTGGTCATCACGAACGACAGCGGCAATCGCAGAGGGCGCGGGAACGCGCAACGCTGCGCAACGTCTCACGACGTTCTATTCGCACTGCAACAAACGGATACCCTTAGCTAGACACTTGCGCGCCGAAATCCCCATTTCGAGGCCCGCAGTAGAGGCGACTATGGCACGGAGCCCGAGCGGGCACCAGGGGGCGCCCACGGCGCTAGGACAAGCGCAGCGGACCTACCTAAGGTCGGCCGAGAGAGCCGCCATGAGTGGGGTAAGCGGACCTGTGCCGCCGACAAGGGGCGGCCAGCAGTCATTCGTCAGCGTAAGCTGTTCGTTCCGGCCAGGTTATGCTCACAAGCACAACCTATCTGCCATCAGGAGGTTTGGTGGGCCCACCAGGACTCGAACCTGGAACCAAAGGATTCGCTTAACCCGGAGTTTCCCCCGGCGCGGACTATCTCATCACCCGCAGCTTGCGCTGGTGGGGTGCGGGACGCTCTAGCCTGTTATCAAGGACGCTGTAGTCCCCAGGTAGTCTCTGCACCTTCCGGCGGTGTACCGCCGGCTTGGCTCACGGTTGCCGCCGGCCGAGCCGCTGCGGTTCCCCTGAATTCATCCCGTTTTTCCACCGGCCCTTTCGATGCCGGGGTCACCTTTCGATGAGTCCTCTGCTCTAACCATTGAGCTATAGGCCCGTGGGCAAGATCGTACCAAGTTGGATGGCCGATGGGGCAGCATTTAAGTGGCGCGCTGAAGAGGAGCGCCTGTCTGATGTTCTCTCAAGCCGCCGCGATGTCGGAGAGCCGGGCGTGGATGCCCTGCGGTGCGAAATAAAGGGGGAGGCACCGGCCTTATCGGTGCCGGAGGACATTCGCACCGCAGGGCATCCACGTCCGGCGCCAAGCACCACATTGGCGAACGGCCTTTCGCCACAACGGAAAGTCCAGACAGAAAAAAAGCCCCGCTTGGCGGGGCTTTTTCTTTTGGCTCAGCGGCCTCGATCAATCGATATCGAGGAAGCTACGCAACTGCTCCGACCGACTGGGATGCCGCAGCTTACGCAGCGCCTTGGCCTCTATCTGCCGGATCCGCTCGCGCGTCACGTCGAACTGCTTGCCCACTTCCTCAAGGGTGTGGTCGGTGTTCATATCAATACCGAACCGCATGCGCAGCACCTTCGCTTCCCTCGGAGTCAAACCGGCCAGCACATCCCGCACGGTTTCGGACAGGTTGATGTTGGTGGTGTTGTCGATCGGGGACTCCACGTTGGTGTCCTCGATGAAGTCGCCCAGGTGGGAGTCTTCATCGTCGCCGATCGGGGTCTCCATGGAGATGGGCTCCTTGGCGATCTTCATGACCTTGCGGATCTTGTCCTCGGGCATGTCCATTTCCTTGGCCAGCTCCTCCGGCGTGGCCTCGCGGCCGAACTGCTGGAGCATCTGGCGGGAAATGCGGTTGAGCTTGTTGATCGTCTCGATCATGTGCACCGGGATACGGATGGTGCGGGCCTGGTCGGCGATCGAACGGGTGATCGCCTGGCGAATCCACCAGGTGGCATAGGTCGAGAACTTGTAGCCGCGGCGGTATTCGAACTTGTCCACGGCCTTCATCAGGCCGATGTTGCCTTCCTGGATCAGGTCGAGGAACTGCAGGCCGCGGTTGGTGTACTTCTTGGCGATGGAGATCACCAGGCGCAGGTTGGCCTCCACCATTTCCTTCTTGGCCTTGCGGGCCTTGGCCTCGCCATAGGCCATGGCGCGGCTGATTTCCTTGATCTCGCCCAGGGTCAGGTACTGCGCCTTCTCCAGGTCGAGGGTGGCCTGCTGCTCGGCGATGATCTGGTCCTTGACGTCGCGCAGGGCCGAAGACCACTTCTGCTTACGCTTGAGCGCGTCTTCCACCCACTCCAGGTTGGTCTGGTTGCCTTCCCAGGAACGGATGAAGTCCTTGCGCGGCATCTTCGCCACGTTGGTGGCCAGGTGCAGCACGCGGCGCTCGTGGTCCTTGATGCTGTTCTGCACGTCGCGCAGCTGCTTCACCAGCACGTCGGTCAGCGGCAGCGGCAGCTTCAGGGTGACGAAGATCGCAGCCACGTCTTCGCGATGCTTGGTGACGTTCTTGTGCTCGGCGCCGTACTTGGCGTGGGCCTTCTTGAACTTGGCCAGTTCGTTGGCCAGGTTCTCCATGCGCGTGGCGACTTCGACCGGGTCCGGGCCCACCGGGCCGGTGTCCTCGTCCGCGTCGGCGACGTCGTCGGCCTCGTCCTCGTCTTCGGTCTCGCCGTCGCTCTCGGCTTCGGCGGCCGCGGCCAGTTCGGCGGCGGCGTCGGCTTCTTCGATCAGGTCGTTGAAGCCGACCACGACTTCGGCCAGGCGCTTCTTGCCTTCCTTGTGCAGTTCGTAGTCGCCGAGCAGGTGCTCGATCGACGCCGGGAAGGTGCCCAAGGCGGCCTGGACCTGGCCCAGGCCCTCCTCGATGCGCTTGGCGATGGCGATTTCGCCTTCGCGGGTCAGCAGCTCGACCGTGCCCATTTCGCGCATATACATGCGCACCGGGTCGGTGGTGCGGCCACCTTCGGTGTCGAGTGCGGTCAGTGCGGCGGCGGCTTCTTCGGCGGCGGTGTCGTCGACTTCGCGGTTGCCGGTGTTGCCGTCGTTGAGCAGCAGGGTTTCGGCATCGGGCGCCACTTCATGGACATCGATGCCCATGCCGTTGATCATGCCGATGATGTCTTCGATCTGCTCCGGGTCGACCAGGTCGTCGGGCAGGTGGTCATTGACCTCTGCGTACGTCAGATAGCCCTGTTCCAGGCCCTTGCTGATCAGTTGCTTGATATCGGATTGCTGGGCAGGACGTTCGTTGGCCATGAGTGCTCGCGCCACCGGCTGGGAAGGATTGAGAGAACCTAGCATTATACCAGCGTGCCACCCCGTCTGCCGGGATGAGGCGAGGGGACGCTGTGCCAGTCAGGCTGATCCGGGGAACGCGCGGGTCAGGGCCTGAGCAGGAAGGTGACCGGGCCGTCGTTGACCAGGCTGACGACCATATGGGCACCGAAACGTCCTGTTTCCACCCTGCTTACGTGTTTTTCGCGACAGATGGCCACCAGTTGGTTGAACCCGCGTTCAGCCTCGGCCGGCGGCGCCGCGGTGGTGAAGCTGGGGCGCATGCCCGAGCCGGTGTCGGCGGCCAGGGTGAACTGGCTTACCAACAGCAGGCCGCCGGCGGTATCGGCCAGCGAGCGGTTCATGCGCCCGGCCTCGTCGGCGAAGATGCGGTAGCCAAGCAGGCGCTCGGCCATGCGCCGGATCATCGCCTCGGTGTCGCCAGGCTCCATGCCGACCAGGGCCAGCAGGCCCGGGCCGATCTGGCCGATGACCTCTCCTTCCACCTCGACCTTGGCTTCGGTGACACGCTGGATCAGGGCGAGCATGGGATTCCTCAAGGGGGCAGGCGCGGCAGGATCCCGCAGGTCGGTTTCCTTGTCACCCGGAGGTAAGGCTCTTGTAGCAATGTCGGGCTGACGATCGGCTCAGCCGTTTAGAATTCCCACGATGAATGCCGATCTCCGAGCCGGAGCCCTGTTCCGCACCGCCGCCCTCGTTGGCCGCCTGCCCTGGCCTGTCCTCAAGGCGCTGGCCGATGCGATCGCCTGGCTCTGGCTACGCCTGGATGCGCGCGAAAGCCGCGTGGTCCGCCGCAACCTCGAACTGGCCTACCCGGAACTGTCGGCCGCCGAACGCGCTGCCCTGCACCCCAAGGTCCTGCGTTCGACCGCGCGCCAGACCTTCGAGATGCTGCGTACCTGGACCCGCCCGCCCGCCGAGAACCTCGCCCTGCTGCGCGAGCGCGACGGCCAGGCGCTGTACGACGCCGCGCTGGCTTCGGGCCGTGGCGTGATCGTGGCGGCGCCGCACTTCGGCAACTGGGAATTGTTGAACCAGTGGCTGGCCGAGCGCGGGCCAATCGCGATCGTGTATCGGGCACCGGATTCGCCGGTGGTCGACGGCTTCCTGCAGCGCGCACGCGGCGCCCATAACGTGCGCCAGGTGCGCGCGGAAGGCCCGGCGGTGCGGCAGCTGTTCAAGACGCTCAAGGAAGGCGGCGCGGTCGGCATCCTGCCGGACCAGCAGCCGAAAATGGGCGATGGCGTGTTCGCGCCGTTCTTCGGTCGTCCGGCGCTGACGATGACGCTGGTCAACCGGCTGGCCGAGCGCACCGGGGCAATCGTGCTGTACGGCTGGGTCGAGCGGCTCAGCGACGACCTCGACTTCGCCCTGCACGTGGAGCCGGCCGAGCCGGCGCTGGCCGATCCGGACCCGGTGGTCGCGGCAACTGCGCTCAATGCGGGGGTCGAACGCATTGCCCGCCGCGACCCGACTCAGTACCAGTGGACCTACAAGCGCTACACGCTGCGCCCGCCGGGCGCGGGCGAATCCAACCCTTATGCGACCGCGCGCCACCCGCACTAGCGCGCGATTGCTTCCATCACTGCGACGACCCGTTGCAGGGCAAGGCCTTTGAGCGGCCGCTGCCCGCCCCCATCCGAGAACCACGATGGAAATCCAGCCCCCCGCTTCCGCCCCCCGCCTCGACCCCCGCCCGGACCCGTTCGGCGACCCAGCCGCGATCCGCTGCGAACGTGCGGCTTCCGAATTGCGCGCCGGCCGCCCGGTGGTACTGCGCGATAGCGCCGGCCAAGCACGCGCGGTGATGGCGCTGGACAGCAGCACCGCGCATTCCTATGCCGCTTTCGCCGAGGCCGCGCGGCAACGCCACTATCTGTTCTTGACCCCGACCCGCGCCAATGTGCTGGGCCTGCAGGCACAGGACGGCGCGCGCGTGGCGCTGGCCGGCGTCTCGTACGACGACCTCGCGGCGATGGCCTACTTGCGCCAGGACACCGCGCCGTCGCAATGGACGCCCGGCGACGCCCTGGATGCCGGCGCCGCCGAGATCGCCCGCCTCGGCCTGCTGTTGCCGGCGGTGCTGGCGGTGGAGCTCGATGCCGATGACGGCAGCGCGTTCGAAGGTTGCCAGTGGATCGCGCTGGAAGACCTGGACGCCGGCTGCTCGCGGGCGGCCGCACGCGCCTATGAGCTGGTCACGCGCACGCCGGTGCCGTTGCGCGACGTTGGCATGAGCGAGTTCGCGGTGTTCCGTGGCGGCGTGGCGCAGCGCGACCAGGTGGCGATCATCGTCGGCCAGCCGGACTTGTCGCAGCCGGTGCCGGTGCGCGTGCATTCTTCCTGCCTCACCGGCGACCTGTTCGGCTCGCTCAAGTGCGATTGCGGCGACCAGCTGCGGCGCGGCCTGGCCAAGCTCAAGGCGCTGGGGGGCGGCGTGCTGCTGTACCTCGACCAGGAAGGCCGCGGCACCGGCATCGCGGCGAAGATGCGCGCCTACGGTTACCAGCACGCCGGCCTGGACACGATCGATGCCGACGCACAACTGGGCTTCGGCGCCGACGAGCGCCGTTACGGCAGCGCGGTGGCGATGCTGCGCGGCCTGGGCATCGGCCAGGTGCGGCTGCTCACCAACAACCCGACCAAGGTCGAGCGCTTGCGCGCGGCCGGCATCGAAGTGGTCGAGCGTATTCCGGTCACTGGCGAGATCACCGCCGACAACGAGCAGTACCTGCGCACCAAGGCGGCACGTGCCGGCCATGCGCTGGACGTGGATGCGTTGATCCTGGCCTCGCAGTAACGCCGGGACGGAAAATCGCAGCAGCGGCCGCCGCGCCGCTATGCTGGCACGTCCCCGCACAGGCGCCTGCTGACGTGTCCGAGCCTTCGCCGTCGTTGTCCGATTCCGTCCCGCCTTCCTTACCCAACCTCAGCTGGCAAGCGCTGCCGCCGCGTGGCGCGGTGCTGGCCGGCGCCATGGCCGGGCTGTCGCTGCTGGTCCCGTGCCTGGTGGTCGGGATCTCGATCCGCCTCGGTGGCCGGGTGGCGCTGCCGTGGCCGGCGACGCTGGCGGGGGTGGCCGTGCTGGTCCTGCTGCTGGCCTACTTCGCCTACCGCCGCCGCCGTCGCGTGCGCTGGCTGCTCGATACGCAGGGCCTGGCGGTGCGACGCGGCAACTTGTGGCAATCGGAAACGCGGGTGCCGGCCAGCCGCGTGCAGCACCTGGACCTGCGCCGGGGGCCGTTGGAACGTTTGTTCGGGCTGTCCACGCTGGTGGTGCATACGGCGGGTAGTCGATTCGGTGCGGTGGGTTTGTCCGGACTGGCGGCCGAAGATGCCGAGCGCCTGCGCGAGCGCTTGTCGCGGCAGCTGGATCAAGACGACGACGCGCTGTGAGCCTCCCTGACGACGGAACCCTCGACGGTGGCGCTGGCGAGACCCAGCTGCGCCTGCACCCGGGCTCGTGGCTGTTCGTGTTGCTGCAGCAAGCACGGCAGTTCTTCATTCCGCTGGTGGCACTGGTGGTGTTCGGCCAGCGCGGCGACCGCGAGGACCACTACGGCCTGCTGATCAGTTTCGTGGTGATCGGCGTGTTGGTGGCGGTCTCGGTGATGCAATACCTGACCTATCGCTACCGCCTCGGCGCCGACGCAATCCATATCCGCAGCGGTTTGCTCGAGCGCAGTTGGCGCGATATTCCCTACGCGCGCATCCACAACGTGGTGCTGCATCAAAGCGTGTTGCACCGGATGTTCGGAGTTGCCGAGGTGCGGTTGGAATCGGCCGGCGGCGCGCGCCCGGAGGCGCAAATGCGGGTGCTGCGGCTGGATCGCGCACTGGCGCTTGAGCAACGCGTGCGGCATGGCGCGCATGCGCCCTCGGCACCCGCGGCGGAGAGGGTGCACGCTGCAGCCGCGCCTGCGCAGCGGTTGTTGTCGCTATCCACGGCCGAGGTCATCCGCCTGGGCTTGATCTCCAACCGCGGCATGGTCGTGGTCGCAGCGGCGTTCGGCGTCCTCTATCAAACGTTCCCCCAGCGCGCGGTCAACCAGTTCATCTCCAGCAACGGCGAGCAGGCCTACCGCTACGTACATGACCTGCACCCGGGCCTGGCGGCGACCGCGGCCGTGGCGATGGTCCTGGCGCTGGCGCTGCTGTTGGCGATGCGGGTGTTGTCGGTGGTACTGGCGCTGGTGCAGTACCACGGCTTCACCCTGAGCGAGATCGAGCGCCGGCTCACCATCGAACGCGGCCTGCTTACGCGGGTGCGCACCAGCACCACGCAGCGACGCATCCAGGCCTGGACGCTGCGCGAAGGCTTCCTGCACCGGGTACTGCGGCGGCGCCGGCTGCAGGTGGACATCGCCGCCTCGCAACAGCGCGATGAACACGGCCGCGCGTTTCGCGACCTCGCCCCGATCGCCACGCCGCAGGCCTGCGATGACTTGATCGCCGGGCTGCTGCCGCATGCGGCGTGGCCGCCGGCGCAGTGGCTGCCGGTGCCGCAACGCAATGGCTGGCGCCTGGCGTTGCCGTCACTGTGGTTGTTGCCGCTGGCCGCGGTGATGGCGGCCTACCTCGGGCCTTGGAGCTGGTGGCTGCTGGCGTGGTGGCCGTGGTCGCTGTTCGCCGCGTACCGGCAAGTGGCGCGCATGGGCTATGCGGTGGATGGCGAGCGCATCGTGGTGCGCGGTGGCTGGTGGGATCGCTGGTGGCGGCTGGCCGAACTGGACAAGTTGCAGGCGCTGCAGCTGTCGCGTTCGCCGCTGGACCGCCTGTGCGGCACCGCCTCGCTGTGGCTGGATACCGCCGGCGCGCACGGGAGCGGGCCGGCCTTGCGGCTGCGGCTGCTGCCGTTGGCCGAGGCCGAAGCGTTGCAGGCGCAATTGGCCGCGCGCCTGGCCCGGCGCCGGCTGCAATGGTGATCGCTCAGCGCTGCGCGCGGCCCCAGTAGCCCAGGTCCTTGCGAATCTGCAGCCCGCGCCACAGCGCGCCAAGTGGCTTGCGCTTGAGCACGCCCATCTCGCCGTCGATGAAATCCTCGGTGGCGGCGATGACCCGCTCCGAAGACAGGCCATCGCGGTAGGGATGGATCGCATCGGCGTAGCGCTGGATCGCTTCGATCAAGGCGGGTTCCGGCGCCAGCGCGCGCTGCAGCATCGCCGGTAGCTGCGCCGGGTCGTCGAAGTCGATCATGTGCGGCTTGGGCGCGCGGTTGCGCAGCGTGACCACCGGTTTGTGCTGGACCACGAATTCGGAAACGATCGACGAGGTGTCCGACACCAGCACGTCGGCGGCGCGCTGCGCGGCCATCACCTGCTCTGGTTCGACGAAGCGCGCGTTGGCGCCGGCCAGGGCGCGGTAACGCTCGAACAGCGCCGGCGGACACTTGGGGTGCAGGGTCAGCAGCCAGTAGCGCTCGCCGCGGGCGATATCGGCAGCGATGGCGTCATGCAGTAGCGGCGCAGCGCTCAGGCGCTCGGTGAAGGTGGAGCCGAACAGGATCACCGGGCGGCCGCCGGCTGGCGCGCGCAGGCCGGCGCTCTCGCCGCCGTCGTCGCGGAACAGCGGGTCGAGCTTGGGCCAGCCGGTTTCGGCCACCGCAAAGTGGCCTTCGCGCGCGGCCAGTTCGCGGAACGGCGCGGTGGTGGCCGGGCCCTGGGTGCAATACAGGTCAAACAGGCCGCGCACGCGGAAATGACCCCGGGTGTCCTCGCGCTTCTCGACATTGAAACCATGGAACAGCTGCACCTTGGCGCCGGAGAGGAAGGTCGGCACCCAGTTGGCAGCGCTGAAGACCGCGCGCGGGCGCAGCGCCAGGGCCTGGTGCAGGCCTACCGCCGGCACGCCGGGCAGGGCCGCGCCGCGAGCGCCGTCCTCGAACCAAGCATGCACCGACTGCCCGCTGGCCTGTAATGCCCGCGCCAGAGGCGCCAGAATAGGCAGCGCGTAACGCTCCGTTGCGAACAGCAGGTAATCGGCCATCTCATGTCCTCATCGACCGCTCCGCTCGAACGGCCTCGTATTTCCGCCTGCATTATCGCGTTCAACGAGGCCGACCGCATAAGCGACTGCCTGGCCTCGCTGGCATTCTGCGATGAAGTAGTACTGGTGGACTCACTCTCCAGCGACGACACGGTGGCACTGGCACAAGCGGCCGGCGCGCGGGTACTGCAACGGCCGTTCGAAGGCTTCCGCAGCCAGAAGGATTTCGCGGTGAACCAGGCAGCCCACGATTGGGTGCTGTGCCTGGATGCGGACGAGCGCATCAGCGAGACGCTGCGGGCGTCGATCGAAGCGGCGCGCGATGGCGGCTTCGCCGGCCAGGCCGGGTACCGCTTCGCTCGCCTGTCGGACTACTTCGGCCGCTTCCTCCATCATGGCAATGCCTATCCGGACCGGGTGCTGCGGTTGTTCGACCGCCGTCGCGGCGGCTGGCGCGGCAAGCGCGAGATCCACGAAGCGGCCAGTGTCGACGGACCCGTCGCGACGCTGCGCGGCGACCTTATTCATTTCCCTTATCGCTCGCTGGAACAGCAACTGGCCAAGACCCAGCGCTACGCCAGGATGATGGCCGAGCACGAGTTCGCGCGCGGCAAGCGCGCGTCGTGGTCGAAGCTGGTGTTGGCGCCGGCCTGGCGCTTCTGGCGCGGCTACGTGTTTCGCGCCGGCTTCCTGGATGGTTGGCGCGGGCTGGTCTATGCCTACGTGCGCGCCAACTACGTACGGCAGAAGGCGATCATGCTGTGGCTGTTGCAGCACGGCCAGCCGGTGGCCGATCCGCCGCGGTCTCAGACCCGGCGTTCGGACTGAGCCGCTTCGGCCTCGCGCACCGCCAGGCCGATCAAGACGCCGATCAGCGAGACATAGAACCCGGCCGTGACCTGGTGCGCGAACATCGACTGGGTCAGGCCGCACAGCACGTAGCTGATGACCACCATGATCCCGGCCGCGGCCGGGCCGCGGAAGCGCTCATGGCCGCTGCGTCGGTACAGCCGCACGAACAACCACAGCGGTACGCCGTACACCGCCAGCAGCAGCAGGATGCCCAGCACGCCCTGGGTGGCGGCCCACTCGGCCAGGTCGTTGTGGGCGTGGCCAAGGTGGCAGTACTGGACCCATTGGCCGGTGCTGCACTGGGGCAGGCGCGTCATCGCGTCGTCGAAATGGCCGACGCCAATGCCGGTGAGCGGATGCTCGCGGAAAGTGTCGAAGGCGACATGCAGGCGCTGGATGCGCGCGCCGGCCGAGGAGTCGGCATCGCCCACTTCGTAGCGCTGCATGTCGCGACGCAGTTCGCCGATGCGCATCTGGTCGGTCAGCGCCGGCACCGTGAGCACGACGGTAGCGGCGATGGCGGCTACGCCGGCCAGGATCAGCAGGCGCGTGCGGCCATCGCGCCAGCGTGCGCCCATCGCCACGATGACCAGCAGGCACAGCAGCGCCGGCCACACGCCGCGGCTGCCGCTGAGCACGATGGTGACGCAACCGGCCACGAGCGCCGGCACCACCCAGATCCAGCGCCCGCGCGGGCGGCAGAACACCGCCAGCACCATCAACACCAGCACCACGTCGGCCAGCACGATCGCGTTGGTCCAGCCTTCAGCGCGCGGGTCGCCGCGCGCCACCTGCACGCAGGCCAGTACCAGCGCGGCGAAGATGCCGGCGATGCTGCCGCGCCACAGCCACAGCATCCGCGGCTGCATCGCGTATACCCACAGCGCCGCCCACGGCAGCACCACGAAGCGCGAGCGGTTGTCGACGTCCTTCAAGCCATGCTCGAACAACAGCACCGACCACAGCGACATCGCCAGCACCGCGGCGGTCAGCCAGACCAGTGCGCGCACGTTGACGCCCATCGGTGCCGCGGCCGCACGCACGCCGCCGAAACCAAGCGCGGTGGTGGCCAACAGGCACAGCCCGAACGGGAACAGGCCGCTGGGCAGCGTGACCACGCACGCGGCCAGGGCGAACAACGCGAATTCCGCCACGCCGGCAAAGCGGGCGCGGCCGACATCGGCCAGCGCAGGCAATTCCGGACGGGTGGGGTGCAAGAGCGTCATCGCGCGGTGGGGAGGTTTTCGGGAGCGGCCATGATCGTCAGGCGATCACGAACGCCAGCTAAGTCGCTGGCGTGATGGCCGCGCAAAAACGAGCGTTCTTTCACAACTTGGCCAAGCCAATTCACGCAAACGGTTACAGCGGACAACGCATTGCCCTCCCCGGCCCGGACGGCTACGCCGCCGTGGCGTGCCTCATTCTGCATCGATGACACCCTGCTCCTTGCGCTCGCGCGCCAATTCCTCGGCAGTGGGAATGCACGGTGCGACGATCGCCGAGGCCGGCACCAGCCACCAGCGCCGGCGGTTGGCCACGCCCAGCAGCTCGCTGCGGCCGCGGTCGATGCAGGCCTGCAGCGCCGGCTCCTGCACGAACAGCCAGCGTTGCTCGGGGCGTTCGGCCTGCCAGGCCACGCCGCGCCGCAACTGCTCGTCCCACGGCACCTTGAAGCCGAAGGTCTGTGCCGGGCGGTCGGCCATCAGCAGGTTCTGTTCCTTCCAGGCGACCAGGCCAAGCTCGCCCTGCGGCCCGATGCGCTCGCCGACCCGGGCCATGACTCCGCGCGCCGAGCTGGTGTCGTTGAGGATGGGATAGGCGAACAGGCCGTACAGCACCCACAACCCGCCTAGCCAGGCCACGGTCGCGAACGCCGCCCCGCGCACCCGCAACCAGGCCAGCAGCGCCAGGCCCCAGGCGCCGCCGGCAATCATCACCCAGGCGATCGCGGTGGCGACCTCACCCTGGGCGCCGCGGCTGTCGATCAACTTGCGCTCGAACGCCGGCTCGCCAAACAGCATGGCCAAACCGCTGCCCAGCGAAATCACCGTCGCTGCGGCGGTAAAGGTCCACAGCAGCCATTGCACGCGGCGCTTGCGCAGCAGTCCCGGCAGCAGCGGCGCCAGCGCCAGGCAGAACATCGGCAAGGCCGGCAGGATGTAGACGTCGCGCTTGCCGGTGGGGATGGAGAAGAAGATCACCACCAGCACCCACCAGGCCAGCGGCAACAGGTAACGCGGGTCGCGGCGACGCAGGCGCCGGCGCCAGGCCGGCAGCGCCCACGGCAGTGCCAGGATCACCGGCATCCACATGGTCGCCATGGTGGCCAGGTGGTACCAGACCGGCTGGGCGTGGTCCCAGGAGCGGGCGTAGCGCTTGGCCGTCTGCCGGAACAGGATGTCATTGAGGTAGGCGTGGTACTCCGGCGAGCCGGTGGCCAGGGCCGCGATCACCACCGGCACCAGCCACAACGCGATGGCCGCCAACAGCGCCAATGGGCCGAGCCAGAAACGCGGGTTGCGGGCGTGGATGCGCACGCGCGGCCAGCCGGCGAGTACCGCACCGGCGGCGGGCAGCAACATCAACAAGGCGATGATGCCCACGCCCTTGGTGATGACGCCGATGCCGGCGAAGAACCACCCGGCGATCCACCAACCCCAGTTCGGCCCCAGCAGCAGGTGACGGAGCAGGCCGTAGTTGGCCAGGGTGATGAAGAACACCACCAGCGGATCGATCTGCGCCTTCTTTGCCTGGAAGGTGAACTGCAGCGCGAACAACACCGCCCACGCCGCGTACAGCCCCACGCGCCGCGTCCACAACCGGCGGCCGAGGTCGTAGACGCAGGCCAGGGTGCCGAGCGCGGCCAGCAGCGAAGGCAGCAGGAAGGCGACGCGCCAGTCGCGGAACAGCGAGTAGAAGGCCGCCTGCAGCCACATCAGCATCGGCGGCTTGTCCGAATACAGCTCGATGCCGCGGTGCGGGAACAGCCAGTCGCCGCTTTCGAACATCTGCTTGGCAACCAGCGCAAACCGCGGCTCGTCCGACGGCCAGGGGTCGCGCATTCCCAGGCCGGCGCCCAGCACCAGCAGGGCGGTGATGGCCAACAACCAGAATTCTCGAGTGCTCGTCTTGCGCATGGGCCGCAATGATATCCGCGCCAATCAGGAAGTCTTCAGTAGTCTCGCGTAGAAAAATCCATCGAACCCCTGCTCGCCCGGCAGGCGCTGGCGGCCGGCGCCGGCGGCGTGGCCAAAGCTTTCGGGCAGCGCCTCCACTTGCGCGCCGGGGGTGCGGTCGATGAAGTGCGCCACCTGCAGTTCGTTCTCGCGGCGCAGGACTGAACAGGTGGTGTAGAGCAGGCGGCCGCCAGGGCGCAGCACGTGCCAGGCGGCATCGAGCAGGCGCGCCTGCACCGCCAGCAGGGCGTCGATGTCCTCGGGGCGCCGGTGCAGCAGCACGTCGGGCTGGCGCCGCACTACGCCGGTGGCCGAGCACGGCGCGTCCAGCAACACGGCATCGAACGGCACGCCGTCCCACCACGTTGCCGGGTCGGCGGCGTCGGCCACCAGCACCTGGGTGTCGCCGGCCAGGCCGGTGCGGGCAAGGGTCTCGGCGATGCGGCGCGAGCGCCGCGGGTCGATATCCAGCGCGGTGAGGGCCAGCGCCGGCTCACGCTCCAGCAGGTGCGCGGCCTTGCCGCCGGGGGCGGCGCAGCTGTCGAGTACGCGCAGGCCGGGCGCCAGCGGCAAGGCGTCGGCCACCTGCTGCGCCGAGCCATCCTGGATAGAGACTGCGCCGCTCGCGAAGCCGGGCAGTTGCGCGACCGGCAAGGCGTCATCCAGGCGGATGGCATCGGCCAGCAACGGATCGGCCTCGGCGGCAATCCCGGCTGCGGCCAGCGCATCGAGGTAGGCCTGGCGGCTGCCCTGGCGGCGGTTGACCCGCAACCACATCGGCGCGGCACGGGCGCTGTCCTCGAACAAGGCATGGGCCAGCACGCCCCAATCGCTGCGGATCTCTTCGCGCAGCCAATGCGGCCAGGCAGCATCGGCGGCGACCGCCGGCAGGCCTTCGCGCTGGGCCCGGCGC
>DATCVI010000140.1:0-29763 GCA_036566925.1 Stenotrophomonas sp.
GCGGATTGCAGCACGGGCGTCCTTCCCTTCCCCAAGGTAGCCTCGATTATAGCCAGCTGCCCCCCGTTGGCGAGACCCGCCGCGGCCGATAGAGTAGGCGCCCGGCCCGGGAAGCCGATCGCCCCTTCTTTGCATGGAACGCACGACGATGCGCGATCGCGCCCTCATTCTCTCGGTCCTGATCGTCGCTTCCTGTGGTCTGGGCTACGAGCTGGTCACCAGCGCCCTGGCCAGCTACCTGCTGGGCGACTCCATCCTGCAATTCTCCTCGGTCATCGGTTGCTACCTGTTCGCGATGGGTATCGGCTCCTGGCTGTCGCGCTATGTCGAAGACCGCGACGTACTGGACCGCTTTGTCGACCTGGAGATGCTCATTGGCCTGGTCGGCGGCATCTCGGCAGCGGTGTTGTTCCTGGTCTTCGCCTGGTTGGCGACGCCATTTCGAACCTCGCTATACGTGATGGTGTTCGCCATCGGCTTGATGGTCGGCATGGAAATTCCGCTGGTGATGCGGATCTTCAACCAGCGCCGCACCGAGTTCCGTGAACTGGTGAGCCGTGTACTGGCCTTCGACTACCTGGGTGCGCTGCTGGTCTCGCTGGTCTTCCCGCTACTGCTGGCGCCACGTTTGGGACTGTTGCGCACCGCCTTCGTGTTCGGCATGTTCAACACCGCGGTGGCGCTGTGGACGGCGCTGGCCTTTCGTGCCGAGTTGACCGCGCCGCGCCGAAGCCTGGCGCGCGGCACCTTGGTGATGGGACTGCTGGTAGCCGGCCTGGCTTTCTCGGGGCGCATGACCGCCTGGGCCGAGCGCGGCGTCTATGGCGACGAGATCGTCCATGCCCAGAGCACGCCATTCCAACGCCTGATCGTGACGCGCTGGAACGACGACCTGCGCCTGTACATCAACGGCAACCTGCAGTTCTCCTCGCGCGATGAACATCGCTATCACGAAGCGCTGGTGCATCCCGGGCTGCAGGCGCTGCCGTTTGCCCGCCGCGTGCTGGTGCTGGGCGGAGGCGATGGCTTGGCGGTCCGCGAGATCCTGAAGTCGCCCCATGTCGAGCACGTGACCCTGGTCGATCTCGACCCGGCAATGACGCGGATGTTTTCCACCTCGGCGCCGCTGGTGGCGCTCAACCGCGGCTCGCTGAAGGATCGGCGCGTCAGCGTGGTCAACCAGGACGCCGGACGCTGGCTCGAAGGCAACGGCGAAGCATTCGACTTCATCGTGGTCGATTTCCCCGATCCCTCCAGCTTCGGCATCGGCCGCCTCTACTCGGTGCCGATGTTCAGGCTGATGGCGCGCCACCTGGCGCGCAATGGCTACCTGGTTGTCCAGTCGACCTCGCCCTATTACGCGCCGCGCTCGTTCTGGAGCGTGGATGCCACCTTGAAGGAAGCGGGCCTGCATACTTGGCCCTACCACTGCGACGTTCCCTCATTTGGTGACTGGGGCTTCATCCTCGCCGGTCACCGCGATGATTATTCGGTGCCGGCTGCGATCTCTGTACCCACCCGCTATCTGACGCCGGAAACCCTGCACGAGCTGTTCGTATTTCCAAAGGACATGCCGCCCCTGGCCATGCCGCCGAACCGGCTCGACGAGCAGACCCTGGTGCGTTACTTCGACGAAGACTGGCGGCGGGTCATTCGCTGATGCGGCGACGCACGTTCCTGCTCGGCGCCGGGAATGCCGCGCTGTTTGGCACGGCAGCGTGGACGCTGGCTCGGCGTGCACGTCGCGCGCCCGTGGAACCGGAAGTCGTATTTCCTGGGATGCGCGAGGGCCATGCCCTGCGCGACCACCTTGTGCTCCCCGCGCCGCGCGATGAGCGTCGCATCGGCGTGGCTATCCTCGGCTCGGGCGTGGCGGGGCTTTCCTGTGCCTGGGCGCTGGCTCGCGCCGGCCGCCGCGACTTCGTGCTCGTAGAGGGGCCTGAGGTCAATGGCAATGCCGCAGGGCGCGATCTCGGCGGTCCCTCGGCCGAGGATGACCTGCGTTGTCCGCTGGGTGCCCATTACCTGCCGCTGCCCTCCAGCGAGTCGACCCACGTTCGTGCGCTACTGGCGGATGTTGGCCTGCTGTTGGGCGGCGAGCACACCGCAACGCCCTATTACGATGAGGCCGCACTGGCGCATGCCCCGCGCGAGCGGCTGTTGCGGAATGGTCGCTGGGAAAGCGACCTGCTCCCCACCCAGGGCGTGTCCGCGCCCGACCTCCACCAACAGCAGCGGTTCTTCGCCGAGATGGCGCTGCTGCGTATGCGGCGCGGGCGCGATGGACGGCGGCTGTTCGCGTTGCCGCGCATGCTTTCATCGACTGATGCCGAATGGCGCGCACTGGATCGCGAGACCTTCTCGCATTGGCTCGACCGGCATGGCTATCAGGCGCCCGAGCTTCGCCGCTATCTCGATTACTGCTGCCGCGATGACTACGGCGCCGGTACCACGGTCGTCTCGGCCTGGGCCGGCTTGCACTATTTCGCCGGGCGCGACGGCGCCGCTGCAAATGCCTCGCACGATGCGGTGTTGACCTGGCCGGGCGGGCTATCGGCGCTGATGCAGCGCATGCGCGCCTCGATCGACGCGCGCCTGGGTCACACGCGCTGGCGGATCGCGGGCACGGCCACACAATTGCGCGAGAACGGTGCAACCGTGCAGGTCGACTGCCTGCACATGGCCGGTGGCAAGCTCAGTACCACTCGCCTGCGCACCGGCAACGTCGTGAGCGCCATGCCGTTGCATGTCCTGGCACGGGCCTGGCCCGATTTGGCCGCGACGGGCTACGACGCCAGCGTACACGCCGGACCTCATGCGCCCTGGCTGGTCTCCAATTTTCTGATGGATGGCTATCCGCAGGAGCAGCCAGGCGAATCGCTAGCCTGGGATAACGTCGTCCACGGGGGCCGCGGCCTGGGGTATGTCGTGTCCACCCACCAGTTGCTGCGCGTGGCGCCGGCGGCGCAAACGGTATTTACCGCCTACCAGGCGCTGGACCGAATGAGTCCGGCACAGGCGCGCACTTGGATGCTGCGAGCCAGCCCGGAGGAGCTGCGCGACGAAGCGGCAACCGACCTACTCCAAGCGTATGGCGAGGACCTGTGGCGTCGGGTGCGGCGGTTGGTGATCACGGTTCGCGGCCACGCCATGGCGATACCGGTGCCGGGCTCGCTGGATAATCCCGGGCTGGCAGCGCTGCGCACGCTCGATGGACGGATACGCATCGCGCACGCTGACATTTCTGGCTACTCGGTGTTCGAGGAGGCAGCGTGGTGGGGCGTGCGGGCGGCGGAATCGTTGGCCTGACCCCCTCTGGGGCAAGGCATCAGCGACTCGCCAACCGCTCCAGATACGCGCAGAACATATCCGCCATCGCATCGGCATAGGTCGCGATCTCGGCCGCGGTGCGCGGACGCTCGGAAAATTGCTTGCCGGCTGCGCCGAGGACGTCGGTCAGCAGCTCGCCGGCCAGCTGGCGGCCGGGTTCGTCGATGCCTGGCAGCACCTCCTGCATGAAATTGTCGAATGCTTTATCGGCCGCGTTACGCGCCTCCTGCGCTTCTGGGGCGTCGCGGTACAGCGGCGCGGCGTCCTTCAGCGCTACGCGCATGGCCGCTTCCTCGCACTCCGAGGCTACGAAGGCGTGCACCACGGCGCGCAGCCGCTGCATCGGCGGTTGCGCTACGTCCTCGAGGATGTCCGCCAGCAGGCGAGTGGTGCTGCGCCATTCGTCGTGTTGCAGGCGGAACAGGATCGCGGCCTTGTTTGGGAAGTATTGGTACAGCGAACCGACGCTGACGCCAGCCTTCTCGGCTACGCGCGCGGTGGTGAATCGCTGTGCGCCTTCCTTGGCCAAAACCTGAGCTGCTGCTTCGAGGATGACCGCAACCGAAGCATTCGAGCGCGCCTGGCGCGGCTGTTTGCGTTGGGAAATGGGCGGGGAATTGGGTGATTTGCTGCGTTCGCTCATGGCCGGCCCGGAATGCGAATATCAAACATGACGGATTCGTCGCATTCTATCCCGGTCCGCACCGCACGGTGCTTTTGACCCGGAAAGATGCTCATGAACACCCTCTCCCAGCCGCATGTCGCGCAACTGCTCGCCCACCTTTTCGAGCAGGCCGACGCGACCTCGCCGGCTAACAGCCCTGCCCTGGCCGACCTGTCGCCGGAAGCCCATCGGCGGCTGATGCACAGCAAGACCGAATACCTGGACTACTACGGTCGCATGAAGGACTTGGCGCTGCCGGTCTCGCGCGAAACCGGGCAGCTGCTGTACATGCTGGCGCGCGGTAGCCGTGCCCGCAGCATCGTCGAATTCGGCACCTCGTTTGGCCTCTCCACTTTGCATCTTGCCGCGGCACTGCGCGACAACGGCGGCGGCCAGCTCATCACCACGGAGTTCGAGCCGAGCAAGGTGGCCCGCGCCCGCCAGCACTTCAGTGCCGCCGGCCTGGCCGACCTGGTTGAGCTGCGCGAAGGAGATGCCTTGCAGAAGTTGGCCGACGATCTGCCCGAGCGCATCGATTTGCTGCTGCTCGATGGCGCCAAGGCGCTCTATCCGCAAATCCTGGCGCTGCTGGAACATCGCCTGCGCCCCGGCGCCTTCGTGGTGGCCGACAATGCCGATTACAGCCCGGAGTACCTGGCCTACGTGCGCGATCCGGGCAATGGCTACCTCACCCTGCCATTCGACGGCGACGTCGAGTTGTCCCAACGTCTGGGCTAAGCGCGACGCCCGCAGGGTCCGGCGCTAGACCGCGCTGGGCCCTGCCGCCGGGCGCCAGCCAAGCAACCGTGCCGGCATCAACAAGATCGCCTGCAAAAAGGCGAACAGTGCGTGGAAGGTGATCCCCAGCAACCGGAACGGCAGCGACAGCAGCCAGACGAACGGCCAGGCCACCAGTACCAGCAGCGCCAGGGGCCAGCACAGCACGAACAGCAGGCACCACCCCACCACGGCCAACAAGGTCTTCATCCACCCTCTCCTGGCGCGCCCATCGCGCCCGACAGGGGCCAGCGTCGCGGCGCCGGCCACCACGCGCAAGCGGGATGCGATGAAAGGCCGCCGTATCGGTACGAAACCGGGCTGGCGCGCAACCGATGATGGTCAGCGCCGGCCGGTCGTGTCTAAATAGCGCCAGGCCAGCTTGACGCACTTCGTGCGCCGCGGGGCACGAAGGAGTTGTCGAAAATGGGTTACCGCACCCCCATCAGCCGTATCGCCGTGGTCGACGAGGACGCCAGCGTGCGTGCCTCGTTGTCCGGGCTGTTGCGCGCCCTGGGTTATGACGCACGCACTTTTGCCTCGGCCGATGAATTCCTGCGCGCGTTGCCGCGGTTTGCGCCGCGATGCCTCATCAGCGCCGCGCAGATGCCAGGCATGCAGGGCGAGCAGATGCAGACTGAAATATTGGCAAGCGGACATCGCTTTCCCGTAATCTTCCACACGGATTCTCCTACCGACGCGATGCGCCAGCGCCTGCTTGCCGCCGGGGCTTTCGCCCTGCTGGCGACGCCGGTGGAAGCGGACGCCATCGCCGCCTGCCTGGCCGCCGCGCTGGCGACGGAGCCGGGCTGAAATCGATTGAAGCGGCGAGCCGAGCGCAGGTGTCTTAGCGCTCGTGCCAGCCGCCAGGATTCACGTTGCACCCCCACCAACAAAGGAATCACATGAGCACCATCACCACTCGCGACGGCGTCGAAATCTTCTTCCAGGATTGGGGCCCGAAGTCGGCCCAGCCCATCGTCTTCCATCACGGCTGGCCGCTCTCAAGCGACGACTGGGACGCGCAGATGCTGTTCTTCGTGCAGAAGGGCTTCCGCGTCATCGCCCATGACCGCCGTGGCCACGGCCGTTCCTCGCATGTGGCCGACGGCCACGACATGGACCACTACGCCGCCGACGCGGCCGCGGTGATGGAGCACCTGGACCTGCGCAACGCCGTGCACATCGGCCATTCCACCGGCGGCGGCGAAGTGGCCGCTTACGTGGCGCGTCACGGCCAGCCGCAGGGCCGGGTGGCCAAGGCGGTGCTGATCGGTGCGGTGCCGCCGATCATGCTCAAGACCCCGGCCTACCCGGGCGGCCTGCCGATCGAAGTGTTCGATGGCCTGCGCGCGCAGCTGGCGGCCAACCGCTCGCAGTTCTACCTGGATCTGCCGACCGGCCCGTTCTACAGCTTCAACCGCGAAGGCGCCAAGGTCATTCCGGGTGCCATCCAGAATTGGTGGCGCCAGGGCATGGCCGGCAACGCCAAGGCCCATTACGAAGGCATCAAGGCGTTCTCGGAAACCGACTTCACCGAAGATCTGAAGAAGATCGAGGTGCCGGTGCTGGTGATGCACGGCGATGACGACCAGATCGTGCCGATCGGCAATGCCGGCCTGCTCTCGGTCAAGCTGGTGCAGAACGGCACGCTGAAGGTCTACCCGGGCTTCCCGCATGGCATGTGCACCACCCATGCCGACGTGATCAACGCCGACCTGCTCGCCTTCATCCAGGGCTGACGGATACTGGAGCGGGCGTACGCGCCCGCTCCTTCGCGTGCCCGGCTTCCCCCCGACCGAGGATCCTGCGATGCCCGACGCTCCCCGCCCACTGGCCGCCGGTACGCCGGCGCCGGATTTCGACCTTCCCTCCACGCCCGACCAGCGCGTCTCGTTGTCATCGTTGCGTGGCCAGCCGGTCATCCTGGCCTTCTATCCCGCCGACTGGAGCCCGGTCTGCGGCGACCAGATGGCGCTCTATAACCAGATCCTGCCGGAGTTCCACCGCGCCGGCGCGCAATTGCTCGGCATTTCGGTCGATGGCGCCTGGTGCCACGCCGCCTTTGCCGAAACCCGCAAACTGCATTTCCCGTTGCTGGCCGATTTCGAACCCAAGGGCGAAGTCGCCCGTCGCTTCGGCGTGTATCGCGAGCAGGAAGGCATCTGCGAGCGCGCACTGTTCGTCGTCGACGCCGCCGGCACCATCGCCTGGAGCTACGTCTCGCCCCTTGGCATCAACCCCGGCGCCGATGGCATCCTCGATGCGCTGGACAAACTCGCCGCCCCGTCCAAAGGAGCACATTGATGAGCAGGCTTACTGTTGCTGTCGGCAGCCAAGACCACGTGAGCGGCCCGGCCGATGCCCCGGTCACCCTGGTCGAGTACGGCGACTATGAGTGCCCGTATTGCGGCGAGGCCTATCCGCTGCTCAAGGCGGTCCAGCAAGCCCTCGGCGACAAGCTACGGTTTGTCTTCCGCAACTTCCCGTTGGCCGACATGCATCCGCACGCGGTCCACGCCGCCCAGTTTGCCGAGGCGGCGGCAGCGGCAGGCAAGTTCTGGGAAGCCCACGACATGCTCTACGAGCACCAGGATGCGCTGAGCGACCAGGACCTGGCAGGCTACGCGCGCGAACTTGGGCTGCCGAATACGGCGCTGGGCCAGGCGGTTTCAGGCCACTACGATGCCAAGATCGAGAGCGACTTCTCCGGCGGCGTACGCAGTGGCGTCAACGGCACGCCGTGCCTGTTCATCGACGGCGAGCGCTACGATGGTCCACGCGACTACGACTCGCTGGTGGCAGTGCTGAGCGAGCGCGCCGAGCGGCGCTGAGCCGGACCACGCAAGCAGGCACATCGGTGGCCGGACAGGCCACCGCAGCCACGCCTTATGCAAACAGTGCTTCGATCTCCTTCGGCAGGCCCTCGCTGCGCAGGTGCCGCGCCTCGTTGGCGATATTGACCTTCATCGTCACCTCCGACACCTCGATCAGCGCCTCGTCGACCCGCCGCCGCTGGGTATCACGAAACCACGCCAGCACCTGGCGCAGGTGCCAGAGCGATTGCGAACCTTCATGCACCGCCGGCGGAAACGTGGCCGGATTTCCGACCATCAGCTTGCGGATGTTCTGACGGCTGCAACCAACCAACTCGGCGACATCGGTCAGGCCGACCAGGTCGGGCGATGCTTCGACCAGCTCGGCGCCCGGGATGGCGCGCTGCACCGCACGCACCGCCGACACCACCGCTTCGATCGCGGAATCCGCCTCGCGGGCGAAATCCAGGGCGATGCGGCCGCGCTGGCCAACGCCCACGGTAGCGTCGTCGCAGCCGGCCTTGGCCAGGGCAGCGATGAAGCGCTGGGGATCGGCGCCGGCATCGGGCAGGCGAAACTTCAGGATGAACTCGTACTCGTTACTCATCGCGCGTTCTCGTCAGGGGTTGTGTTGCTTGGCCTTTTCCAGCGCGCAGCTGTCCACAACGCGTCGCAATTGCCTGGCGTGGTTGCCAGGGCTCTTGGGCGTGCTCCATATGCTGGTGATGCAGAATTCGCCGCAACGGCAATTCACATCGTTGTAGGGGCAATACATTCGCCCCCAGGCATGGGCACCACCGGGTTTGATCTTCCAACCCTGTTGCTCGGCATGCCGCAAGGCAGCCTCGATGTCGGGTTTGGGGTGTGGCTTTCGAGACATTTCGTTAGACCAGGCTGAAGTGTAGGAGGCCTGGCGCTGTTGTCAAGTGACAACTGCGCACGCCAGGGCACGTTCGTGCACCGACGCGAAAAACATCGAGTCCTGCCCCGCCCCCCTTCCCCGAATTCCCCTTGCCGTGCGTTTGCCTGTTTAACAGCCTGGCGCACGCGCGTACGCGCAAAACTGCGCTGTCCGCCTCAACGTCACCGATACATTCAGCGATCGGTCAACGCCCTCTCCACTGACGCGCGCGCTCCATTTCCGAGCGCTGCGTAGGCGCAATGCAGCGCCGCCACGAAGCGCTCGTCATCGGCTAGTGGACCGAACACCGCTTCCACGCGCAGGAACGCCCGCACGGCATCCCGCGGTTCGGCATGCAGGCGGGTGGCGATAGCGGATAGTTGCGGCGCCAATGGGTCGGCCAACCCGGTGCCTGCCTGCGCCTGCTGCTGCACGAACTGCAGCCAGCCAGCGACCGGCAGGCACAACGCATCAATGGATCGTCCCGCCGCCAGCGCGTCGGCGATCGTACCCAGGTAGCGCACCGGAATCTTCTGCGAGCCGTCCTGTGCGATCTGGATCAATCGGTGGCGCACCGCCGGGTTGGCAAAGCGCGCGAGGATGGCGGTGATATAGCTTTCGGCATCGAAGCTTTCCGGCAACACCACATTGGGCGCGATGTGCTGGCGCATCAGGCGCGCAACGAACCCGGCCAAGGCCGGATGTCTCATGGCATCGGCGACCGTCTCAAGGCCCAACAGTGTGCCGAGATAGGCCATCGCCGAATGCGGTGCATTGAGCAGGCGCAGCTTGGCGCGGTCGTAGCCGGCGATGTCGCTGCTCATGGTCACGCCGAAGCGCTCCCAGTCTGGCCGTCCCAAGGCGAAATCGTCCTCCACCACCCATTGCGTGTAGGGCTCGCGCTGCACCGGCCAGGCGTCGTCCAGGCCCAGCGCCTGTTGTGCCCGCATGCGCAGGGCCTGGTCGCTTGCGGGCGTGATGCTGTCCACCATCGAACGCGGAAACCGCGCCTGCGCGTCGATCCACTGCGCCAGGCCCGGGTCGAACTGACGCGCATATTGCACGCAGGCGCGGCGCAGCTTGCCGCCGTTGTCGGGCAGGTTGTCGCAGCTCAGCACGCTGTACGCAGGCAGGCCGCGTTCGCGACGCAGCGCCAGGCCAGCCACCACGTAGCCGATCGCACTGGCGGGCTTCCGGGGGTCGGCCAGGTCGGAAACGATATCCGGATGCGCGAGGTCGAGCCGATCGCCGTCCAGGCAATAGCCCTTCTCGGTGACCGTCAGGGTCACCAGGCGCACGTTTGGATCGGCAAGCCGCGCAAGCACTTGCGCCTGTTGGCTTGGCGCGCACAGCACTTCGCGAACCGCACCGATGACGCGCCATTGCGGTGTCTGCCCAAGCAGTTCGAGCGCGTACAGCCCGTCCTGCGGTTGCAAGGCATCGCGCACGTCGGGACTGCGCAACGACACACCACACACCGCCCACTCCGGCTCGTGTGCCAGTACCTGGTCCAGGTAGACGGCCTGGTGCGCGCGATGGAAGGCGCCGATGCCCAGATGCACCACGCCAATACGGGTCGCCGCACGGTCATAGGCCGGACGTGCCACGCTGGCCGGCAGACGGTCCAGCGTGGCCTCGCACAGGCGTGCTACCTCGTCGCCCATCAGCGCGTGACCGTGTAGGTCTGCTTGAGGCGGACATCGGCGCTGGAGCCGCCCAGTTGCACCTCGTACTTGCCCGGGTCGACGACATACGCCTTGCGCTGTGGATCATAGACGCGCAGGTCGCGCTCCGGCGCCAGGCTGAAACTGACCTCGCGCTGCTCGCCCGGCTGCAGGGTGATGCGACTGAAGCCTCGCAATTCCTTGCGCGCACGCGGGCGTGCCGGGTCCAGCGGCTTGACGTACAGCTGCACCACTTCATCGGCGGCGACCTTGCCGCTGTTGCGCACCCGCAGCCTGACCTGCAGTGGCTCGCCCGGCTTGCCTTGCTTGCGGTCGAGCTTCAGCCCGTCATAGTCGAAGCGGGTGTAGCTCAGGCCATAGCCGAACGGATACAGCGGCTGTCCATCGAAATAGCGATAGGTGCGGCCCTTCATCGAGTAGTCGTCGAACGCCGGCATCGGCGTGCCTTCCTTGTAGAAGGTCACCGGCAAGCGACCGCCCGGGCTGGTCTTGCCGAACAAAGCGTCAGCCACCGCATCGCCGCCGCGTTGGCCCGGATACCAGGCCAGCAGGATCGCCGGCAGATGCTGTTGCGCCCAGTCGATGGCCAGCGCCGAGCCGGCCGTCAGCACCGCCACCACCGGCTTGCCGGTCTGCTGCAGGGCTTCGAGCAACTCGCGCTGCGGCTTGGGCAGGCGCAGGTCGGTGCGGTCGCCGCCGGCAAAGCCCGGATAGCTCACGTCCATCTCCTCGCCTTCGACATCGCCGGTCAGGCCGCCGACGAAGATCACCGCATCGGCCTCACGCGCGGCTTGCAGCGCTTCCTGCAACGGCGGCGCACCGCCGGGCAGGCGCCAGGCGAGCTTTACCGCGGCGTCGCGCTGATGTTCGTAGTACTCCAGGCGCAGGTCGTAGGCCTGGTTGGCACGCAGCGTGACGCTGGCGTGCTCGGCCTGCGCGCGATCGGCGTTCTTCCAGCGGTCCAGCACCAGCTTGCCGTCCAGGTAGAGGCGGAAGCCGTCGTCGGCGGTGACGCTGAGGTCGTAGGTGCCATCGCGCGGCGGCAGCAGCTGGCCGCTCCAGCGCACGCTGAAGTCGTCGTTGCCCAGGGCCTTGTCGCGGCTGAGTTCGCCGCGCGCCACGGCATCGTCGGTCGGCGCGCCGCGGTCCCAGCGGAAGCGGATCTGCGAGTCCAGCCGGGTCATCGCCGGCTCGCCCTTGAGCTCGCTGCCGCGAAAGTACTCCCCCTTCAAGCCGCGCTCGTTGGCCAGCTCGGAGGGCCGCAGGTAGCGGGGTTCGATCGGGTTGTCGGCATCCGGATCCTCGCTGCGCTCGACCAGGTCGCTGCCGCGCGCATACACCACCTCGGCGTTGGGCAACGCATTGCCAATGCCGCGCAGCACGGTCACTGGGTTGGCGGGCGTGCCGTAATAATTGCCCAGCAGCGCCATCGGATCGTCGGCGGTCGGGCCGATCACGGCCACCCGCTTGATCGCCGGCGACAGCGGCAGCACGCCGTCGTTTTTCAGCAGTACCAGCGACTCGCTCGCCGCGCGCAGCGCCAGCGCGTCATGTGCCGGTGCCTGGTTCACCGAGTAGGGAATCTGCGCGTAGCGCACGCGTTCGGGCGGATCGAACATGCCCAGGCGCATGCGCGCAGTCATCAGCTGGCGCACCGCCGCGTCGATCTCGGCCTCGCTGATCAAGCCCTGCTTCACTGCCGCTACCAGCGCGCCATAGGTGCGCCCGCAGTTCATTTCCAGGCCGCGCTTGACCCCGAGCGCTGCGGCCTCTTCTGCGGTGCCGACGATCTTGTGATGCTTGAAGATATCTTCGATCGAATCGCAGTCGGACACCACATAGCCCTTGAAGCCCCAATCGCGGCGCAGGATGTCCTGCAACAGCAACTGGCTGGCCGAGGCGGATTCACCGTTGACGCGGTTGTAGGCGCCCATCACCGAATCGACGTGTGCCTCCTGCACCAGCGCCTGGAACGCCGGCAGGTAGGTTTCATACAGATCACGCGGATCCGGATGCACATCGACTTCATGGCGGGTGGCCTCCGGCCCACTGTGGACCGCGAAGTGCTTGGCAGTCGCATCGACCTTGCGGTACTTCGGATCATCGCCCTGCAAACCCTGGACGAAGTTCACGCCCATCCGCGAGGTCAGGTACGGATCCTCGCCGTAGGTCTCCTGGCCGCGTCCCCAGCGCGGATCGCGGAAGATATTGATGTTGGGCGACCAGAACGTCAGCCCCTGGTAGCGGCCGTGCTGGTCGTGGCGCAGGAACTCGTGGTGCTTGGCCCTTGCTTCGTCGCTGATGGTGGTGGCGACCTGGTGCATCAACGGGGTATCGAAGGTTGCCGCCAGCGCGATCGCCTGCGGGAACACGGTGGCGCCACCGGCGCGTGCAACGCCATGCAGCGCTTCGTTCCACCAGTCGTAGGCCGGCACTTGCAGGCGCGGGATGGCCACGGCGCTGTTCTGCATCTGGCCGACCTTCTCCTCCAGCGTCATCCGCGAGACGAGGTCGGCGGCGCGGGCTTCGAAGTCGCGGTCCGGGTCGATATAAAGCGGCCTGGCCTGGGTATCGGCTGCGGCTGCGGGTGCGGCGGAAGTGCCCGCGGCCAACGGCAGCAACGCGAGGGCCACGGCCAGGGCAATCGCCTGGCGGCCACGATGGGGCAGCAGTTGCATGTCAATCCTCCTGGAAAGGGGCGGTTTCGGCCCGGGCATACGGTCCGAGTGTGACGCCGACGAAGCCACCGGCCAGGTCGGTACTCAGGGTGTGGATGTCCTCGCCGGCGCGCAGCGTTTGCCAGCCCTTGCCGGCGTCGAACGCGAATTCGCCTTTGCCCTCATCGCCGCGAATGCGCAGGCGCACGTCGCCGCTGGCGGCAATCGGCATCTGCGCGACGATGCGCGCGTCGCCCGGCACGTGGCGCTGCAGGAAGACGGTGGCGCCCTGCCCCGTGCGCTGCATCCCGAGCACGTACCAGTGCGCTTCGTCCTGGTACATGGCCAGGCCGGCGGTCACGCCGGGGCGTCCGGGGACGCGCACGGCGAGATCGCTGTCGAACTTCAGATGCTGCTGGCGACGGCCAAGGAACGACGGCGTGCCGTGGCTTTCGAGGCCATCGGCCTGCGGCGTCAGCAACAGGCGCCCGGGCTCGGTCTTCAAATCGGCCCAGGTCGGTGGCACGCGCAGGCTCAGCCACTCCGGCCGCGGCGAAGCCTCGCTGAAGTCATCGCGCCACTCGAAGTTGCCACTGTTCGGCGCCTGCGAGGCGGGCGTCTGCATCCACGACGGCGCCTTGGCCACCTGCGGGATCACCTTGCCTTCGTCCAGGATCACCGGCCAGCCATCGCGCCACTGCACCGGCAGCAGGAACGTTTCGCGACCGGTCTGGTAATGGCCCTGGCCATAGATGCGGCTGGCGAGGAAGATCGCCCACCAGCTCCCATCCTTGCCTTGCACCAGGTCGGCGTGCCCGGCGTTGGCGATGGGATGTTCGCGGTCTGCCGGCAAGCTGCGCTGGGTCAGGATCGGATTGTGCTCGTACGGCTTGAACGGCCCCCAGGGCGAGCGCGCGCGTAGCACCACCTGCGAATGTTGCGTACTGGTGCCACCCTCGGCGCACGACAGGTAATACCAACCCTCGTGGTGGTAGATGTGCGGTCCTTCGATCCAGATCGGGTTCTTGCTCGGATCGACGCCGCCGTCCACCAGCACCTTGCGCGGACCGGTGGGCTGGCCGGATTTCAGGTCGAAGGCCTGGATCCAGATCGCGCGATGGCCCTCATAACGCGGCTTGCCTTGCGGCGGGCCGTTGTTGAGCAGGAAGGCGCTGCCGTCGTCGTCGATGAACAAGGAGGGATCGATGCCGTCCACCTCGCGCAGCCACACCGGGTCCGACCAGGGACCGGCAGGATTCTTTGCAGTGACGTAGTAGTTGCCGCCGTTGTCCACCGCCGTGTTGAAGATGTAGAACGTGCCGTCATGGTGGGCGATGCTCGGCGCGAACACGCCGCGCGAAGTGCCCAGCCCGCGGAAGTCGAGCTGGCCCGGGCGGTCGATGGCATGGCCCAGCAGCCGCCAATGCACCAGGTCCTCGCTCTCGAACACCGGAATGCCGGGAAAGTAGGTGAACGTGGAGTTGACCAGGTAGTAACGGTCGCCGACGCGCGTCACCGCGGGATCGGGGAAGAACCCGGTCAACACCGGGTTTCGGTATTGCCCTGCCGCCAACGGTGAGTCGAAGACCACATCCTGGCCGCGATAGCGGAAATCGTCGAAGGCCACCGTTTCGGCGGCGTGCGACGGCAGGCTCACCAGCGTCGCCAGCAAGGGCAGTCCAGACCAGAACGAACTCAGTTTCATCGTGATCACCAATCCCACATAGAGCCGTCTTCCAGCCGTGCCACCGGCAACTGCCGGGGCACATACGGATAACGGGCGGCCAACTTTTCGTCCATGGACACGCCATGGCCGGGCGAATCGCCGACGTGCAACCGTCCGGCGCGGAATTCGTAGTCGTGCGGAAACACTTCCAGGATCTGCTCGCTATGGAACATGTATTCCTGGATACCGAAGTTCGGCACCCAGGTGTCGAAATGCAGCGCGGCGCCCATGCAGACCGGCGACAGATCGGTGGCGCCGTGGAAGCCGGTGCGCACCTGGTAGAGGGCGGCGAAGTCGGCCAGGCGACGCACATGGGTGATGCCACCGCCATGCACAAGCGTGGTGCGGATGTAGTCGATCAGCTGCTTCTCGATCAGGTGCTTGCAGTCCCAGATCGAGTTGAACACCTCGCCCACCGCCAGCGGCGTGACCGAATGCTGGCGGATCAGCTCGAACGACTGCTGGTTCTCGGCCGGCGTAGCGTCTTCCATCCAGAACAGCCGGAACGGCTCCAGACTCCGCGCCAGGCGTGCCGCTTCGATCGGCGTCAAGCGGTGGTGGACATCGTGCAGCAGCTCGATCTCATTGCCGTGGTCGGCACGCAGTTGTTCGAACAGGCGCGGGGCGACTTCGAGGTAGCGCGGCGTGGACCACACGGTCTCGGCCGGCAGTTCGCTCTCGGCCGGCTCGTAAGGCTTGCCGGCGGTGGAGATGCCATAAGCCTTCTTGACGCCCGGTACGCCACATTGCGCGCGAATGGCGAGAAAGCCCATTTCCTTGTACTTGCCGACCTCGTCGCTGGCCTCGGCGATATCGCGGCCGTTGGCGTGCGCGTAGACCAACGCGCCTTCGCGCGAGCGCCCGCCGAGCAGCTGGTAGATCGGCAGCCCGGCCATCTTGCCGAGGATGTCCCACAACGCCACGTCGACCGCGGCGATTGCGGTCATCGTCACCGGGCCGCGCCGCCAGTAGGCGCCGCGATGCAGGAATTGCCAGGTGTCTTCGATGCGGCCGGCATCGCGGCCGATCAGGTTGGGGACCACGTGCTCCTGCAGATACGTCGCCACCGCCAATTCGCGGCCATTCAAGGTGGCATCGCCCCACCCGACCACGCCGCTGCGGGTGACGATCTTCAAGGTCACGAAGTTGCGCCCCGGGCTGGTGACAATCACCTTGGCTTCGACGATCTCGCGGTCGCGGGCGCTGCCCGTCTTCGGCGTCGCGTTCTCAGTGTGCTGGCTCATCTGCGTATTCCGTGGGGATCAATGGAGGTCGGTTTCGAACGGGCCGGCCGGCAGGCCGTTGCCGTCGTACAAGGTGCACACGGGACTGTCGGCCCAGCAGTAGCGCACGCGGGTGGGCTCGGTCCCGGCCGGTACCGCCAGGCGAACCTGGGAGCCGTCGATATGCGCCTCGGCGAAACGACAGCTGCCGGCGGCGGCCGCGCACAGCTCGAAACCGATCGGCTGCGCGGCGCTGTAGGCGACCAGGCCCTGCTCGGTGTCTGCGAACTGCAGTGTCACCTCGTTGCCCTCGCGGCGGGCACTGGCCACGACCGGGCCGGTTGCCGAAAGCGGCTGTCCATACACGACGTGCCGCGCGGCGCGCGCCAGGCGACGACCGAGTTCCTGTTTGTTGGCCGGGTGGATATCGGTGCGCTCGCCAAGGTCCACCGCTACCGCCAGGCCCGAATGCGGGTCTTCGGCAACAACCCGGCGTTGCTGTTCGCGCAGCGCCGCCCAGCCGCTTTCGACCGGTTGCGTCGACGGCGCGCCAAAGCCGGCCAGTTGCACCACCAGCAAGGGCAATGACTTGCCGAACTGGCGGCGCAAGTCCTGCCGGTAGATGCGCAACAGGCGACCGTAAAGCTCGGGCTCGAAGGTATTGGATTCGCCCTGGTACCACAGCGCGCCACGCAGGCCGAAATCGCCGAGCGGCGCGATCATGCCGTTGTACAAGGTGGACAACCCGGTCGCCGACTGCCAGGGCGCCCGCGGCGGCGAAGCGAAGTTCGCCGGCATGGCGCGGTATTGCCAACCGGCCAGCGGCACTCGCGTGCCATCGGCCAGGACTACGGCCTGGGCTTGCGCCGGGCCGATCAGGCCACCATCGCGATAGGTATCCACCACCGCCACCGTCACTACATTCCGGCCTTCATGCAGCAAGCCAGTGGGCAAGGGATATTCGCGTGGCTCGCCGCCGTTGCTGCTGCCAATCGCACGGCCATTGACCCAGGTGGTGTCGATCTCGTCGGCAACGCCGATCGCCAGCGCCTTGGCCTGCTTCGCCTGCGCGGCACTCAGCGTCACCTCGCTGCGGAACCACACCAGGCCATCGAATGCCGCCAGTGCCGGGACGCCCCAATGCTCCCAGCTGCCGAGTGCGGCCGGCGCCGGCGCCCAACTGCCCTGAGGCGCGGCCTCGGCCGACCACGGCGCGTCGCCCGAAGCGATGCCGGGCTGCTTGCGCCACCAGTCTTGCCAGATTGCACCCCATTGGTTCGCCGCCTCCAGCGGCGACTTGGCGTAGCGCGCCAGCACGGCCTCTTCGTCGGCATACAGGCCGGCCTTGGCCAGGGCTTCGGCGCTCAACCACGCCTGGATGCGCGAACCGCCCCACGAGGCGTTGATCAAGCCCATCGGCACGTCGACCTGCTGTTGCAGCTCACGGGCGAAGTAATAGCAGGCGGCGGAAAAGTCGCGCACGCTGTCGGTATCGGCCCGTTGCCATTGCGGCGTGGTGGCGAACTGGCGGCGCGGCACCGGGCTGTATTCCTGCTTGACGCTGAGCAAGCGAATGTCGTCGTGGCGCGCGTTGAGCAACTCCGAGCGCGAATCCAGCGTGCGGTGTACCTGCAGCTCCATGTTCGACTGGCCCGAACACAGCCACACGTCGCCCACCAGGATGTCCTGCGCCTGCACCTGCTCCTGGCCCGAGCGCGCCTGCAGCACATACGGGCCACCTGCCGGCGACGGCGGCAGCGCCACGCTCCAGCGGCCATCGCCACGCACGCGCGCGTTGGCCCGGCGCTCGCCCAAGGTCACCTCTACCGTGCGGCCGGGCGTGCCCTGCCCGCGCACCTGCAACACCTGGTCGCGCTGCAGCACGGCGTGCTCGGCGAACGGGCTATCGAACTGCAGCGGCGCCGCCGCCGCGGATAAAGGCAGCAGGGCTGCCAAGAGCAAAGCGAAAGAAGTCGACTTCATCGGCGATCCGCGGTCAGTGATGCCCTGGGGCATAGGGAAACTTCAGCGACTGGTAATAAGACAACGGCTGCGCCGGGGCTTTCTGTCCGGCAGGCAGCGGCAGGCCATTGATCGATTGCCAATAGGCAATGCTGGCGTCGCGCCACCATTGCGCTTCGTCCTGCTGGATCGCCAGGAAACTGGAGACTTCCTGGTACCGCTGTGGGTCGACATAGGGCGAGAGGCTGGCCCAGGTCGCGCGCATCGCCGCGACCTGGTCGACGCCGCGCCCGTAATGCAGCACCAGCTCGTCCCACAGGGTCTTGCCGGATTTCATCCGGTGGTCCCACGGTACGTGGTGGAACCACAGCAGGTCTCGCTCGGGCACCGTGGCCAGATCGTCGAACTGCCTGGCCAACGCGGGAGCGTACTGGCCGACGGCATTGGAACCGGCGCTGCCGCGCTCGAAGCCGATGCCATTTCGGTCAGCGCGGTGATAGTACACCGGGTCCCAATCGGGCCGTTCGCTGCCGGCATCCCAGGGCGCCGGGCCGTAGTGGTGGCCGCGCCCCATCAGGTGGTGCAAGCCAAGTGGCGTCATGTAGTCCACCACCGCTTCGCGTGAGGCCATCATCATTTCGACCACCGGGGTAACGAAGGCCGGATCGTTACTGAAGGTCATGCGGACCCAGTCGTCGGCAATGGCACGCGCGGACTGCCGCGGATTCCAGGCCAGCCGGCCGAAGGCGTACCAGTTGGCCTGGTCGAAGATCGAGCCGGACCAGTTGCGGTCGCTGCCGATGTTGGCCACGCCGGCCATGCCGCTGAGCGCATGGCCCTTGCCCTCGATGACCTGCGCCACGGTGTGATCGCGCGTGGGGCGGAAGGTGTCGGCCTGCAACGTCTCTTCGTACAGCGCGCCCAGGTACACCAGATGGGTAGCGAAACCCAGGTACTCCTTGGTGATCTGGAATTCCATCATCAGCGGAGTCTTGGGCATCGCCCCGAACAGTGGGTGGAACGGCTCGCGCGGCTGGAAATCGATCGCGCCGTTCTTGACCTGCAACAGGACGTTGTCGCGGAAGCGGCCATCCAGTGGGACGAACTCGGTATAGGCCTGCTTGGCGCGATCGTCGGGCTGCTCGTGGGAATAGACGAACGCGCGCCACATCACCACCCCGCCGTACGGTTTCAGCGCATCGGCCAGCATGTTGGCGCCATCGGCATGGCTGCGACCGTAGTCCTGCGGCCCGGGCTGGCCTTCGGAATTGGCTTTGACCACGAACCCGCCGAAGTCGGGGATCAACCGGTAGATCTCGTCGGCCTTGTCCTTCCACCAGCGTTGCACTTGCGGATCGAGCGGGTCGGCGGTCTTCAGCCCGCCAATTTCGATCGGCGCACTGAAGCGCGCGCTCAAATACACCCGCACCGCCCAGGGCCGCAGGACCCCGGCCAATGCAGCGGCCTTCTGCAGATATGCCGGGGTCAGGCTGGCGGCGCTGGCATTGACGTTGTTGAGCACGGCGCCATTGAGGCCGAGCGAGGCGTTGGCGCGGGCGTAGTCGGTATAGCGCGGGTCCAGGTAGCCCGGCAGCTTCTGCCAATCCCAGATCGACTCGCCGGCATAACCGCGCTCGACGCTGCGGTCGAGGTTGTCCCAATGATTGAGCACCCGCAGTTGCAGCCGCGGCTGCTCGCGCACATCCACTTCAGCCAACGACCGTCCGGTTTGCAGCAACCGCAGCAAGTGGAACGCGCCGTAGAGCGCGCCGGCATCGCCCTGGGCTGCGACCACGGTCACCGGTTGCCCGGCGACGGCCAGCCGGCGGATGAGATAGCCCTCCGCACCCAATTCGCGCAGCGGCAGGCGCAGGCGCGCGATGAGGGCCGAAGAGGCTGGCGTGCCGATGACCAAGGTGCCGCTGCCCTGCGCTTGCGTGGCCAGTGTCGGCGCCTGCCCGAGCAACCCTTCGAGCCCGCGCAGCAGTTCGGCGCGGGCCGAGCGCTGCAATTGCGTGGATTGCGGCGCTACCAGCGTCTGCAGTTGCGCCCGGTACACCTGTGCCTGCGCGTTCGGCAGCGGTCGGTAGCGCAGCCACAGATCGTAGCCATCCTCGGCATGGGCCGGCGGCAGCACCAGCACGCCGAGACACAGCAGGATCGCTGCAAGCCAGCAGCGCCGAGAAAGGCGCGCGCCCGCGCGCTCGAACTTGTCAGCCAAACCCGACCTCCTTTTGCCGTGGGCTCTGCCCGAGCCGGTCGCCTGTCGCGACGCTAATCGCTACCATGCCAAGAGTCCTGGCGCTGGCCGGACCGACGCAGCGAACAGGCCGAAGGGGCAACGCTTGAGCAAGGACACCAAATCGATCCGCCGCAAGGGACGCGCCACCACCATCGACGACGTGGCCACGCTGGCGAAGGTTTCGCCGATGACGGTCTCGCGCGTGGTCAACGGCAAGAGCAATGTTCGCGACGATACCCGCGAGCGGGTCATGCGGGCGGTCGACAAGCTCGGCTACACCCCCAACCTCGCCGCCAGTGCATTGGCCGCCGCGCAGAACACGCGGCTGGCGCTGGTCTATACCAATCCCTCCGGCGCCTACCTGCGCGAGCTGCTGGTCGGCGTGCTGCACGTTGCTTCGCATACCGCCATCCAACTCGTGATCGACTACTGGGACGACCTCGACCCCGAAGCCGAGCGCAAGGCGGCGCGGAAACTGGCCAAGGGGGTGTCCGGAGTGATCCTGCCGCCGCCACTGTGCGACTCGGAAGTGGCGGTACAGGAATTCCTGCGCGCCAAGGTGCCGGTCGTGGCGATTGCCTCGGACCGCTTCAGCGACCGCATTTCCTGCGTGCGCATCGACGAGTTCCACGCCGCGCGCCAGATCACCGAGCACTTGATCGCCCAGGGTCATCGCCGCATCGGCTACATCAAGGGCCGCGCCGACATGGCCGCCAGCGAGCGTCGCTTCGAAGGCTTTCGCGCTGCCTTGCTGGCGGCCGGCCTGCCGCTGGACCGGCATCTGGTTCAGGACGGCGACTACACCTATCGCTCCGGTCTGGTCGCGGCGGAAAAACTGCTGTCTCGGCGGCAATTGCCGACCGCGGTCTTCGGCAGCAACGACGACATGGCAGCCGCAGTGGTGTCGGTCGCCCACCGGCGCGGCCTGGATGTGCCGCGCGATCTGTCGGTGGTTGGCTTCGACGACAGTTCCTCGGCCACCACCGTGTGGCCGGAGCTGACCACCATTCGCCAACCGATCGGCACCATGGCCGACGCGGCGGTGGACATCCTGCTGCGGCGCATCCGCAGTGGCGAGCCCAATGTCGACCAAGTCTTCGCCCACGAACTGGTGCAACGGCAATCCGACGGCCCGCCGGGCGCCAAGGCCTGAGCGCACTGCGCCTGCCCGGCCAACGCGCCGGCCCGGCGCGGCCTGCGCTTGCAGCGCACGATCATGGGAATGCCCTTGAACCACTTCGCCTCCCCTCGCGCCTCCTCGCAGCCAATGCCGTCGATGGTAGCGCTACCATATGCCCGCTCAAAAAAAGCAGCCGAACCGCTGCCTGCGTTTGAACTTCGCGTCGCGTGCCGTGGCGACGCGATGCGACCGGGCTACTGTAGCCAACAATCCGGGCAAAGCCATGCTGCAGCGCGCCATGCCAAGTGCGTGAGCAACCAGGCATGGCACGCGGGCACGCAGCGGCTCAGCCTGCGGGCCGAACCACGTTGAGCACTTCGTAGCACGCACCCATCGTGTGGTAATCGGTCTTGCCCGCCGGACTCTTCTCATCGCTGTACTTGCGATTGTCGGCGTCGAGGATGCGATACCAGGCGCCGTAGCGATGGTCGACGAAATGCGCCCAGCTGTAGTCCCATAGCCGCTCGTACGTTTGCCAATAAGCGGCATCGCCGGTGCGCGCGGCCAACAGCGCGGCAGCGGCCAATGACTCGGCTTGCACCCAGAAATACTTGTCGTCGTCGCATACCCTGCCCTGCGGATCGAAGCCGTAGTACAGCCCGCCGCGTTCGTTGTCCCAGGCGCGCGCAACGGCGGTGTCGAACAGGTGCATTGCTTTGGGCACCAGCCAATCGACCTGGACATGACGATCCAGGATCAACAGCAACTTCGCCCACTCGGTCTGGTGCCCGGGCTGGAAGCCCCACGGGCGGAACAGATGCTTGGGGTTGTCGCGGTTGTAGTCCCAGTCCACGTTCCAGTCGCGATCGTAGTGCTCCCACACCAGGCCATCGGCCTTGGCGGCCTGGCGGCGGGTCATGTGGTCGGCCAGCAGCTGGGCGCGGTCGAGGTAGCGGCGCTCGCCGCTGGCCTCGAAGGCGGCAAGCATCGCCTCGCACATATGCATGTTGGCGTTCTGGCCGCGATAATCGCTGAACTGCCAGTGGGCATCGGCCTCGTCGCGATACAGGCCGGCGTCGGCGTCCCAGAAATAGCGCTCCAGCAGCGCCCAGGTCTCTTCCATCCACGCCGCCGCTTCGGTCACACCGGCTTTCAGCGCGCTGCTATAGGCCAGCAACACGAAGGCCACGCCATAGCAGTGGCGGGTGTCATCTTCGACCTTGCCGTCGCGCAAGGTCCAGGCGTAGCCGCCGGTCGCCGGATCGCGATGGACCTGGCGCAGGTAGTCCAGGCCGTGGTGCACCGCCTGCAAGTACTCGGCGTTGCCGAACTCGCGGTACGCCATCGCGTAGTTGAAGACAAACCGCGTGCTGCTTACCAGGTGGCGATGGCGCTCGTCGTAGACGCTGCCATCGTCGCGGAAGTAGTGGAAGAAGCCGCCCGCCGGGTCGATGGCACGCGGATGATAGAAAGCCATGGTATCGGCGATATGCGCGCGCAAGAACGCGGGCGAACGGAAATCCGGGGTGGTATCAGGCAACGAGGACATCGGGGTTTCCTAGCAGTTGGTCCACTTCATCGGCGCTGGGCATTGCGGCGAAGGCGCCGTGACGGGTAACGGCGATCGCGCCGACGGCGGCGCCGTAGCGGATCGCCGCTTCGATCGCCGCAATATCGCCGACGAACGCTTCGAAGCCGGCGCCATCGCCGCCCAATTCGCCCAGGCGCACCAGCAACCCGCCGACAAAGGCATCGCCGGCGGCGGTACTGTCGCGAACGCTGGCCTTGAAGCTGGCCACCTGGCCAGCATGGGTCGGGGTGAACCAGTGGACCGGGCCGGCGCCGTCGGTCACCACCAGCAGGCGCGTGCGTCCGGCAAACAGCCGCGCACGCACAGCCTGTTCGTCGCCGTCCAGCGGGACTGCGAGGTAGTCGAGCTCTTCACGCGACAGCTTGACCAGATCGGCCAAACGTAGCGCCTGCCACAGCGTGGGCGTCGGATCGACCCCGGCCGGCCACAGCACCGGACGCAGGTTGAGGTCCAGGCTGACCACCGCACCCGCCTCGGCGGCACGGATCATGCCCGCCATCGTTGCGGCTGCGCACGCAGGCTCGGTCATGCTGTTGGAGCAGACATGGAATGTCCCGGTTCCTTCGAAGCAGCCCGCGCCGAAGTCGCCCTCACGAAACAGCAAGTCCGCTGCCGGCGGGCGATAGAAACTGAAACTGCGTTCGCCGTGCGCATCCAGCGCGACGAAGGCCAGCGCGGTCTTCGCCGCGCCGGTTCGCACGATGCAGTCGGTCGCCACGCCCGCCGCGTTGAAACTCTGCAGCAGGAAATCGCCGAACATGTCTTCGCCGAGCATGCCGGCGAAGTGGCTGCGGGCACCCAGCCGCGCCGCCGCTACCGCGACATTGGCCGGCGCTCCACCGGCGAACTGGAGGAATGCACGTGGCGCCTGGGGGTCTGCGGGCGGTTGCGCCAGCATGTCGATCAGGGCCTCGCCAAAACACACGATCTTATTCGCCACGACTCAGGCGCCCTCCACCGTCGAGACCGGCGCCACGCGGTCCTGCGCCGACAGGCGGCTGCCGGACAGGCCGAAGAACACGATGTAGGCATAGCACAGCAGCGGCAGCACGAAGGACGGCTGCAGGCCGATGCGGTCGGCCAGCATGCCCTGCAGGAACGGCACCAGCGCGCCGCCCACGATCGCCATGATCAGCAGGCTCGAACCCTTGTTGGTCAGCGGGCCGAGGCGCTCGATGCTGAGCGCGAAGATGGTCGGGAACATGATCGAGTTGAACAGGCCGATCGCCACCAGGCTGTACATCGCCAGGTTGCCGCTGCTCGCCATCGTGGTGACCAGCAACAGCATGTTGATGCCGGCGAACAGCGCCAGCAGGCGGTTGGGCGAGAAGCGCGCCAGCAGCACCGAGCCGGCGAAGCGCCCCACCATCGCCAGGAACCAATAAGCGCTGAGGTAGTGCGCGGCCTGCGACTCGGTGATGCCGCCGATCTTCGGCAGCGACAGATAGTTGACCATCAGGCTACCGATGGCCACTTCGCCGCCGACATAGAAGAAGATCGCGCCGACACCGAAGAACAGGTGGCGATGCTTCAGCGCCTGCCCGAGCGTGTGCTTGTGCTGGTCGGCCTTCTCGGTCGCGCCGGTGAGCGCCGGCAGCCGGAACAGATACACCACCACCGCCAGCACGAACAGCACCACCGCCAGCAGCAGGTACGGCCCCTGCACCGAATGCGCCTCCTGCACCCGATAGGCCACCTGCTCGGCCGGCGGCAACGCTTGCAGCTCGGCCGCACTCTTGACCGTGTTGGACAGGATCAGCAAGCCGCCAAACATCGGCGCCAGCGTCGTGCCCAGCGAGTTCAGCGCCTGCGCCAGGGTGAGGCGGCTGGAACTGGTGCTTTCCGGCCCGAGCAAGGCCACATACGGATTGGCCGCCACCTGCAGCACGGTGATGCCGGTGGCCAGCACGAACAACGCCGCCAGGAAGGCTTCGTACACCCGCAGCGATGCGGCCGGCCAGAAGCCGAGCGCGCCGATGCCGGCGATCGCCAGGCCAGCGACAATTCCCTTCTTGTAGCCCAGTCGCGCCACCAGCGCGCCGGCCGGCAGCGACATCAGGAAGTACGCCCCGAAGAACGTGAACTGCACCAGCATCGCGCGGGTGTAGTTGAGCTCGAACACGCCCTTGAGGTGCGGGATCAGGATGTCGTTGAGGCAGGTGAGAAAGCCCCACATGAAGAAGATCGAGGTGACTACCGCCAGCGCGACCTTGCGGTTCACGGTGCCGACTTCTACGGCGGGGGCGGCGCGGGGAGGAAGTCCGGGTGAGATGGGCATGGGTCGCCTGGCTGGATAAGAGATGAGGAAAACGGAAGGTTCTGCAACGGGTAATCAGAGCGGCGGCGGCGCGGTGCTCTGGCGTAGCCGCAACTGCACCGGCGCGATGGTACGGGCGACCTCGGCGTCGGGCGAGCCAATGCGCTGCAGCAGCAGTTGCGCCGCCTGGCGGCCACGCGCGCGCGGGTCGGTGGCCAGCGTGGTCAGCGCCGGCGTGCTCAAGGCGGCTTCGGGGATATCGTCGAAGCCGGTCAGCGAGAAATCCCTGCCTGCCTGCACCCCGCGCGCGGCCAGGCCGAGCATCAGGCCCAGGGCGACGTTGTCGTTGTAGCAAACCGCCGCCGTCGGCCGCGGCGCGCCGGTAAACAAGGCCTGCGCCGTCGTTGCGGCTTCCGACCGGGTCGGCGCGCATTCGATCAGCCGCTGCTCGCGCACCGGCAACCCCGCTGCCGCCATCGCCGCGGCATAGCCGGCACGCCGTTGCTGGCAGGAGCTGGAATCGGCATGACCGCCGAAGAAGGCGATTTCGCGATGACCCAACGCGATCAGGTGCGCGGTGGCCAATTGCGCGCCATGGGCATTGTCCAGCGCCAGGAAGTCCCAGGTGTTGTCTGCCGGCTCGCGATTGAACAACAGCACGTTGCCGCGCTCGCCCACCACGCTGCGCAACGCCTGTGCATCGCTGCCTTCGGCCGGCGAGAGGATCAGCCCGGCCGGCGCATGCTCCATCAGCGAGGCCAGCACCGCCTGCTGGCGCTCGGGCGACTCGCCGGTGTTACCGAGCAAAGTCACGTAGCCGCGCTCACCCAAGGCCTCATCGACGCCGGCGGCGAATTCGGCAAAAAATGGATTGGAGAGATCGTTGATGACCAGCGCGACGATCGTCGAAGTCTGCCGGCGCAGGTTCGCCGCAGCGCGGTTGTAGACATAGCGCTGGCGCTGCAGCTCGGCATGCACGCGGGCGCGCGTATCCGGGTGGACCAGAGGGCTCTCGCGCAACACCAGCGAGACCGTGGCGCGGGAAACCCCGACCGCCCGCGCGATGTCGGTGACGGTCACCGGCCGATGGCTCGCCGCCGCGGCCGGCTGCTCTTGCGCAGCGCCCGGACCTGCCGGCGTCGTCTTCCCCTGCCTGGACATGCCGCGCCGTTCTCCTAACTTCCGTTGCGGAGCGAATTGGATCGATCCAACCGCCGGACAAACGCCACCCGCTTGTCGTGCGGGGGACTACAACATGGGCGGGCACGAGTTTGCATGCGGCAGTGCAGCATTCGCACTTTCCGCTCGACTAATACGCTATATATCAACCGTTTAAGCGACATTCCTACAGCAAATAGCCACTTGCCGATTGCGCGACGAATTCAGATTCGCGCAATGGCCCAGGTAATGATCCCGGTCGCAACCGCACTCACCACCAATCCGAGCAGGAACAAGCCATCGGCCACGCGTTCGAGGATGCGGTTGCGCCCTTTCCTCCGCGTGCGCATGGCCCAGTAGGCACTGAGGCAGGCGAGCAAGTAGATCATTGCATCGACGCTGAGCAGGTCGTCGGCGATGGTATTGATGTTGCGCGTCACCACGATCACGTGCAGCACGCCCACCACCGTCATGCAGACGCCAAGCATGGCGGCCGAGGTGCTGAAGACGTGGACGCAGATGTCCTCGTCGAGGTCGGCGCGCGGCTTGTCCGGAAGTTTCATGTGGGTCTCCGCCGCGCAGGATGCGGCCCGGGACGGATTGGAGCGCAGGGGGGTGGAAGGGGTGATGAACCTTCTCGCGCGGTCGGGGCCGGGTCTCGAGGAGCTCATTGCGGGCACAAAAAAACCCGCCATGGGCGGGCCTTTTTGAGCGCTTTGCAGCCGCGGATTCCGCTTCTGCGCACTGGTGCCGAAGGTGGGATACATCCACATGCCCCTGCGCCCCGACAATCTTCCTTCAGTGTCAGACACTTAGATCGCCCCCCCTCGCTACGTTCTGGAAGTAGGTGCGTCCATTGTTCTGGAAGTTCAGCCCTGCCAACGCGCGAGCTGCCACTTATTTTGCGCAGGTCTGCGCAACTACCCCTGCAGCCGTCGAGCCATCAGGACGGCCGAGGCAGGACATAGGCCTCGGAACTGTGGCGACGCTGCGACGAATGCAGGCGTGTCCTTGCGATCCACTCGACGATATCCGAGCAGCTCGAAGAACGGTGCGGCGCCGGTGGTCAGCAGGTACATCTCAAGGCTCCCCGCGCTCTGGGCGCGCTGTTCAGCGGCAGCGACGAGACTTCGGCCAAGTCCTTCGCCCCTCGCCGACGTCCGAACCGCCAAGGACCGCAGGAACGCGATCTCGCCACTGAACTCAAGGCCTACGCACCCCTGGAGTTCTCCATTGGACGTCAGCGATAGGAACGTGGCCGAACGCCCCTCATGGAGGTCCGATGCCGGCAGCTCGCTCGCCTCAAGGAGCGCAAGTAGGTCCGGTGTCAGATGGGTCTCGACCACGCTCATGTGACAGCTCCCTTAGTCGCTGGCCTGGCTGCGGCCTCGTACCAGCCACGGCTGTTGTTGACCACTTTCACTACCGTCAACATCACTGGCACTTCGATGAGGACCCCCACCACAGTTGCCAAAGCCGCCCCCGAGTGCACCCCGAAGACGCTGACTGCGGTTGCCACCGCCAACTCGAAGAAGTTGCTGGCACCAATCAAGGCGGACGGCCCCGCTATGGAATGGTCTACGCCGAGCCGGCGGTTGAGCACGTAAGCCAGGCCTGCATTGAAGTAGACCTGCAGGAGTATAGGGACCGCCAAGATAGCTATCACCAGCGGCTGAGCCAGGATCTGCCGGCCCTGGAATCCAAAGAGCAGCACCAACGTCGCCAGAAGGGCTGTCATCGAAACCGGCGACAACCGTCGTAGCGCATAGGTCAGTCGAGCTTCGCCCCCCGTCCTCAACAGCCACCTTCGGGCAGCCACTGCCACTACGACAGGAACCAGGATGTAAAGGCCCACCGACAACGCCAGGGTCGCCCACGGGATCGAGATCGACGAAAGTCCCAGCAGCAACGCCACCAGCGGAGCGAACGCCATAACCATCAGCGCGTCGTTCAGCGCGACCTGGCTCAAGGTGAAGTTCGTATCGCCTCGGCACAGGTTGCTCCAGACGAACACCATCGCCGTGCAAGGAGCGGCCGCGAGGAGGATCAGCCCGGCCATGTAAGACTCGATCTGATCCGCCGGCAGCCATTGCGGAAACACCTGCTTCAGGAAGAGCCAACCGAGGAACGCCATCGAGAACGGCTTGACTGCCCAGTTCACGAACAGCGTGACCCCGATTCCTCGCCAGTGCCTGCCCACTTGCGACATTGCCCCGAAGTCAACCTTCAGAAGCATCGGGACGATCATCGCCCAGATCAGAACGGCCACTGGCAGATTGACGCTGTAGACCTCCAGCCTGCCGAGAGCACCGAAGGTCTCCGGCATGAAGTGTCCGGCAGCGGTGCCGGCCACGATGCACAGCGCTACCCAAAGACTGAGGTAGCGCTCGAACCAGCCCATGCGGAGACTATTGTGCGCCATTGACCTCATCCTCCGGCTCTACGAACCCGACGCGGTCGAGGGCTGTCTTGAGAGCCACGCGGTCCTCCCAGGTGGCTGGGGAGAGCGCCAGGAACGACAACAGGCGAGCTTTGACTATCCGGTGGGCTTTCTTGAAAGCGTCCCGCTTCGCCTCTTCGCTGCCCTCTACTGCGGCTGGGTCCGGGAGACCCCAGTGAGTACGAATGAAGTCGCCGAAGACGACGGGGCAGGTCTCGGCGGCTGCCGAGTCACAGACCGTCACAACAAGATCCATCGGCGCGCTATGAGGCCCTGAAAACTCATCCCAAGACTTGCTGCGCAGGCCCGCAGTCGGGATGCCCTCACTGACCAACTGTGCGATGGCGTGCGGATTCACGTGCCCCGTGGGCTGACTGCCTGCACTGAACACCTCATAGCGGTTACCCGCCCAGGCGCGCAGCGTCGCTTCAGCGAGGACGCTACGAGCGGAGTTGCCCGTGCATAAGAACAAGACGCGACGCTTCATGGACTTTCCTGGTCAGCAGTCACAGGAGCCGCCACCCGGAGGCAGGCAGCTCTGGGACGATCCGGCACAACAGTTGTGGGTGAGGTACGCGATGAGACCGTTCATGGACTCGAAGTTGGCTCGGTAGCAGACGTTTCGCCCGCGACTCTCGCTCTCGATCAGCCCAGCGTTGACCAGCTCCTTCAGGTGGAACGAGAGGGTTGCGCCGGGGACCTCAAGTCCCTCGGCGATCTCGCCGGCCATCCGTCCCTCAGGCCCCGCCTCCACCAGCATTCGGAAGGCGGCCAGGCGGGTGGCATGCCCGAGGGCGGTTAGGGCGGAGATTGCTTCTTTCGTTTCCATAGTTCTAGAATAATCGAATGAATACTCCAAAACAACCTACGGTCGTGGAACTTCCGCATCTTTCTACCGATCACCTGCCTGGCGGTGCCGCCTCAGACGGCCCCGCACCGCGGATTCTTCTGCTGTATGGCTCGCTGCGGCCAGAGTCATACAGCCGCAAGCTTGCCCTGGAAGCGGAACGAATCCTGCGTCACCTGGGCGCGGACACGCGCGTGTTTGATCCTCATGGCCTGCCCGTCCTCGACAGCGTTGGGAAGGAACATCCGAAAGTTCGCGAGCTGCGGGACCTCTGCCAGTGGTCGGAGGGGCAGGTATGGGTCTCCCCAGAGCGACACGGCACGCTGACGGGCATATTCAAGAACCAGATCGACTGGTTGCCGCTGGA
>DATCVI010000141.1:0-7214 GCA_036566925.1 Stenotrophomonas sp.
GTGAAGCGCGGCGACCTGCTGCGGATTTCCTATACCGAGGCCGTCGCGGTGGACATTCGCGAAGTCGGACCTTGATTCCTCCGCCGTGCACCGAACCGGCGGGCGTGGGCAGCCGCTGAAATACCGGCCGCGATCGTCGCATAATCCCCTCGGGGACGATCGCGGATAAAGATTTTGTCAGTCAGCACTGAAATCAAACGGTGGGTGGCAGTACTGAAATGGCCGGTGGCATGGTTGCGTGCCGCCCCGATTGCCGATCCGGTGGACAGACGCAACGCCACGATGCTGCAAGTGGTGTTGCTGTTGCTGGGAACGCTGCCGCCGCTGGCCTGGGTCTACCGCGCCACGGCCATCGCAACGCCCTGGCGCCCGGGCGAACTCACCAGCCTGGCGCTGAGCGTGGTGTTCAGCGCGGTAGCCCTATTCGGCGTGGTCCTGATCCGCTGGGGCAGGTATCGCTGGGCCGCTTATCAGCTGCTCGGCGTGTTCGCCATTTCAGTGTGCGCCAGCTATGCCGCCGGTGGCTTCGGCAGCCAGCGCTTCGAGCAACCGGTACTGACCATTCCGCTGGCGATCGCCGCGCTGGCGGTCGGGCGGCCGGCGCTGTGGGCCATGTTCGTCGCGATCATGGTGGCGTTCTGGCTTGGCGTGCGCACCGACCTGCCGCAGGACGCGTTTGGCGATGCGGTTATCAGCGGCGCGATCTTCCTGCTGATCGCGCTCATCTTCGATCGCACTTCGGCTGCGTTGCGGCAAGCGCTGGGCGACGCGCAACTGCGTGCCGAACAGCTCGACGTCGCCCATGCCACCTTGCAGCGCGAAGTGGCCGAGCGCCGGAATACGGAAGATCAACTGGTCAATGCGCGCAAGGTCGAGGCGGTGGCGCGGTTGGCCGCCGGGCTCAATCACGATTTCAATCACCTGCTCAGCCTGGTCTCCGGCTATGTGCGCAAGGCGCGTCGCGCCAGCGACGCACGAGCACAGGCCGAGGCGCTCGACGGCATCGAATCGGCGGCCAGCCGCGCGGCGGCGATCAGCGGCAAACTGCTCAACTTCAGCCGGCCGGACGACAGCCAGGTCGAAGCGCTCGATCTCGGTGCGCTGGTGTCATCGTTGCGCCCGCTGCTGCGGCAGACGCTGAAGCCGCAGATCCAGTTGCAGGTGGACGTCGCCGAAGGGCTGTGGGTGGATTTCGATCGCCAGCAGCTGGAACTGATCCTGCTCAACCTGGTCGGCAATGCCGACGAGGCGCTGAGCGCCGGTGGCCGGGTCGAACTGAGCGCGCGGCAGCACGGCAATGCGGTGCAATTGCGTTGTCGCGATGACGGCCCCGGTATCGCCGAGGCACTGCGTAGCCGCGTCTTCGAGGCATTCTTTACCACCAAGCCGGGGAGCGGTGCCGGCCTGGGCCTGGCGATGGCGCAGGGGTTGATGGAACGCCATGGCGCGCGCATCGCTATCGAAGCGGGCTCGACGCATGGCGCCAGCTTCCTGCTGGAATTCCCGCCCAGCCGCGCGCATACGCCTGGCGAGCCGGCCCTGGTCGACGATCGCGCATGAGCGAGGCGTTGCTGCACGGACTGCGCATCGCGGTGGTCGAGGACGATGCCGAACTGGCGACGTTGATCGTGGACGAATTGCATCTGGTTGGTGCCCAGGTGCAGGCGTTGCCGAGCGCCGAAGCGTTGTACCGGCAGCTACTGGCGCACGCTTTCGATCTGGTGGTGCTCGATGTCGGCCTGCCCGGCGAGGACGGTTATGCGGTGGCGGCACATTTGCGCGCGGCGTCTCCGCACGTAGGCATCGTCATGCTGACCGGCAGGTCGGCCGGCACCGATATGGTCCAGGGGCTGTTGCAGGGGGCCGACCTCTATCTTGTCAAACCCTTGGACGTGCCGCTGTTGACCGCTGCGTTGTCCAGTTTGTGGCGGCGATTGGCGCCAGCGATGCCGGTGGTCGCGACCGTCCCGACTGCTGCCGACGATCCGGGCGAGTGGCGGCTGAGCGCGGACGCCTGGACGCTGCACGCGCCCGGTGCGCGCACGCTGTCGCTCAGTGCTGCCGAGCGCGCGTTGCTGATGCAATTGTTCGCGCGCCGCGGTGAACCGGTATCGCGAACGGCGTTGATCGCGGCGATTTCACCCAAGGCGCCAGCGGCGTTCGATCCGCATCGGCTGGAAGTGCTGGTGCATCGGCTGCGCACGCGTATCGAATCGGCGTGTGGTCGCAAGTTGCCGTTGCGCGCGGTGCGCGGCAACGGTTATCTATTGGCCGAAAGCGCATAGCGCGACTGGCATGAAACTGACGCGCCGCGTCAGTCGCTGACGAGACACTCGCGCCCGCGCGACCAAGCGCACTGCGCGCGTTTGTGCGCAACGAACGCAGCACGCACGCACGCACCGCGCCATCGGTGCGGCCAAGTTTGAACTATTTAATTCGCGCCATTTTTTTGACAGCGCGTGCAAAGCGCTGCCACGCAAATGCTTTCGTCGGCAGCGCGTGCATGCGCGTGCGCGAATGTGAGAAAGGGTGAGCCAACGGTATTGACGAAGTGTGGGCGAGTGCGCAGAATCCGCGCCGCTCTTCGTACGTGACGTTCGTCGCAGATCGGAGCGCAACTCGAACCCGGCCATCGACGACGCCCGCGATACACGCGCGGGCCTCGAGGCTGCGGGTCCGTTTATCGCGACAGGGGAAGACCAGAGATGACCGATCTGAAACGCGGTGGCCGCGAGGCCTCCCGGTGGGCGCGTGCGCGCACGATTCATGGATGCAGCGCAATCTTCAGCGCACGCACTGGGTGGCGGATCGTGCTCGCTGCGGTCTTCTCCGTGCCGGCGCTCGCGTTCGCCGCCGACCTGCAGATCACCAACCTTTCCGACACCGGCTACGACCCCACGCCGGCGGGCAGCAATGTCGTCTACAGCGTCACCGTAGAGAACAGCGCCGCCGACACCGTCGCCAATGCAGTGGCGATCTTCGACCTGCCGGCCGGTGCACTGGCTGCCGCACCGCTGCCGAGCTTCTGCAGCGTCTCGGTCGCCAATGTGCGCCGCGTCGAATGCCGCGTCGGTACGCTCGTGGGTACGTTCACCGACCCTGACGGCGCGGTGACCTTTCAGCTGCCCATCTCCACCGTCGGTATCGCGCCCGGCACGATGCAGATCCGCGGTGCCATCGGTTTCCAGAGCGCCCTGCCGGCCGGCAATACCCAGATCAGCACGATCACCGATGCCGATCCGTTCTTCGCCAGCGATACCAATGCCGCCAACAACCGGCGGATCGAGGCCACCACGCTGGATTCGGCTGGCGATCTCAGCATCGAGAAGCTCGCCACGCCCGATCCGGTCGTCGCCGGTGCGGAGATCACCTACACCATCACCGTGCGCAACGCCGGCCCCAGTGCATCGGCCGGTTTCAACGTCGTCGACGACCTGCCGGCCGCGGTGCAGTACGTGGCCAACAGCTTCAGTGGCAGCGGCTGGACCTTCAACCCGGCCACGATGACCGCCACTCACGCCACCGCAGTGGCCTCCGGTGGCAGCAGCAGCTTCAGTTTTCGCGCGCGCGTGACCGCGGGCAGCGGCAACGTGGTCAACACCGCACGCGTGCAGGCCGGTACCACGCCGGACCCGCTCCTGGACAACAACACCGGCACGGTGACCACCACCATTACCGCCGGTGCCGACCTCGGCCTGACCAAGAGCGCGACCCCGGCGCCGGCCATCTCCGGCCAGCCGGTCACCTTCAACGTGCAGGTCCGCAACCAGGGCCCGAGCGCGGCGGTGAATCCGCGTTTCGTCGACAACCTGCCCACGGGTTTCGTGGTGACCGGCGGCACTGCGCCCGCCGGTTGGACCTGCAGCAACAGCAATGCCGACACCACCCGCACCTGCGCGCTCAACGGCAGCCTGGCGGTGGGCGCGGTCGCCAACTTCACTATCGCAAGCGTGGTCCCGGCAGCGGGCACCAACAGCAGCGGCAACGTGACCAACAGTGCTACCGCCAGTGCCGACACGCCCGACCCGAACGGCGTGGACAACACCGGCAGCACCACCTTCACGGTGCTGGCCGACGGCGCCGACTTGTCGTTGCAGAAGACCAAGACCCCGGCGCTGGTGCCGGTGTGGAGCGGCATCGGCAGCGATCTCGACAGCCGCATGACCAGCAATATCGACGTGCGCAACCTCGGTCCGCGCGCAGCCAGCGGCCAGGTGCAGGTCGTCGACGCACTGGCCACCGGCGAGGAACTGCTGCAGAACGACGGCAGCGTGGCACAACCCGGTGTGTCGTTCGCCAGCGGCGCCTGGACCTGCACGGTCGACGTTCTCTACAGCCTGGGCACCCCGCAACACGTGACCTGCGACCTCGGCGCTGGCGCACTGCCGGTGGCCGTCGGTGCAACGGCACCGCGACTGCAATTGCTCACGCGCGCGCGTTCTTCGGCGGCAAGCCTGCTCAACAACGCCTGCACCGGCGGCTCGGGCGGCTCGATCGAACCGCTCACCGGCAACGGCATCGACCGCGACCCGGAGCCGGGCAACGACTGCTCCGGCGCAGGTACCCGCACTACCGACGAACGCGCCGACCTGGTCATCAGCAAGCAGACCAACGGCCCGGGCGAAGCCGACAACGTGCTGGCCGCGAACCAGGACACGCTGACCTACACGCTCACGGTGACCAACAACGGGCCGGACGCGACCACCGGCGTCGTCGTCAACGACACCGTGCCGGGCTTTGTGTCCGGCCGCACCCAGCTCAGCGTGACCAGTGCGCCGGTCGGCTGGCAGTGCAACATCACCGGCGCCTCGGTGGCGTGCAGCTCGGGCACTACCGCGCTGGCGAACCAGCAGACCGTGCAGATCGTCATCCAGGTCAGGCGCGCGCTGTTCGATAGCTACTCGCAAGGCAGCACCGCCTGTGGCGGCAGCAATGTCACTGGCGCGTACTGCAATACCGCCGGTGTCGGCATCAATGCCGCCGTCGCCGGTTCGGTGGGCGAGCTCAACGGCAGCAACAACCAGGCCTCGGACTGGATCCGCATCGCGCGCGTGGCCAACGTCGTCACCAGCGCCAAGACCATCGCTTCGGGCACGCCGGGCCGTGCGGGCGTCAACACCACCTACGTGATGTCCTACGTCAACCAGGGTCCGTCCTCGGTACCGGGGGTGATCCTGCGCGACGTGTTCACGCTGCCGGCCAACGATTCCGGCTTCGTGTTGATCTCGGCGCAACGCACCGGCGCCGGGACGCGCGCCTGTACCGCTACCGCCGGTGCCGGCGTTACCGTCACCGCCACCGCTGGCGGCAATTCGTACGCCAATACCAGCGGCGCGCCGGCCCAGGTGAGTGTGGTGTGTCCCGCGCTGCCGAACCTGGCCAACCAGCAGACCGAAACCCTGCAGGTAGTGATCCGCCCCAACGTCAACGCCGCCAACACCGGGCGCCAGTTCGACAACATCGCCGACTTCGTCATCGACCTCGATGGCGACGGCCAGGGCGATCCGACCGCCGGCACCGACGGCGACGGCAACACCTACGATTTCAACAACAACACCGGCGACGACAGCAAGAGCGCGCAACTGCCGTTCGAGAGCGGGCAGGTCGACCTGATCACCAACAAGATCGACACCGGCTTCAGCGGTGGCGTCGATCCGCTCGGCTTCGACGCGGTGAATGCGGCGGCGAACCTGATCACCTACCAGGTGACGATCCGCAACAACGGCCCGTCGGTGGCCACCAACGTGCGCCTGCGCGACACCTTCACCCCGCCAGCCGGGCGCACGGTGGTCTTCGTCGGTGCATCGAGTTCGACCGCCGGGCCGTTCTCGCCCGCAGCCTGCTCGATTGTCAGTGGCAGCAACCCCACCGTCGGTGCGCCGCTGGTCCTCGACTGCCTGATGCCCGGCATCGGTTTCGGTACCAACGTCGCCGGTGTGGTCGCTTCCGGCCAGACCAGCACCTTGTTCCTGCGCTATCGCTACGACACGCCGCCGGGCGCGGCCGGCGACACCGTGCTCAACGTGGCCCAGGCCAGCTCGGCCGAAGTCGACAGCAACAGCGCCAACGACGAGGCCACGCAGGACACGACCATCCGCGCCGCATCGGACATGGGCGTGAGCAAGCACGTGGTCACCAGCGCGCCGGATGCCGATCCGGACGTGGCCGTGGCCCCGAACGTGGAAGGCGTGTCGCTGCGGCAGCCGTTCTTCTACGTCATCGATGGCATCAACAACGGTCCCGGGGCCAGCCTTTCGCGCGACCGCAGCGGCAGCAGCCCGCTCAACGGCACCGGCACGGTGATCACCGATACGTTGCCGGCCGGCCTGTTGGTCACCGGCCCGGTGAGCTGGCAGAAGAAGGGCCCGCTGCCGCCCGGTGGCGGCGGTGAAGTGCCCAACGGCATCGGTAACTGCGCGCAGGCCGGCGCTGCGCTGACCTGCCGGCTGGGCGACGTCACCGTCGGCGGCAAGGTCCGCATCGTGGTGCCGGTGCGCTGGGATACCTGGCCAGGTGCGGCGGCGATCAACAACACCGCCACCGTCGCCACCGAGCAGATCGATCGCAACAACGGCAACAACAGCGCCACCGTGCCGATCCTGGTGACGCGCGCCAGCCTGGGCGGTCGCGTGTTCGAGGACCGCGACCGCGCCGGCGCCAATGGCGGCGTACGCCAGGCCGGCGAGCCCGGCATCGCCGGCGTGACCATCGTCCTGAGCGGCACCGACGCCTACGGCAACAGCGTCAATCGCAGCACCACCACCGCCGCCGACGGCAGCTATTCTTTCCAGGATCTTTCGCCTGCCGACGCCAACGGCTACAGCGTGACCCAGACGCAGCCGGCCGGCTTGCGTAATGGTCCGATCGATCCGCCGAGCGCCGGTGGCAACGCGCCTTCGCTGGGCGGCACCTATGCCGCCGGCAATCCGGACTCGCGCTACACCGCGGTGCTGCTGACCGCCAACACCGCCGCACTGCGCTACGACTTCCCCGAAGTGCGACAGCCTTCGCTGGCGGGCCACGTCTACGTGGACGGCAATTTCAACGATCGCCGTGATGCGGGCAGCGACGCCGCCATCGCCGGCACTACCGTCGAGTTGCTCGATGCCGGCAGCGGTAGCGTGGTGTCGACCACCACCACCGCGGCCGACGGCAGCTATCGCTTCGACAATCTCGATCCGCTGCTCGTGTACACGCTGCGCCAGCCGCTGCCG
>DATCVI010000142.1:0-13089 GCA_036566925.1 Stenotrophomonas sp.
GTCTTGATGCTGGAGCGCGGTCGCAACATCGAGCACGTCAAGGATTACGTCAACGCCATGAAGGAGGCCTGGGACTTCCCGCACCACAATCAGCCGACCCAGGCGATGAAGGCGGCGTATCCGGTGCTGATGCGCGATTACGGCCTGGTCGAGAATCTGCAAGGGATGTGGGCGAACGAAGAGGAATCGCCTTACGTCGAGACCAAGCGCTTCGATTGGTTCCGCGGCTACCACGTCGGTGGTCGCTCGCTGCTGTGGGGCCGGCAGAGCTATCGCTGGTCGGACCTGGATTTCGAGGCCAATCTCAAGGACGGCATCGCTACCGATTGGCCGATCCGCTACGCCGATATCGCGCCCTGGTATGACTACGTGGAGAAGTTCGCCGGCATCGCCGGCACGCGCGAGGGGTTGGATGTGTTGCCGGATGGCGAGTTCCTGCCGCCGATTCCGTTGAACATCGTCGAAAAGGATGTGGCCGCGCGAATCAAGCAGGCCTTTGGCGGCACTCGCCACCTGATTCATTCGCGCACCGCCAACATCACCAAGCCCATGCCGGAGCAGGGGCGGGTCAACTGCCAGTACCGCAACAAGTGCATCCTGGGTTGTCCGTTTGGCGCGTACTTCTCCACCCAGGCCGCGACGCTGCCGGCAGCGATGAAGACCGGCAACCTGACGTTGCGGCCGTTCTCGATCGTCAAGGAAGTGCTCTACGACAAGGACCGCAAGCGCGCACGCGGCGTGGAGATCATCGACGCCGAGAACGGGCAGACGTATGAGTACACGGCCAACGTCATCTTCCTCAACGCGTCGTCCTTCAACTCGACCTGGCTGTTGATGAACTCGGCCACCGATGTGTGGGAAGGCGGGCTGGGCTCTTCGTCCGGCGAACTCGGGCACAACGTAATGGACCATCACTTCGGCGCGGGTGCTTCCGGCCGGGTCGAGGGCTACGACGACAAGTACTACTTCGGCCGTCGCCCGTGTGGTTTCTACATTCCCCGCTTCCGCAACGTCGCCGCGGACAAGCGCAAGTATCTGCGCGGGTTCGGCTACCAGGGCGGCGCCAGTCGTTCGGGTTGGTCGCGCGAGGTCGCCGAGCTCAACATCGGCGCCGAGCTGAAGGACGCGCTGACAGTGCCGGGGGATTGGGGTATTGGCATGACCGGCTTCGGCGAGATGCTGCCTGACCATCGCAACACGATCAGCCTGGACCCGAACCGCAAGGACAAGTGGGGCTTGCCGGTGTTGGCGATGGACGTGGCACTGCGCGCTAACGAGAAAGCCATGCGCAAGGACATGGCCGCCGATGCCGCCGAGATGCTGGAGGCCGCCGGCGTCAAGGAGGTCGAGATGCATGACCACGACTACGCGCCGGGCAAGGGCATCCATGAGATGGGCACGGCGCGCATGGGCCGTGACCGCAAGAATTCGGTGCTCAACCAGCACAACCAGGTCTGGGACGCACCCAACGTCTACGTCACCGACGGCGCCTGCATGACCTCCAGCGCCTGCGTGAATCCATCGCTGACCTACATGGCACTGACGGCAAGGGCCGCCGACCACGCGGTACGCGAACTCAAGGCGGGGAACCTGTGATGGAACGTCGCGAACTCTTGAAGATGATTGCCGCAGCCACCGGCGCGGCCATGGTCGGCATGCCGGCGCTGGTCTATGGACAGGCGCCGGCCGTAGGCGCCACCAACGCCCTCTCGGCAGCCGATGTTGCCAAGCTGGACGAGATCGCCGAGACGATCCTGCCGCGCACCCGCACGCCGGGTGCGAAGGACGCAGGAGCAGGCGCGTTCATGGCGCAATTCGTCAGCGACTGCTACACCGCCAAAGAGCAGACGACGTTCCGCGCCGGCCTGGCGGACCTCGACAAACGCGCTGGCGGGCAATTCGTGGCGCTGACGCCGCAGGCGCGCACCGAGCTGCTGCGCAAGGTAGATGCGGAAGCCAGGAAGCACGCGGCCACGCACGGAGGGAATGGCGTCACCGATACCGGCGCGGCCGAAGTGCCGAACGTGATGCCGCACTACTTCACGATGATCAAGCAATTGACCCTCTTCAGCTTCTTCTCCTCGAAGGTCGGCGCGACCGAAGTACTGCGCTACGTCGCGGTGCCGGGTCGCTACGACGGCGACGTGGCCTATACGCCGGGAACGCCCGCATGGGCGACCGGCTGATGGATCGCGACGATTCGCCTACGCAACACTGCCCTGGGAACCCCATGACGAAATCGATATTGATGGCGGCCTGCTTGCTGGCCATGTCCCCCGCGTTCGCGCAGACCAGCGGTGATGCATCGCGCGATCCGGCGAAGACCGAGGTATGGAAGCCGGTGCCCGCAACCGTAGCCACGCCGACGGGTAAGGCGCCGTCCGACGCCATCGCGCTGTTCGATGGCAAGGATCTCTCGGCGTGGGAGTCGGAGCAGGGTGGGCCGGTGCCGTGGCTTGTCGCCAACGGTGCGGTCACGGTGGTGCCGGGGAGCAAGGGCATCCGCACCAAGCAGAAATTCTGCGATATGCAGTTGCATGTGGAGTGGCGTACGCCGACCGAGACCAAGGGTTTCGAGGGCCAGCAACGTGGCAACAGCGGCATCTTCCTGCAGGAGCTCTACGAACTGCAGGTGCTCGACAGCTACAACAACCCGACCTATTCCAATGGCCAGGCGGCGTCGATCTACAAGCAGGCCATTCCGCTGGTGAACGCCTCGCGCGCGCCGGGCGAGTGGCAGGCTTACGACATCATCTGGAAGGCGCCACGCTTTTCGCCAGGCGGCGGGCTCAAGTCACCAGCGCGCATTACCGTCCTGCATAACGGGGTGTTGGTGCAGAACGACACGGTGATATCGGGCAAGACCGAGTACATCGGCGCGCCTTCGTACGCGCCGCACGAGTGCGCACCGATCTACCTGCAGGAACACGATTCGAAAGTGAGCTACCGCAACATCTGGGTGCGCGAGCTGTAGCGCGCGCACCGGCGCTTCATTGCGCCAGGAACGCGGCGAGGTCGTTGACTTCTTGCTCGGTCAGCTGTGAAAACGGTGGCATCAAGCCGCCGCCCTGCTTGATCTTGTCCTTGATCTGCGGCGGCTGCAGCCGCTTGCCGACACCGGTGAGCGCCGGGAACGTACCGGGTACGCCGGCACGGTCGGCGCCGTGGCAGGCCACGCAATGGGTGGCGTAGAGCGTGGCGCCGGCCGCAGGGTCATCCTTGGCCGACGCTGTCGTTGCAACGGTCGCTCCCAAGGGAAGCAACGCCGCTAGAAGGATCGCTTTCAAAACATGGACTCCTTCGCTTGCTAGCGATGTGCGCTGGCGGGCAGGTGTTGACGCAGGTAGTTCGCGCCGGTCCGGATGGCCAGCGCGGGATCACGCGGCTGGTCGTGTTCGATGATGTACCACTGCACCCCGGCAGCTGCGGCTGCGGGCAGGATCACGTTCCAGTTCAGCACGCCCTGGCCCACTGCCGCGAAGCCCCCCTCGTCCTTGGCCTCGCCCTTCGGCGCGTTGTCCTTGGCGTGCACCGCGAAGACGCGGCCCTGGAATTTGCCAAGCATCGTCGCCGGGTCGTAGCCGGCACGGGCCACCCAGGCCAGGTCGAGCTCGGTCTCCAGATCCGGGCCGGCGGCGGCGAACAACAGTTCGAGGCCGGTCTTGCCATTGAAGTCGACCAGTTCGAAGTCGTGGTTGTGGTAGGCCAGGTGCATGCCCTGGGCCCGCACTCGCTTCGATATCTCGCCCAACTCATGGCCCAGTGCGGTCCAGCCGGCGGCGTCGGTCGGGCGTTCCTTTTCTGCAAGGTACGGCACCACCAGGGTGGTGTTGCCGATGGCCCGATTGAAGGCGACGACGCCGTCCAGGTCATTGCGCAAATCGGCCAGTTGCACGTGGGAGGAGATGGCCTTGATCGAATACTTATCCAGCAGTTGCTTGAGTTCCGCGGCGGTGACCTTCTGCGTGCCGACGGTTTCCACCGCGCTTACGCCAGCGTCATGGACGATCTTCAACTGGTTGTCGAGCGTGCCGGCGTTGCGCAGCGTGTACATCTGCACCGCGATCGGCTTGTCCGCGCCGCCGGTGTCGCGGGCGAAGGCGGGCAGGGTGGCGAACAACAGCAGCGCGGTGGCCGCGATCTTGCGTGTGGATGTGCACATCAAGGTGTTCTCCCGGTTCAAGCGATGGGGGTCCAGGCGCGGGACCTGGCCGAGGTGATGACGCGATCGACGATCAGCGCCGAGCGCAAGCCATCGTCGAAGGTGGGCAGGCCTTCCGGCCGTTCGCTGGCGATGGCGCGATAGGTGTCGGCGACGAACGCCTCGAAGCAGTTGCCGTAGCCCTGCGCGTGCCCGGCCGGGAAGATCGCGAGCCGCCGTTGTTCGGCACTGCCGGCGCCGGGCCCGCGCACGAAGACTTCCTCGCGCTGGTCGGGGCGGCCAATCCACAGGCGTTCGCTGTCTTCCTGGTCGAACGCCACGCTGGCGTGGGCGCCGTCGATCTCGAACCAGAGGCGATTGCGGCGCCCGGCCGAGACCTGGCTGACCGTCAATGAAGCCAGGGTGCCGACGCCGGTCTTGAACATCGCCGCGGCAACGTCCTCGCTCGATACCGGCTGCATGGCGCCGCCGGCTGCCGGCGTGGTGAAGCTCTTCCCGGTAACGGCGCCGCGCTCGGCGATCACCGTCGCGAAGGCGGCGCTGACTTCGACAAAGCGCTCGCCGCCAACCCACTCCACCAGATCGCACCAGTGCGAGCCGATGTCGGCGAATACGCGCGAGGCGCCGCCGAGTGCGGGATCCACGCGCCAGTTGTTGCTGGCCGGATCCAGTAGCCAGTCCTGCAGGTAGCTGCCATGGATCAGGCGCAGTGGCCCCAGTTCGCCCTGGGCGATGCGTGCGCGCGCCTCGCGTACCACCGGGTGATAGCGGTAGACGAACGGCACCGTGGCGACCAGCCCGGTAGAGGCAGCCAGGGTCGCCAATGCCTGCGCGTCTTCCAATGTCGTCGCCAGTGGCTTCTCGCAGATCACGTGCTTGCCGGCTTCGAGCGCGGCTTGCGCCATGGCCCGGTGCAGATGGTTGGGCGTGCATACGTGCACGACCTGCACCTGCGGATCGGCGACGACTTCTTCTATGTCGCGATAGGCGCGTGGCAGGTCCCAGGACTGGGCTACTTCGCGCCCGCGTTGCGGTGAAGAGGCGACGACGCCACGCACCACGGCACCGGCCAGTAGCGCCGCGCGCCGGTGGACCGCGCCGATCATGCCGGTGCCGACGATGGCGATTCCAAGCTTGCTCATCGGACGTTTCTCAGGGCGTGGAAGGAACGGCCGCAACCGCCGGCCGATCGCGGAACAGCAACAGGAAGGCGATCAGCACAACCAGCGCCACGCCCGCCGGGAACAGCCAGATCTGCTGCCAGTCGCGGCCTGCCGCAGTGGTGTAGTGCTCGACCACCGCGCCGGACAGGAAGGTGCCGATCAACATGCCCACGCCGTAGGTCGCCAGAGTGATGAAGCCCTGGGCGCTGCTGCGCGCGTCTGGGCCGGCGTGGGCGTCGGTGTAGATCTGGCCGGTGACGAAGAAGAAGTCGTAGCAGATGCCGTGCAGCACGATGCCGATCACCAGCAACGCGAAGCCGCCACCGGCGTCGCCGAAGGCGAACATGGCGTAACGCACCACCCAGGCCGCCATGCCGACCGCCAGCATCGTCTTAACGCCCAGGCGCACGAACAGGAACGGCATCGCCAGCATCAGCAGCACTTCGGACACTTGGCCGAGCGACTGCAGGCCGGCTGCGCCGCGCACGCCGAGGTCGTTGAGATAGGGATTGGTGAAGTTGTAGTAGAACGCCAGCGGGATGCAGATGGCGATGGAGGCCAGGAAGAACACCAGGTAGGAGCGCGACTTCAGCAGCCGCAGCGAGTCCAGCCCGAGGATCTGCCCGAGCCTGGCATTGCGCTGTTGCGCCAGCGGCGGGGTGTGCGGAAGGGTAAAGGCGTACAGGCCCAGGGCCAGCGAGGCCATCGCCGCCATCCGGAAAGTCAGTTCGAGCCGATGTGCCTGCTCCCAGCCCAGCCAGCCAATCAGCACGCCCGCCACGATCCAGCCGATGCTGCCGGCGACCCGCACCGGCGGAAATTGCTTTTCAGGCGACTGCATGTGCCGCATCGCCACGCTGTTGGCCAAGGCCAGGGTCGGCATGAAGAGCAGCATGTAGGCCATGACGTAGCCGAAGAAGCCGCCGAAACTCGTGGCCGTGGACGCAAGCCACATCAACACTGCGCCGCCCAGGTGAAGCACCCCGAGGATGCGTTGCGCGGCGAAGTAGCGGTCGGCGATCAGGCCGACCAGGAACGGGGCGAGGATCGCGCCGATCGACTGGCTCAGGAAAGCCGTGGCGACCTGGCTGGCACTGGCCTGCAATGGGCCCTGCACCAGGTAGGTGCCGAGGGTGACGAACCACGCCCCCCAGATGAAGAACTGCAGGAACATCATCGCGCTCAGGCGCGACATGGTGTGCTTCATGGCTTCCCCTCCCAGGGCGGCATGGATTCAAATCCCGAGCATGTGGCGCAGTGATTCCGGGTCGGTGCCGCTGCCGGCAAAGTCGTCGAAGGCGCGTTCGGTCACGCGGATGATGTGATCGCGGATGAAGGCCGCGCCCTCGCGCGCGCCGTCTTCCGGATGCTTGAGGCAGCACTCCCATTCCAGCACCGCCCAGCCCGGGAAGTCGTACTGGGCGAACTTGGAGAAGATCGCCTTGAAGTCGATCTGGCCATCGCCCGGCGAACGGAAGCGGCCGGGACGATCGATCCAGTCCTGGTAACCGCCATAGACGCCGCTGCGCGCACTGGCGCGGTACTCGGCGTCCTTTACATGGAAGATGCCGATGCGTTCGTGATACCGGTCGATGAAGCCGAGGTAGTCCATCTGCTGCAACAGCAGGTGGCTGGGGTCGTACAGGATCTTGGCGCGCGGGTGGTGGTCGACCACGTCGAGGAAACGCTCGAAGGTCGCACCATCGTGCAGATCTTCGCCTGGGTGGATCTCGTAGCAGAGGTCCACGCCGCAGTCGTCGAAGGCATCGAGGATCGGCCGCCAGCGATGGCCGAGTTCGGCAAAGGCCGCGTCCACCAGCCCGGGCGGACGTTGCGGCCACGGATAGAAGTAGGGCCAGGCCAGCGCACCGGAGAACGTCGCGTGCGCCTTGAGGCCCAGGCGTTGGCTGGCCTTGGCGGCGAACTTCAGCTGCTCGACTGCCCAGGCTTGGCGGGCGGCGGGATTGCCGCGCTTGTCCGTCGGCGCGAAGCCGTCGAACAGGTCGTCATAGGCGGGGTGGACCGCGACCAGCTGCCCTTGCAGGTGCGTGGACAGTTCGGTGATCTGGATGCCGTGCTTGGCGAGCATCGCAGCGACGTCGTCGCAGTACGCCTGGCTCTGCGCGGCTTTTGCGAGATCGAACAGGTGCGGCGCGCTGGTGGGTACTTGTACGCCAGAATAGCCGAGGCTCGCAGCCCATTCGGCCAGCGTGTCCAACCGATCGAATGGAGGCTTGTCGCCGATGAATTGCGCCAGGAACAGCGCTGGACCCTTGAGCGTCTTCAACGTGATTCGCCCCGATGCAATCGATTGCATTATCCTAGCATGGGGCTCCCGCAAGACCTGTTGTGCACCGCACCGCGGCCAGAAGAACTGAACCATGGCAACGATTTACGACATCGCCAAGCACGTCGGCGTCTCCGCGGGCACGGTCTCGCGGGCGTTGTCGCGGCCGGAAAAAGTGCAGCCGGCCACGCGCACCCGCATCGAGCAGGCGGCCGCCGCGCTGGGCTATGTCCCCAACACTGTCGCGCGGACCCTCAAGACCCAGCGCAGCAGCAAGATCCTGGTGACCGTGCCGGATATCGCCAATCCTTTTTTCGCGCAGATCCTGCAGGGCGCCGAAGAGGCGGCGCAGGCCGTCGGCTACGCCGTGCTGCTGGGCGACACCCAGCACCAGCCGGATCGCGAGGAGCGCTATGCGCAGATGCTTCGGCGGAATGAAGCGGACGGCCTGATCGTGCTCGGGCACCGCCTGCCGCCGACGGCGCGCGAGATCGTCAAGCAACTCGGTGCCGCCGCGCCGGTCGTCAACGGTTGCGAGTTCGATCCGGCCCTCGGCATTCCCAGCGTCCACATCGACAACGCCGCCGCTGCGCGCGCGGTGATGGAGCATTTGTACGGCCTCGGCCACGAGCGCATCGCCGTGGTCGGCGGCCCGCCCGACAATCCCCTGCATCAGCAGCGCCTGGAAGGGGCCAGGGCGGCCGGCAAGGCACGCGGCCGCCTGCGCCAGCTGAGCCTCGCACCGGGCGATTTCTCGGTTGAATCAGGCTATGAAGCGGCGAAGGCGCTATTGATCCAGGCAACCCCACCGACCGCGGCCTTCTGCTTCAGCGACCAGATGGCGCTGGGCGTACTTGCGGCCTGCCGCGACTTGGGCATACGCGTGCCGGAAGACCTGTCCGTGGTCGGCTTCGACGATTTGTCGTCGTCGAGCTACCTCACCCCACCGTTGACGACCATCCGCCAGCCCATGCGCGAGATCGGTGTTCGCGCCGTCAACCTGTTGCTTGCCATCATCGAGAGCGTGGACGTGCCGCTTCAGCAGACACTGGATTTCAGCTTGATGGTGCGGGGGTCTACGGCTGCGCCGAAGCCGTAGCGGTAGGCCAGGGGCTACACCGGCTAAGTGCCGGCAATGACCTCATCCTCATACGCTGCGAATCGCTCCAGCTCAAACGAGTCGAGCCGAAGCCCTTGCGCAGCAGTCGAGAACGCCAGCGTGGCCAATACTCTTTCCGGATGCCGCGCCCAAGGCGGCACATAGTGTGGGGCGGCGACGAGCCCGGACGCCCGATAAGCCGCCAACGTGATCAAATCTCCCAACGTCACCCGTCCACAGAACAGCAGCCGCAAAGTATCCCCGCGGTTCTCGTGCAGCGCCCGTTTCACGAACGCAGTCACCAGCAGCAATCCTTCCAGGTACGCGCCATCCTTGGTAAAGCAGACCCGTCCGCGCACATCCCCGCCGCGAAAGATCCGCGCGGCGCTTCGATAGCTGTCCACCTCGGACTGTCCGGCATCCAGGAATGCCCGGAATACCTCGATAAAATCCGCCCCCGACAATCCCTCCTGCAAGCGCAGCACACGAAGCGCAAGCCGCCGCAGCCGATTGATATCCATGGCCCCGGTGATGATCTCGGAGAATGTCGCCAGCCCTTCCTGCGTCCGCGTAGTGCGCGGCGCGCCCACGCCAAGGCAACGCAGCCAGGGCTGCCGTTTCCCATTCAATAGCGTGGCCGAGTGGATAAACGCCTCGTGTTCGACCAACTGATCGAGATCCAGCGCCGAGAACATCGCATCGGCCCTGATGCGGATCACCTTGCTTCCCGCCGCCGCCTTCGACGCCAGCTGCGTGTCCAGCACCACCTGCACGGGATCGTCGGTGAAGAACGGATCGATGCGCTCGCGCAGCCGCACGGCGAAGTCCGCGGCATGGATGTCGTACGGCACCTGCGGCACATACCGCGAATCGATAAGTTGGTCGGTGATCGCCAGCATGCGCTCGGCCGACTGCAGCGTGGTGACGTCCTGTGACCGATACTTCGTCGAAGGGTGCCCATACAGCAGCATCGAGCACTCCGTGAAACGTGGCGTGCCGATGCTTGAGAGCATCTCGGCCGCGATGCGGTAGCTCCACGCGGTCTTGTACAGCCAGTCGCCAACAGGGTGGCCGCGGTCGAGCTGGCGCAGGATGTCGTCAAGCGCCGCCAACATCGCCGCATGCTCCACCGGCTGTGTGGGAGGCGCAGGCATTTCCGGCTTGCCGGCACGCCAGCTGTCGAGAAAACGCGCCTCCATCTCCACGGGCCAGGCCAACGCCCCGAGCACGCGGATCCTGCTGCCGAGCTTGGCTATCCTGGCGTCGAGTTCGAATAGCGGCGCAAGGGCGGGGTCCGCAATCGCGGGACTTCTGGAGGATGAATCGACAACTTGCATGGGATGGCCCTCCCGCGAGTCCTCGGCAGGTCCAGCCTCGCACGGCCGCTCTCGTGGTTCAATTGACCGTTGGCCCTATCCGGCATGCCCGATCGCAGAAAGCAGATCCACCTGCCGCTCGCTCAATAGCGGCGCGATCCGCCCGGAGACCAAGGCCCGATAGTGCGCGGACTCGCGATGGGCCTGGATAGCCTGCTCATCGCGATAGCGCTCGATAAGCACCAGGGTGTTCGGCGTTTTCGTACTCCGCAGGATCTCGTAACCCAGGCACCCCGGCTCCTGCAGGGATTCTCGCTGCAGCTCCGGCAACAGCGCGAGCACCTCGGCGAGCGATGCCTCCGCGATCGTCCAGCGGGCGATCACGACGATGGGGGCGGGCGAAGGGCTCATGCCACCTTCTCCAGTGCTTCCACCAGCGCCTGCGCCAATGGGCCGGCGGAGGCGGGGTTCTGGCCGGTGATCAGGCGGCCATCGACCACTACGTGCGGTTGCCAGTCCGGACCCGATGTATAGAGCGCGCCTTCGCCGCGCAGCGCGGTTTCAAGGTCGAACGGTACGTCGGCGCGGGCGTAGCCGTCTTCTTCGGCAGTCGAGAACGAGGTCAGCTTGCGGCCACTAACCAACGGCGTTCCGTCATCCAGCTGGACGCCAAGCAACGCAGAAGGGCCGTGGCACACCGCCGCCACGATCATGCCGGCGTTCCAGGCACGCTTGAGCAACGTCTGGACTTCGGCGTTGCCAGTGATGTCCACCATCGGGCCAAGCCCACCGGGGACGAACACCGCGTCGTAGTCGAGCACGTCGACTTCGGACAATTTCCGGCTGCGGCCCATCCGGCGGATCGCCTTGCTCTGGCGAAAGGACAGCTGCGCGGTATCGGAAGCGTCGTAGCCATCCTCCGGCGTGGTGCCGCCCGCCGGTGAGGCGTATTCGATGGCAATTCCCGCCTGGTCGAGCACCTCGAAAGGGTGGGCAACTTCGGGAAAGAAGTACCCGGTGGCACGGTGCTGGGGGCCGATCTCACCGGCGTTTGTCAGAACAAACAAGACATGCTTGACGCTCATGATGCTCTCCTTGGGATTGTCATTGGCCCGTTGCGGGCTGGCGGAGAGACGATAAAGCGGCATGGTGGACCCTGGTAGACGCCAGGGCCCTGACAGATTGTAAAATACAGACATACAAAACCCAGGAGCGACGCGTGGCCCTGCTCGACGAACTCCGTGCCATGGCGATCTTCGCCACGGTGGTGCGCTGTGGCAGCTTCGCCGCGGCCGCGCGCGAGCTTGCGCTGACCCGCGCGGTGGTCAGCCATCACGTCGGCGCGCTGGAATCCCGGCTTGGCGTGCCCCTGGCCCACCGCAGCACGCGCAGTTTCAGCCTCACGCCAGCGGGCGAAGCCTTCCGCGTGCATTGCGAGCGCCTGCTGGATGAAGCGTCCGACGGACTTCGCGGCATGGAGTTGCTGCGTGCCGAGCCGCAGGGCGAGGTGCGGCTGACCTGCTCGCATCACTTCGGCAACAAGCGCATCCTGCCCGCGTTGCTGGCATTTCGCCGGCGCTATCCGTCCATTCGCCTGCACATCGCGATGGGCGATGCGAATGTGGATCTGGTCCAGCAGGGCGTCGATCTTGCGGTGCGCGCCGGGCCTTTGCCCGACTCGAACCTGTTCGCGCGCCCGCTGGTGCACGAAGCAACTCTGCTGTGCGCCTCATCGGCGTATCTGAAGCGCCACGGCGTGCCGGCGACCGCCGACGAGCTCAAGCAGCATCGCTGGGTGGTCTATCCCCCGAGCCAGCGGCACACGCAGATCCAGATCGGCGGCGAGCGTATCGACATTCCGGTGCAGGGCGACATCGTGACCGACAGCGCCGTATCGCGCCTGGCGTTCGTGCTGGCCGGCGAGGGAATCGCGCGCCTGCCGGCGTATGACGCCACCGCGCCGCTGGCGTCGGGCGAGCTGGTCCGGGTGTTGCCGGAGGCGCAGACCTCGCCGCTGGACATCTACCTGGTGCACTCCGGAAAGATTGGACCGAGTGCGAAGTTGCTGCGGGATTACCTGGTGGAGACTGCGCGGGAGAGTGGTTGGTAGTGTTTGCAGCGAAATGAGGTCGTTATTTCCAGATTCACGGCCATGCGATCAGAAAGTCATACGACCAACCGCTACAACTCGTTCTCGATCCCACGACCACCGGGCCTATGAATCCAGAAAGCAAAGTCAGAGACAGGTGCCCAGGTCGAAAACCGGGGGCGCGCCGGTAGGTGTGACGAAATGACGTATTTGCCGAATACGCATACTGAAATTGCAGTCGGCGGTATTGAAGGCTGTGCGCGAACTCCCGATTCTTCTACTGGGGAGCCTCGAAGTCTTTGGGACGCATGCAGGGTGCTTCATGTCGCAAGGGAATGCCTCGCTCAGTGTCCTGAGCGGGAACGGGGAAGAAGTCAGCGTATCTGTGGATTTGGGCCTTTGTGGACTAGTCCTGGTCGCGCAGTACCACGGTGTCGCAGCCGATGCTGCGCAACTTGCGCACGAACTCGGCTCCAGTGGGGAGGCGTTCGACGAGACCACGCTGCTACTTGCGGCCCGCAAGCTGGGCCTGGAAGCCGAGGTATCAGTACTGCCCGCTTCGCGCTTGCCGATGGCGAATTCGCCGGCGCTAGGTTGGGATCGCGAAGGCCGGGCCTTTATGATCGCGCGCATCCAAGGCGAGCAAGCGCTCATCCACGACCTGGCCGATCGTCGCCCGCGGCAGCTGAGCTTGGCCGAATTGGAGCAGCGGTATGGCGGCCGGCTGATGCAGGCGGCCTCGCGCGCCTCGGTGATGGCAGCAGCCTGGATATCGATGGCTTGGTGGTGAGTACGAGTGCGGGCACGACGCTGAGCGGGGAGATCAGGATGGGCAAGCGGCGGGTGATTGACTACTTGCTGAGTCCGCTCCAGGCGCATGTAAACGAAGGCTTTAGAGAGAGATGAACATGAACTCGAGGTTGACGGGATTTCGATGTACGCTGCCCAACTGCCGCAGTCTTCAGCTGCTGCT
>DATCVI010000143.1:0-3095 GCA_036566925.1 Stenotrophomonas sp.
GCCCTGGGTGCGGTGGTGCTGCTGACGCCCGCCTCTACCATCTCCCTGGCGATGGACGGCAGCCTGCGCCGCGCCCTCAATCCGACCGTGCCCCTGGCCCTGGCCACGCGCATCGGCTGGCCGTATCTGGCCGCGGTGTGCCTGCTGTTCGTGATCCTGGCCAGTGCGCTCACCGCCGCGGCCTGGCTCAATCGCTTCATGCCGCCGCTGGTGAGCCACCTGACGGTGAACTTCATGGTCACCTGGGGCCTGTTCTCCAACTTCCATTTGCTCGGCTACCTGGTCTACCAGTACCACGAGGTGCTCGGGTTCGAACCGGACGCCCTGGCCGACCTGCGGCGCCCGGACCCGGACCAGCGCCTGCTCGACGAGGCCGAGGCCCACGTCCGCGACGGCCACCCAAAAGAAGCGCGCGAAGCCTTGCGCGGCGCCATTCGCGGGCGCGCGGTCTCGCTGGCGGTGCATGAGCTTTACCACCGCCTGCTGCGCAAGGACGGCGCCTCGCCGGAGCTGCACGACCACGGTCAGCAATTCATCAGCCGCCTGATCGCCGAGAAGCAGGAGCGCCGCGCGCTGGCGGTGTTGCGCGAAATCCTGGAAGTCGACCCCGACTTTGTCCCGGCGCAGGTCGAACACGCGATTTTGCTGGCCGAGCGCGCGCGCCTGGGCGGTCAGTTCCAGCTTGCCTGCGACGCCCTGCAGGCAATGCTGCGAGCCTGGCCCAAGCGCAGCGAATCGCTGCAATGGTCGCTGGACGCGGCGCTGCTGTTGGCCGAACGCTACAGCCGCGATGACGAGGCCCGTGCCCTGCTGCGCGATGCACTGGCACGATGCGAGGACGACGAGCAACGGCGCCGGCTGGAAGCGGCGTTGAGCGCGCTCGGCCCGCAAGCGCAGCCGCTCACGGCCGGCTGAGCGCTCGCCATCGCGGCGAGCGCTAGGCGTTATCGAGCAGGAAACGCGCCTTCGCCGCTTGGGGCTGGTCAGGAAAATCGGTCAGCAGCCGCGTCAGCAATCGTTGCTGCTGCTGCGGCTGGCCCTGCGCACCCTGCGCAAGGGCCAGCTTGAGCCAGAGCTGGGCCTGGGTTTCCGGGGACGCGGCTTCGCCGGGCAAGGCCAGCAATTGTTCGGCTTCCTGCAGCAGGCCCAGCCCGGTCCACTGAGCCACCAGGGCGGCGCGAACCTCGGCCGGCAACGTCGCGCCCTCGGCCGCCAGCGTCTGCGCCACGCCCCACTGCGCCTGCACCTGCGTTGCATCATGCGCGGCGAGCCGCAGCAAGGTCAGCGCGTGTCGCTGCGAGGCGCCGCGCTGGCCACCATTGCGGGCGACGCGGTAGCGCGCCAAGGCGATCTCGAAACTGCGCGGCTGTTCGGCCGCCAACTCGCCAAGCAACGCCTCGGCCTCCGCATTCTCCATGCGCCCGAGGTGGCGCTGCGCGCGCTCCCAGCGATCGTCGCGCTGGCTGGGCGGTGCATCGGCCAGGAACGCCGGCCGCGTCTGCCGCTGCCACACCAGCAGCGCGCCCATCAGCGCGCCGGTGACCAGGCCGCCGGCGTGTGCCTCGAAGGCGACGCCGGCATCCTTGTCGGTCAACAGGTTGAACACTTCCCAGCCCAGCCACAACGGCAGCAGCAGGATCGCCGGCGCGCGCACATAGTCGAAGACGATGCCGAACCAATAGAAGAAGCGCACCGGCTGGCGGCCCCACACCGCACAGAAGGCGCCCATCATCGCCGCGATCGCACCCGATGCCCCCAGGCCGCCGCCGTATTCGCCCCAGCGCCACAGCACGCTGGCGGCGGAAGAACCGTAGGCACCGACGACATAGACCGCCAGCAACCACCACGCCCCGATCGCGCCTTCAAGCAGCAGGCCCAGGGCGATCAGGAACAACATGTTGCCGATCAGGTGCCCGGCGTCGGCATGCAGGAACGCCGCCGAGAGCATGCGCCGCGGCGACCATTCGGAACTGCGCTGCATGTGCCGCAGGGTGAATATCCGGTCCAGGCGCTGGTCGTAGTCCGAACGCAGCGACTGCCATTGCGCACGGTCGGCTTCATCCGAACCGACGCCGTTGGCCTGCAGGTAGGCGCGATAGCCGAGGTCGTTCACCGACGCCTGCGCCAATTGCTGGCTGGCTTCTTGATCCTCGCCCTCGTCCCAACCGGCGACTTCGTCGCCACGGCCGCTGTCCACCAGGTAGCGGCGATACGCCGGCAGTTCCAGGCGGGCCAGGCCCGAGCTGAAATAATAGGCTTGCGCTTCGTGCATCTGCTCGCGGTCGCCGGCCTGCGGGCCGAAGAACACCAGCACATTGACCAGCAACAGCAAACTGGTCATCCAGGGCCACGTCGCCCAGCCCAGCGGCTTGTGCAGCGGCAGTATCAACATCGGCAACGTCCCTTGTCGGCGAAGGCGGCAGCTTCGGCCATTGGCGGGGCGACATGCAAGCCGGCGCGCGCTAGCATCCCTTCCCTCCTTGCATTCCCGATGTCTTTCGCGCATGACCCGCTGGCGTCCCCCCGCAGAAAAGAGCACCGCGCTGATCACCGCCGCCGGCCACGCGCGACTGAAGGCAGAGCTGGACGAGCTGTGGCGCGTGCGCCGGCCCGAAGTGGTCAAGGCGCTGGCGGCGGCCGCGGCCGAAGGCGACCGCTCGGAGAACGCCGAGTACACCTATCGCAAGAAGCAGCTGGGCGAGATCGACCGGCGCGTGCGCTACCTGAGCAAGCGATTGGAGGCCTTGCGCGTGGTCGATACCCGGCCGAGCGACCCGGAGGCCGTGTTCTTCGGCGCGCGGGTGGAGCTTGAGCGCGTCGAGGACGGCGAGGCGGTGCACTACCGCATCGTCGGCCCGGACGAAACCGACGCGGCGCAGGGCTGGATCAGCATCGATTCGCCCATGGCCAGGGCGCTGCTGAAGAAGCGCGTGGACGATGAGTTCGAGGTGGAGCTGCCCAGCGGCCGCCATGGGTTCGCGATCCTGTCGGTGGCGTACCCCGGCTGACAGGGTGCATCCACGCATGGCGTGGATCTACACGTGACGCCGGAAACCAGCGGGGGTAGAGCAGCCGCCGCATCACCCCAGCGCTGC
>DATCVI010000144.1:0-5889 GCA_036566925.1 Stenotrophomonas sp.
CTACCCGGACTATGCGCCTGCGCAACACAACGCCTCGATCTTGCTCGGGAACGACAACCGGTTTCGGGAAGCATTGCCTTATTCGATGCGCGCAGTGCAGATTCCGAATGAGTTGCCGAACGTCCTACTCGATCAACTGGCCCGCGTCATGCTTGCCACGGGCGACTACGAGGGTGCACTCAAGGCCGCGACGCAGGCCAAGGATAATGGCTACGGCTCCGCCGCGCGCCGTGTGGCGATGGCTGCTGCCGCGAAGCGTGACTTTCCGTTGGCTGAGCGCGCACTGGCTGGTATGAAGGGGCCCGACCCGGAAGCCAGCATTGAGCGGACCAGCGTTGCCACTGACCAGGGTAAGCTGCAAGAGGCGCTGCGCTATGCGCAGGCCGGTCTGGACGTCCTCGATGACAAGGGCGGTTTCGAATATCGTCGGAACCTTCTTCTTCTTGCGACGGCAGAAATCAATCTGGGGCAGGACTCCGCGGCGCGACTCAACGAGGTCAGGAAGCTTTCACTGGCAGCCCTCAAGCAGGGTGTGCGCGGTGACGCTCAGGACAACATGACGCTTGCGCTGTCCGCTGCGATCCTGGCGGCACGCCGGGGCGATGACAAGTTTGCCGCCGGCGTATTGCAGGATCTCAAGCCATACGCCGGGACCGTCAAGGCACGCATCGCGGCCGAACTGGCGGCCGTGACCAAAGCCTGGATTTTGCTCGACGACGCGCATGGCGACCCGGCTGAAGCTCGCCGCATCATCCAGCCCTATCTGGACGATAACTCACGTTACCAGAGCCGCGTCGTCGCGCTCGAAGTAATGAAGCGATCCGGTGATGCCGATGGCGTGCGCCGTGAATTGAGCTGGTTGCGAGACAAGCGTGGTCTTGCCTACGCGGAGATCGAGTGCGGCTATTGTTTGCAGACCTTGAATGTCAAAGACAGCAATGCTGCATTGGCCGCCAGTAACATGCACGCAAGCACTCCGACGGCTGTCGCCCTGCCATGGCAGTAGCCAGGCAGGGCGACCCTGTTACTTGAGCGTACGGCCGCCCGCCTGATTCGCGTCGAGCGCGGGCACCGTCTGGTTTCCGCCGCTGGTCAGCATGGCGAGGATCTTGTCCTTCGCCCCCGCAATTACGCTCTTGTCGGCGAGGGTGACCCTGCTACAGCACTCGGAGACGAACAACTTCAGCTCCTCGGTCGGCGTCTGGCCGACTTGTTCCAGCGCTGCAAGCGTGTCGGTGGCAAACAGGTCGCGGAACTCGTCGTCAGCCGCGAGCAGTTCGATCAGCTTATTTGCAGTTGCAACGTCGAGCTTAAGAGTGGGCATGAGTGCTCTTCTGATGTTGGGTATCGAAGGTTATCGGCCGTGCGTCCAGGCGCTTTAGTGCGTTGACGCGCGGGGATAGTAGCAGTGGCCGAGAAGGCTAGAATGGCGGTGATGCAACACGCTACGTAGTTGGCTACGGCACGCGGTCCCGGGGATCAAGTAAGGCCAGAACGACCTTCCCGCCTGGGCAGATCGCGGGACGGCTTGCGCATACCCTTCTGAAGTTGAGCCAGCAGCAGCTCGGTTTCAAGGCTGGGGCTGATTGCAAACAAGGTTTTTCAAAATGACAAATCAAACGCCGAACTTCATCCGCCGTTGCGAAGTCCTGCTTCTGGAACCCGAAGAGACAGTCGAGTTCGAATTCGAGAGTCTGTTGACCGGTGGCGATGGCTTGCGTCGAACCCTGCGCTGGCGCGCGCTTGCGCCGCATCTTGGCGAGCCGGTGGAGATCGATGCGAATCAACGCGAGTTGCTTGGCCGGATCAGCCCTTCCCGGTGGACGACCATGGCTGATTTCGCCGGGCAAGAGGACGTAGTCAATTCCTTGCTGCAAGCTGGCCTGCTAGTGAGTAACCAGCCAGGAATCCATGCCGCCCATCGCGCGCTCGACGAGCGCCTGCGCGCCGCGTATTGGCATCCGTTGGGTGCCGTTCTACATGCTTTTACGCGCTGGGATGACGTGGATGCAGTGAAGAACATGAAAGAGTCGCACACCGAGACTGCGCTGGAGATGCGCGAGTATTTCGGCGCCCCGCCTCTCGAGGCCGAGCGGCGGCTGGCAAAGGATGACGCACTGATCCATCTGCCCGAAGTCCCCCACAACGCCTTCGACGAGCTGATGCACCGCCGCGTCACCTGCCGCAACTTCGATGCCTCGCGTCCGGTTCCGCTGGCGGCCTTCTCCAAGATCATCGAACGCGCCCTGGCGGCGCAGACCAAGGTCGAGGTGACCGAGGACATGGTCTTCCTGAAGAAGAACGTGCCTTCCGGCGGCGGCCTGCACCCGATGGAGGCCTACTTCATCGTGCAAAACGTGGAGAGCCTGACGCCGGGCCTCTATCACTATCGTGCCGACGTACATGCGTTGGAACCGCTGCCCGCGCCGGAAGGCGAGCTCGCCGACTTCGTGATGGAGGCGGTGGCGCAACAGCATTGGTTCCGCGATGCGCATGTACTAATCGTGCTGGCGCCGCGCTTCGATCGCACGTTCTGGAAATACCGGCAGCATGCGAAAGGTTATCGAGTCGTGACCCTGGAAGCCGGCCACATCTCGCAAACGCTCTATCTTTCGGCGACGGACCTGGGACTGGGTGCGTTCATCACCGGCGCGATCAACGAGAAGCACCTGGAGCGTGCGTTCGGGCTGGATCCCACTACTCAGGGTGCGCTGGCCATCTGTGGTTTCGGTTGGCGCGACAAGGTCATGACTACCGCCGAACTGGATCCTGCCAGCAAAATCTGGTCGTAGGCCCGCAGGTCAATCCGCCTCAAACTCCACCAACACCGCGCCTTCCGCCACCAACTCGCCTTCGACGACCCGGTAGCTCGTCAACACGCCATCCGCAGGCGCGTTGAGGCTGTGCTCCATCTTCATCGCCTCCAGCACCACCAATGCCTGGCCGCGCGTGACTTTGGCGCCCGGTTGCACAGGCAGTGCGATCACACGGCCGGGCATTGGCGCCGCCAGGCCACCGGCGTCGACGCTGGGGTGGTCGGCTTCCGCGATCGCATCGTGGATAAGGAAGGGCTGGCCGCCATCGTGGCCGAACAGATGCAGGCGGTTGCCGTCGCGGTGAGTGCGCAGCACCCATTGGCGTTCGCCGAGGCCGACACGTAGCCGCTCGTCGTCGGCATGGACGTCCGCCGAGCACGTCTGGCCGTCCATGCTGATTTGCCAACCGTCACCCCGGCGCATCACCTGCAGCACGCGCCGCTGGCCGCGATGCTCAAGCTCGATACGCGCCTGGGCGGGTGCGCCCAACCGCCAACCATCGCTCGCCGCCCACGGCGAATGCGGGTCGGCGGGATCGGCCAATGGGATCGTGCGCAGCGTTTGTGCCGCGATCGCCGCCAGCAGCCACGCGGTGTCTGGCAGGGCCTCGTCCGGCTGCAGCGCATCGGCCTCGCGCTCGATCAACGCGGTATCCAGCCGCGCCCGCGCAAACGAATCGGTCTGCACCAGCCGCGAGAGAAACCCGACGTTGGTCGTTACGCCGGCCACTTCACATTCGGCCAGCGCGCCGCGCATGCGCCGCAACGCGGCGTCGCGATCGATGTCCCAAACGATCAGCTTCGCGATCATCGGGTCGTAGTACGGGGAAATCGCGTCACCTTGTTCGACGCCCGCATCGACGCGCACATGCTCGCTGTTGGCCGGTAGCCGCAGGTGGCGCAGGGTGCCGGTCGAAGGCAGGAAACCACGGTCGGCATCTTCGGCGTACAAGCGTGCTTCGATCGCATGGCCCTGGATCGCCAACTGTTCCTGGCGCATCGGCAGCGGTTCGCCGCTGGCCACGCGCAGTTGCCACTCGACCAGGTCGGTGCCGGTGATGCATTCGGTCACCGGATGCTCGACCTGCAGCCGGGTGTTCATTTCCATGAAATAGAAATCGCCCTGCGGCCCGGCAATGAACTCCACCGTGCCGGCGCCGACATAGCCTACCGCCCGCGCCGCTTCGACCGCTGCCTTGCCCATCGCCGCGCGCCGCTCGGCGGTCATGCCGGGAGCTGGCGCTTCTTCCAGCACCTTCTGGTGGCGGCGTTGTACCGAGCAGTCGCGCTCGAACAGATGAACGACATTGCCCTGGGTATCGCCGAACACCTGGATCTCGATGTGTCGCGGGCCCTGCACATACTTCTCGATCAACACGTGCTCGTTGCCGAACGCCGAGCGCGCCTCGCGTTGGCAGCTGGCCAGCGCCTCCTCGAAGGCCTCGCCCGCCTCGACCCGGCGCATGCCCTTGCCACCGCCGCCGGCGCTGGCCTTGATCAGTACCGGGTAGCCGATGGCATCGGCTTGCGTCCGCAGGAACCCGGGCTCCTGGCGGTCGCCGTGGTAGCCCGGCGTCAGCGGAACCCCTGCAACCTGCATGAGTGCTTTGGCAGCGCTCTTGTCGCCCATCGCGCGGATCGCCGCGGCGGGTGGGCCGATGAAAACCACGCCGGCAGCGGCGCAGGCTTCGGCGAAGTCGGCATTCTCGGAAAGAAAGCCATAGCCGGGGTGGATCGCCTGCGCGCCCGTGCGGCGCGCCGCAGCCAGGATCACCTCCCCGCGCAGATAACTTTCGCGTGCCGGCGCGGGCCCGATGTGGATCGCCTCGTCGGCGAGGCGTACGTGGCGTGCGTGGCGGTCAGCATCGGAATAGACCGCGACTGTGGCGATGCCGAGCCTGCGGCAGGTGGCGATCACTCGGCAGGCGATCTCGCCGCGGTTGGCGATCAGGATCTTGTCAAACATGCGCGAGGACTCCTGGCCGCTCACAGGCGGAAGACGCCGAAGCGGGTGGCCTGGGCCGGTGCGTTGAGCGCGGCCGACAATCCCAGCGCCAACACGCGGCGGGTGTCGGCCGGGTCGATCACGCCGTCATCCCACAGGCGCGCGCTGGCGTAATAAGGATGGCCCTGTTGTTCGAACTGGGCACGGATCGGCGCCTTGAACTGCTCTTCTTCCACGCCCGGCCACTGCCCGCCCTTGGCTTCGATCCCGTCGCGGCGCACGGTCGCCAGCACGCTGGCCGCCTGCTCACCGCCCATCACGCCGATGCGCGCGTTGGGCCACATCCACAGGAAATTGGGCGAATAGGCGCGACCGCACATGCCGTAGTTGCCGGCGCCGAACGAACCGCCGATCACCACCGTGAACTTGGGCACGCGCGCGCAGGCCACCGCCATGACCAGCTTGGCGCCGTCCTTGGCGATGCCGCCGTGTTCGTACTTGCGGCCTACCATGAAGCCGGTGATGTTCTGCAGGAACACCAGCGGGATCCCACGCTGGCAGCACAGCTCGATGAAGTGCGCGCCCTTCAGCGCCGACTCGGAGAACAGGATGCCGTTGTTGGCGATGATGCCGACTGGATACCCCTGCAGGTGCGCAAAGCCGGTGACCAGGGTGCTGCCATAGCGCGGCTTGAACTCGTCCAGGCGCGAACCATCGACAATACGGGCGATGACTTCGCGCACGTCATACGGCTTGCGAGTGTCGGCGGGGATGACGCCGTAGAGTTCTTCGGCTGCGTGCAACGGCGCCTCGGGTTCGCGCAGCAACAGCGCAGGCGCCGGCTTGCGCCAATTGAGCTGGGCAACGATGGCGCGGACTCGGGCAAGTGCCTGCAGGTCGTTGTCGGCGAAATGGTCGGCGACGCCTGAGATGCGCGTGTGCACGTCGGCGCCGCCGAGTTCTTCGGCGCTCACCACTTCGCCGGTCGCCGCCTTCACCAGTGGCGGGCCGCCGAGGAAGATCGTGCCCTGCTCGCGCACGATCACGGTTTCGTCGCTCATGGCCGGCACGTAGGCGCCGCCAGCGGTGCAGGAGCCCATCACGCAGGCGATCTGCGGGATGCCCTGGG
>DATCVI010000145.1:0-77229 GCA_036566925.1 Stenotrophomonas sp.
AGGGCGGCGATGGCGAGGTCGGTGGCGTCGTCCATCACGGCGGCGGCGCCGCCGCGCACGGGCAGCAGCGAGGCCAGGGCGATGGTGCCCAGCAGGGCGAGGGTGAAGGGGTCCAGGCGCAGCCGCGCCAGCCATGATTTCATCAGTGGCCCTCGTGCTGGATCTGCGCGCGCACCGTGGGTTCGAGTGAGCCAAGACCGGCAGCGCGGCCTTCGGCAATTGCGGCGGTTTCGTCCAGGCCGCGCGCGTGGGCCTGCAGGGCCAGTAGTGCGCCGACGCGGTTGCCGGAGGCGCAGTGCAGGAGCACAGGGCCGTTGCTGGTATCAATGGCGTGCTGCAGGGCGCGGGCATTGGCCGGTGTGATGTCTGCGGCGCCGGCGATCGGCAACGAGACATAGCGCAGGCCCAGCGCCTGTACGCGCGCCGCCTCGGCATAGCCGCGGTCTTCGTCGGCGCCACGCAGGTCGATGACGGTGGTGACGCCTTGCGCGGCGAGCACCTGCAGTTGCGATTCATCGGGTTGGCCGCCGACATAGAGGCCGGGGCGGAGTGCATGCGGCCCGGCGCCGGCGGCTTGCGCCAGCAGGCAGAAGGTCAACAGCCAGGCAGCCAACAGGGTGCGCAATGTGGGCATGGGATGTTCCTCAGCGGAAGGCGGCGCGGGCTTTCAGCAGCTCGCGCATTTCGTATTTGTCGGTGTCGTCCAGGCCTTGCGCACGCTGCTTGGCCTGCAGTTCGTCGATGCGCTGCATCAGCAACTGACGTTCCAGTTGCACGGCCACGTCGTGCAGTTCCTGCGCCCAGGTCTGGGCGTCGCCCGGCAGCACTTGCGCGGCGAGTTTCTGCAACGCGGCCTGTTCCTCGCGCTCGGCAAAGTGTTCGAGCAACGCGCCGGTGGTGATTTCCGGGCGCTGCCGCACCAGCTCGACCAGTTCCAGCAACAGCTCCACGCCGGGCAGACGCAGGCCGGCGAAGTCGGCGTGTTCGTCGATGGCGCTGGCCAGCGAGGGTTGCTGCAGCAGGATGGCGATGGCGCTGCGCACCAGGCTGCGCTTGTGGGTGGGGGTGACCGGGCGCATCGCGGGGCGCGTCGGGCTGGCGCTATCGGGGCTGGCGATGCCGACGCCGGTCATGCGCGAGAGCTGTTGCCGCATCAGGTCGCCGAAGGCGCCGTCGGGAATCTGCGCCAGCATCGGCCGGGCGCGTTCGGCCAGGCGGGCACGGCCGTCGAGCGTATGCAGGTTGATCTCGCGCGACATTTCGTCGAAGAAGAACTGCGACAGTGGCGTGGCCTGCTTGAGCCGCTGGTCGAAGCCGTCGCGGCCTTCCTTGCGCACGATGGTGTCAGGGTCTTCGCCATCAGGCAGGAACAGGAAGTACGCCTGGCGCCCGTCCTTCATTCGCGGCAATACCGATTCGAGCGCGCGCCAGCCAGCCTTGCGCCCGGCGTTGTCGCCGTCGAAGCAGAAGTACACATCCGGGGCGTTCCGGAACAGCAGTTCGGCATGCTCCGGCGTGGTCGCGGTGCCGAGCGTGGCGACCGCTTCGGTTACGCCGTACTGGAACAGCGAGACGACGTCCATGTAGCCTTCGACCACGATCAGTCGCTCGATCTTCTGGTGCGCCTGGCGCACCTGCCACAGGCCGTAGAGTTCGCGGCCCTTGTGGAACAGCGCGGTCTCGGGCGAGTTGAGGTACTTGGGGCCATCGTCCTTCTGCAGGACGCGGCCACCGAAGGCGATCACCCGGCCGCGACGGTCGAAGATCGGGAACATCACCCGGTCGCGGAACTTGTCGTAGACGTGGCCGCGGTCGTTCTTGGAGAACAGGCCTGCGCGGTCGAGCAGTTTCATCCGCCGCTCGTCGGTGCCGAGCGCGTCTTTCAGCGCGCTGTAGCCCTCCGGCGCATAGCCAATCGAAAAGCGTGCGCGGGTCTCGGCATCGACGCCGCGCCCGTCCAGGTACTCGGCAGCCTTGGCGCTGCCTTCCAGGTGCTTCTGGAAGAAGCGTGTGGCGGCGTCGAGGGCGGCGTAGAGATCGCGACTGTCGTCTTGCTCGGCGGCGCTGCGCTGTTGGGTGTCGCGTGGCACTTCCATGCCGGCGCGCTTGGCCAGTTCGTCGACCGCGTCGAGGAATTCGAGGCGGTCGTAGTTCATCAGGAAGCTGATCGCGGTGCCGTGCGCGCCGCAGCCGAAGCAGTGATAGAACTGCTTGGTCGGCGAGACCGTGAACGAAGCCGAACGCTCGTCGTGGAACGGACAGCGAGCCGAATATTCCTTGCCCTGGCGCTTGAGCGGCACGCGCGTGCTGATGACCTCGACGATATCCGTTCGTGCGAGCAGGTCGTCGATAAAGGCGTCTGGAATGCGGGCCATCCGCATAGGATGCCACGCGGACCCGCGCCGGTGAGGCTCGTGGCCTTCAGGTTTCCGGCAGGCGGCGCGGCTGGACCGGCGGCGTGGCGGGGTCGACGCCGGCCACGGCCAGCTTGTAGCGGGCGCGCACGCGCTGGTCGATGACCGCGGTGATCAGCGCGCCAACGAAGAAGACCACGCTGGCGTAGTACATCCACACCAGCAGCACCACCAAAGCGCCCATCGAGCCATAGGCACTGCCCGGCGCGGCCTCGCTGATGTACAGGCCGATCGCATAGCGACCCAGCGCGAACAGACAGGCGGTGATGATGCCGCCGAGCACCGCCTGACGCCACGACACCAGGCGATCGGGCAGGTAGCGATAGAGAAAGGCGAAGGCCATCACGTAGACCAGCATCGTGGTGACGTAGCCGATCGCCGGCAATACCGAGGGCAGACGGGCGAAGGCCACTTGCAGCGCGGTGGTGGCGATCATCGACACCAGCAGCAGGAAGCCCAGCGCCAGCACCACGCCGAAGGAGAACACGCGCTTCTTCAGCCATGCCACGATGCCCGGCAGGCGCTCGCGGTCGGTCTGGAAGATCAGGTTGAGCGCGTTCTGCAATTGCGCGAACACCGCGGTGGCGCCAACGAACAGCAGCAGGGTGCTCCAGGTGCCGGCCATGGTGCCGATGCCCGGCTGCGCGGTGGCGTTGTCGATGACGGTCTGCGCGACCGTGGCCGAGCTGCCGCCGGCCAGCTGCCCCACCTGCGTCACCAGCGCCTGCTGCGCCGGCGGGTAGAGCGAGGCGGTCAGCCACAGCAGCAACACCAGCAACGGGGCCAGCGAAAGTAGGGCGTAAAAGGAGAGCGATGCGGCCTGGGTGAGCAGGTCGATCTCGACGAAGCGGTTGGCCAGCGCCATCGGCAGGCTGCGCTGCACGCGGTCGAGGTATTTGCTCAGGCGTGGGTCCAGATCCATGTCGGGGCGGTGCGTTCGGCCGTGGAATCGGGGCGGGAAGGGACAGCCAACCTTACCCGCGTTGCGATGACCGATTAGGGCAAAAGCGACGTGATCGCGAGGCGAACACGTCACTCCCCCGCCGTGCCGGATCTCAGCCTGCGAGCTGCTGCTTCACCAGGGTCGAGACCAGGCCCATGTCGGCCTGGCCGGCCAGCTTGGGCTTGAGCACGCCCATCAGCTTGCCCATGTCGGCCGGGCCCTTGGCGCCGGATTCGGCGATGGCCGCCTGGATCGCCGCGATGATCTCGGCCTCGCCCATCTTGGCCGGTACATAGCGCTCGATCACCTTGATCTCCTCGCGCTCCACCGCCGCCAGGTCCTCGCGGTTGGCCGCTTCGAACTGGCTCACCGAGTCCTTGCGCTGCTTGACCATCTTGTCGAGCACGGCGACCACGGCGGCATCGTCCAGCTCGATGCGCTCGTCCACTTCGCGCTGCTTGATGGCGGCATTGATCAGCCGGATCACGCCCAGGCTGTGCTTGTCGCCGGCCTTCATGGCGGCCTTCATGTCGTCGGTGAGCTGCTGCTTGAGGGTCATGGGACACCTTGTGATGAATGGGCGGTAGCCGCCGGGGGGCCGCCAGGGCGACCAATGCAAAAAGCCGGCGACGCTTGCGCGTGCCGGCTTCTGGCCCTGCAACCGGGTATCGCGCCGGAGGCGCAGACCCGGTCAGGTGGATCAGTACAGACGCTGACGCTTGGTGACGTCGCGCGACGACCGGCGCAGCTGGCGCTTCACGGCAGCAGCCGCCTTGCGCTTACGCTCCTGGGTCGGCTTTTCATAAAACTCGCGCTTGCGGGTCTCGGCCAGCACGCCGGCCTTCTCGCAGGTGCGCTTGAAACGGCGGAGCGCAAACTCGAAGGGCTCGTTCTCGCGGACTTTGACGCTGGGCATGGAATCTCCGGACTTTGATGACCGGGACATGGTCATGCCCGGTGAGCCGCGCATTATAACGGCTCGCTGGCAGGGTGCAAGCCCCCGGACTTGCGCCCTGCGCTGGCGGGCCCACAATGCAGGACATGAAAGTCCTTGGCATTGAATCGTCCTGCGATGAGACCGGCGTAGCCGTCTACGACACCGGCCTTCCGGCGGCGCAGGCCCTGCGCGCGCACCACGTCTACAGCCAGATTGCCCTGCACGCCGAATACGGCGGCGTGGTGCCCGAGCTGGCCAGCCGCGACCACGTGCGCAAGCTGCTGCCGCTGGTGCGCCAGACCCTGGCCGACGCCGGCCTGGCGCCGGGCGAACTCGACGGCGTCGCGTATACGGCCGGGCCCGGGCTGGTCGGCGCGCTGCTGGTCGGTGCCGGGGTGGCGCGCTCGCTGGCGTGGGCGCTGGAAGTCCCGGCAATCGGTGTCCATCACATGGAAGGCCACCTGCTGGCGCCCTTGATGGAGGACGACCCGCCCGAACCGCCGTTCGTGGCGTTGCTGGTGTCCGGCGGGCATACCCAATTGGTGTCGGTGGACCGGATCGGCAGCTACCGCCTGCTCGGCGAGACCCTGGACGACGCCGCCGGCGAAGCCTTCGACAAGACCGCCAAACTCATGGGCCTGCCCTATCCGGGCGGGCCGCAGCTGGCCAGGCTGGCCGAACAGGGCACGCCCGGGCGCTTCCGCTTCGCCCGGCCGATGACCGACCGCCCCGGCCTGGACTTCAGCTTCTCCGGTCTCAAGACCCAGGTTCTGCTGGCCTGGCGCGACAGCGACCAGAGCGAGACGACACGGGCCGATATCGCCCGCGGCTTCGAGGATGCGGTGGTCGACACCCTGGCGATCAAGTGCGAGCGCGCGCTGGAGGCGGCCGGCTGCAACACCCTGGTAGTGGCTGGCGGCGTCGGTGCCAATCGCCGGTTGCGGGCCAAGCTGCAGGAGATGGCGGTGCGCCGCGGCGGCCGGGTGTGCTTCCCGCGGCCTGCGCTGTGTACCGACAACGGCGCGATGATCGCCTTCGCCGGCGCCTTGCGCCTGCAAGCCGGCCAGCACGACGATGCCGCCGTGCACGTGACCCCGCGCTGGGACATGGCCACGCTGGCGCCGCTGCAGCCAGCCTTACAGAAAGAGGGAGCAAGCGCGGTCCATGGATAAGGTGTTCATCGAGGGGCTCGAGATCGATGCATTGATCGGCATCTACGACTGGGAGCGGCGAATCCGCCAGACCCTGCGCTTCGACCTGGAAATGGGCTTCGACAACCGTATCCCCGCTGCCAGCGACGACATCGCCGACACCCTCAATTACAAAGCGGTGAGCAAGCGATTGGTCGAATTCGTTGGCCAGTCGGACTTCGGCCTGGTCGAGACCCTGGCCGAACGCTGCGCGCAGATCGTGCTGGACGAGTTCGGGGTGCAGTGGCTGCGGCTCAAGCTCAGCAAGCCCGGCGCGGTGCGCGGCGCCCGCGCGGTAGGGGTGATCATCGAGCGCGGCCAGGCCTGAGCGGTTCGCCGGGGATTCGACCCGGCCGCATCGCCGCGGCGTTGCCTGGATTCGCTGGCGAATGGAGAATGCCCTTTTTCACCCGGGGCGCCCGAGCCGAAGCTAGAATGGGCAGCCATGTAAACGTTTTCTCAAGGACTCCATGGCAGCCGACCGCATCTCCGACCTGATCGCCCGCATGACCCTCGAAGAGAAGGTCGGCCAATTGGGCGTCTTCGCCGACATGGTGCGGCCCTTCGCCCCGGACGTGAACCCGGAAGCCAACGTGCACAACGCCGGCGAAGTGTTGGCGCAGGTACGCGCTGGCCGCGTCGGGACGCTGTTCAACGGCGTGGGGGCGGAGCTGGGCCGGCAGATCCAGCAGGTGGCAGTGGAAGAAAGCCGCCTCGGTATCCCGGTATTGCTGGCCGCCGATGTCATCCACGGCATGCGCACGGTGTTCCCGATCCCGCTGGGCGAGGCCGCCAGTTTCGAACCCGACCTGGCCGAACGCACCGCGCGCGTGACTGCGGTGGAAGCCACCGCCGCCGGCCTGCATTGGACCTTTGCCCCGGCCGTGGATATCGCCCGCGACCAGCGCTGGGGCCGCGGCGCCGAGGGCGCCGGCGAAGACGTGGTGCTGGGTTGTGCGTTCGCCGCCGCGCGCGTGCGCGGCTTCCAGGGCCCGGACCTCAAGGCGGCCGATGCGCTGCTGGCCACGCCCAAGCACTTCGCTGCCTATGGTGCGGTGGCCGCGGGCATGGAATACAACTACGTCGACATCTCGCCGCAGACGCTGCGCGATATCCACCTGCCGCCGTTCCAGGCAGCCTTTGCGGCTGGCGCGCTGAGCGTGATGTCCTCGTTCAACGACATCAATGGCGTGCCGGCGAGTGCCAACCACGAATTGCTGACCGAGATCCTGCGCGGCGAATGGAAATTTTCCGGCGTGGTCATTTCCGATTACACCGCCGACATGGAACTGGTCGCTCACGGTTACGCCGCCGACGATCGCGACGCCACCAAGAAGGCCTTCCTCGCTGGCCTGGACCTGAGCATGCAGAGCGGCTTCTACGCCGAGCATTTGCCGGGACTGGTGGAGCACGGCGAAGTGCCGATGGCGACCCTCGATGCGGCAGTGCGGCGCGTGCTCGAACTGAAGGACGCGATCGGCCTGTTCGACAACCCTTACCGTTCCCTGGACCCGCAGCGTGAAGCCGACACGTCGCTGCTGGCTGCGCACGATGCGCTGTCGCGCGAGGCGGCGCGGCGTTCGATCGTATTGTTGAAGAACGAAGGCGGGCTGTTGCCGCTGCGCAAGCAGGGCCAGAAGATCGCGTTGATCGGCCCATTCGCGCGCGACCGCGACAACATCGAAGGCTGCTGGACGTTGTTCGGCGACAAGGCGCGCTACGTGGCGCTGGCCGACGGCTTGCGCGATGCACTCGCCGAGCCGGCGCAGCTGGAAATCGTCGATGGTTGCGCGTTGGAGGCGCCGCTGGACGGCGGTGTCGAGGCTGCCGTGGCGGCGGCGCGCAATGCCGACGTCGTTGTATTGGCGCTGGGCGAGCCGCAGCGCTACAGCGGCGAGGCGCAGTCGCGCACGGAGATCATCCTGCCCGCCGCGCAGCAGGCGTTGGCCGAAGCCGTGGCCGCGACCGGCAAACCGGTGGTGGTGCTGCTGCGCAACGGCCGCGCGTTGGCGTTGCACGGCGCCGTGCGCGACGCGCAGGCGATCCTGGTGACGTGGTTCCTGGGCACCCAGACCGGTACCGCGGTCGCCGATGTGCTGTTCGGCGACTACAACCCTTCTGCGCGCCTGCCGGTGAGCTTCCCGCAGGCCAATGGCCAGCAGCCCTATTTCTACAATCATCCGCGTACCGGCCGCCCGGAATTGCCGACGATGTCGGAGTTCAAGGCACGCTGGCGCGAGATTCCGAACGAGCCGTTGTATCCGTTCGGCCATGGCCTGGGCTACACCACGTTCGAGTACGGCACGCCGCGCCTGGACACCGCCGCACTGGGTTGGGACGACACCCTCACCATCACCACCACGCTGCGCAATGTCGGCGACGTTGCGGGCGAGGAAGTCGTGCAGCTGTACGTGCATGACCGGGTCGCCAGCCGCGTACGGCCCGTGCGCGAGTTGAAGGCGTTTCGCAAGATCGCGCTGGCGCCAGGCGAAAGCGCCGAGGTGGTGTTCACGCTCGACCGCCATGCACTGGCCTTCACCAACCCGCGCGGCGAATTTGGCGCCGAGCCCGGGTTGTTCGACCTGTGGGTGTGTGCGAATGCGCGCGCGGGTGAACCGGTGCAGTTCGAGTTGCTCGGTGGTTGAGTCTTGAGCCCGGGCCGTGCCGCGATCTGTCAGATGGCGGTCGCGGCCGGAGCCAGTCCTACACGGAACTCGCCCTCACCGGCGTCGCCGCCTGCTTGCCTACCACCGTCGTCCACGCCCGCACTTTCCACTCGCGCACCAGGCCGTTGAGCACATAAGGATCCTTGCGCGCGAAGTCTTCCACCACGCTCGCATCCTCGCCCTGGAACAGCAGCACCGCGCCATCGACAGGGTCGCTCAGCGCGCCGCCCAGCAGTAGCTCGCCCCGTCCCGCCGCTGCCCACGCCAGCTGCAGGTGCTGGTCGCGAAATTCACCGCGGCGTTGCAGATAGTCCGGGGCGGTGTCGTAGAACAAAAGAAAGTGCGCCATGGCTCGCAGACTCTCTGGAATAAGGAAGTCGAACTTAGCCGCGCGGCGCTAAGCGCAGCATGCGCCCGGCGCCGGCGTCCTTGCCGTCTTCGAGCAGCCACACCGCGCCATCGGGCCCTTGCTCCACTTCGCGGATTCGTTGGCCCATGTCGTAGCGCTCGACCTCTCGCGCCTGCTCGCCATCGAAGGCTACGCGGACCAGCGACTGCGAAGACAACCCGCCGATCAGGCCATTGCCGCGCCACTGCGGAAACTTGTTGCCGCTGTACAGAATGAAGCCGGCGGGTGAGATGACGGGCGTCCAGGTCACCTTGGGCGCGGCGAATTCCGGTCGGGTGTCGTGGTCGGGGATCGGCTTGCCGTCGTAGTGGTCGCCGTTGGAGACGATGGGATACCCGTAGTTGGCGCCACGCTTGATCAGGTTGAGCTCATCGCCACCCTTTGGCCCCATTTCGTGTTCCCACAGCCGGCCCTGCGCGTCGAAGGCGATGCCCAAGGCATTGCGATGTCCCAGCGACCATACCTGCGCCGCCACGCCACCCTGGGCTGCAAAGGGGTTGTCCGGCGGCACGCTGCCGTCGTCGTTGAGACGCACGATCTTGCCGAGGTTGCCCGACATGTCCTGCGCCGGATCGAACTTCTGGCGTTCGCTCGAAGTGATCCACAGCTTGCCGTCGGGGCCGAAGGCAAGGCGGTGACCGTAATGACCGCGGCCACTGACCTTGGGCACCTGGCGCCAGATCACGGCGACGTCGGACAACGCGCCACCGCCGTTGGCGTCGAGCGCCAGGCGTGCGCGGGCTACCGCCGCGCCGCGCGTGTCGCCCTCGCCGGCTTCGGCGTAGCTGAGATAAACCCAGCCATTCTTCGCGAAATCCGGATGTGGCAATACATCGCCGAAGCCGCCCTGGCCGCCGTAGTCCACCTTCGGCACGCCACTGACCTCACCGCTGCGGCCGGTGCGGGGATCCAGGCGCTTGAGGCTGCCGCGGCGCTCACTGACCAGCAGCGTGCCATCGGGCAGGAAGGCCATCGCCCAGGGTTCGTCGAAGCGCGCCACCTCGGTGGCAGTGAACGGCCATTGCGCGCGTCCCAATGCAGCAGGTGCGTCGGCGGCGACGACGCTGGCGGCCAATGGCAGGCCCAGCGCCAGCACCAGGAGCAGGCGGCGAATCGAACGATACGAGGACATGCAGGAACTCCGCGATACGTTGGCCGGCACCTTAGCGCGAACGCCGCCGGGCGGCGACCTTAGCCGGTCTGGCGGCCCCAATGCTCGGCGTGCTCCCAGGCGCGACGCACCGCGTGCCTTGCCTTGCTCCAGGCCAGGCTCTGGCTGCCCTTGCCGGCCTCCCAGCGATCGCGCAGCTCGGCCTCGACCTGCTCGTAGGCCTGTTCGAAATTGCGCACACGCGCTTCGTGCCCGGCCAGGTACGCCGGCTCGTAATCCTCGTAGTGCTCGCCTTCGGCGTAATAGGGCTCTTCGGGGAAACGCTCGCGCCAGTAGCGCGATACGTCATCGCGTTCGTTTTCCGGCGTGCGGCCCGGGATCTGGTAAGTGACATTCATGGGAAGTCTCCGTTACGGGAGCCCTCACCGTAGGTCGCCGTCCGTTAAGCGCACCGGCAGGGGGGGTGAGGGCGCCATTAACGGCGGCCGCGCTTGCAGGTACGATCCGCGCAAGGGGAATTGAACCCGGGGGATCCAGATGGCCGTATCAACGCTTTCGCCGCTCATGCCTTATCTCACCGCAGCCGGCATGGGCTTGCTCTACTACCGCCGCATGCGCCGCTACTTCGGCCGCCAGCCCTGGCAGCCCAAGCGCACGATCGCGCGCGTGGTGATCCTCGCCGTGGTGTCGGTGATGCTGCTGTGGTTGTCGGTCGTGTTGCCGCATGTCGCGCTCGGCATGGCGGGCGGTGCGCTGGTCGGCGTAGCCATCGGGCTGGTGGCGTTGCGCCACACCCACATCGAGATCCGCGAGGGGGCGGCGAGCTACACACCGAACCCGTGGATCGGCGGTGGCCTGGCGTTGTTGCTGGTGGCACGCCTGGCCTGGCGCTGGAGCGCAGGCGCATTCTCTTCCGGCATGGGTCAATCGGCGCAGCAGGCCAGCCCGCTGACGCTGGCTATCGCGGCGGCGCTGGTGATGTATTCGTTGACCCAGGGCGTGGGACTGATCCTCAGGATGCGCGCGCTGCACGCGGCAGCTTGATGCCGCAGCCTCAGGTGCTGGCGCTGGCGGCCTCGTAGGGCAACGGCGTGGCGCCGCTGGCACGAATCGCCGCATCGGCACTTTCCAGTTCGGGGTCTTCGGCATCGACTACCAACAGGATTCGGCCCGCCTCGATTTCGTCCTCGAAGCGCCGGCGCACCGGGTCGGGCACGGTGGCCCCGACCAGTGCCGATGACCATGAACCTACCAACGCACCGGCGATCGCCATCACGCCAACGCCGGCCAAGGTAATCCCCAGCGGTGGAATGGCGATAGCCACCAGGCCCGCCAGCACCCCCGCGGCGCCGCCGCCCGCCGCACCGCGCGCGACCGCGGGCAGGAAGTCGGTCTTGGCTTCCTTGCGCTCATCGGGGATGGCTTCGAGCTCGATGTCCGAGCGCGCGATCAGCGCCAGGCAGTCGTTGCCGACGCCCGCGGTGCGCGCCGCCTGCAAGGCGTGCTGTGCGCTGGACACATCCGGGGTGCTGTAGACGCGACGGGTCTTCATCAGGGCTCCTGTGCCGGCCGCGCGCTGCGGCCGATGCTGCGGCACAGGGTCGGCAGGGCCGGGTTATGCGCCGGTGAGCGGGATGCGAACCCTGCGAGAAGCAGCTAGAGCGTCTTGCGCGGGAACAAATAGATGCCCGCGCCCACCAGCAATGCCACGCCGGTGGCCGCCAGGTTCTGCCAGCTCGCACTGGCGAGCAAGGCCAGCGAGAGCGCGAGTGCCGCCAGCGGAATCAGCGGCCCACCCGGCAGCCGCAGCACGTCCCGGCGTTCGCGATAACGGCGCGCCAAGACCAGCACCGCAGCCGCCGTGCCGATATAAGCAAGCAGGCGCGTGACCATCGACAGCAACGCCAACTGCACGAACGAACCGGACAACGCCAGCGCCAGCGAGATCACGCCCTGGGTCAGCACCGCCGCCGCCGGGGTGTGGAAGCGCGGGTGCACCTGCGCGAGGAACTTCGGGCCGTAACCGTCGCGCGCCAACGCATAGAGGAAGCGCGGCCCGAGCATCACCGTATTGCTGGTGGTGCCGAGGATGGAGATCGTCGCGCCCACGGTGAGGATCAGCGCGAGGATCTCGCCGCCGAAACGACTCGCGGCATCGGCCAGCGGCGCCTGCGAGGTCGCAATGCCGGGCAGGTTGCCCTGCGCCACCAATTGCACCAGCGCGTAGATCAGGGTGACGGTGATGATCATCGTCACCAGTGCGAACGGCAGGTCGCGGCGCGGGTTGTGGTATTCGCTCGCCGCCGCCGGGATGTTCTCGAAACCGGCATAGGCGAACAGCAACAACAGGGCCGCCTGGCCGAGGTTGCCGACATTGCCCAAGTCCGGCGCCTGGCCGGAAAACGCCCAGGACCAGTCGATGTAGAACACGCCGATGCCGATGAACAACAGCAGCGGCACCAGCTTGCCGATCGCCAGGGCAACGCCGGTGCGCGCGGCCGAGCGAACGCCGATGACGTTGATCGCGGTCAGCAGCCCGAGCGAGCCGGCGACCACGCACAGGCGCGCCAGACCTTGCGTGCCTGCTGCCGGCCAGAAGCGGGCGACCGCATCGGCCAGGCCGTTGCTCAACGCTGCGGCCGAGCTGATGCGGGTCAGCCAGATCATCCAGCCGATCTCGAATCCAATGAACGGACCAAACGCCTCGCGCGCATAGAGGTAGCTGCCGCCGGGCTGGTCGAAGCAGCTCGCCGCCTGCGCGTAGCAGGCCACCAGCAGCGCCACTACCAGGCCGGCCAGCACGACCGCCCACAGGCTCATCGGGCCGAGCAGGGCGGCGGTGGCGGCCGGCAACAGGTAGATGCCGCTGCCGATGACATCGTTGATCGAGAGCCCGACCAGCTGCCAGCGGCCTACCGCACGAACCAGGTGTGGCTTTTCGGCCGAGGGCGCGCTCATGGCGCGTCTCCGCCGGCCGGCAACTGCCAGGAGGCCTGCAGGCGCCGGTACTCGGCCGCCGGCAGCAGGACAAACCGGGGCTGGCGCGCCGGCTGCAGCCACGCCAGCAAGTGCTGCATGTTGGCCGCGTCCATCGCCGTGCAACCGGCGGTGGTTTCCCCCGGCTTGCGCCACAGGTGGCCGAAGATGCAGCTGCCGCGCCCGGGCACCGCCGCGGCGTTGTGTTCGATCACGAAGCCCTGGCGGTAACGCAGGTCGCCGTTGTGGTGCAGGTCCAGGCGCATCGCTTCGCTGGAGCCTTGCACCGCGGCCTGGCCCACCTTGGCGGCAGACACGATCTGGTTGTAGAGCGGCGAAGCCGGCACGTCCATGCACCAGTCGTCGGCCTGCATCTGCTGGTAGGGCATCTTGCTGTCGACCCGCGCGGTATAGCCGAAGGCGGTGCCAAGGCCGAAGACACCGGCCGGACTGCGGCCGTCGCCTTCCTGCTTGCGCGGCTGCTCCGCACTCGGTGGTTGCAGGCCATCGCCCCAGGCACTGCCGTTGCGGCCGATGGCCACCGCCCAGCCCGGGCCGGTGGCGCGCCACTGCCCATGCGCGTCGCGTTCGTAAGTGCGCAGGCGGCCCTGGTTGGCCTGCCAATCGGCGGTGGTCACCACGACCAGCTGCGAGGCGCCCTGCAGCGGATCGGCAGGCGCGGTCCCGGCGTGCGCCACCAGGGAGAAGGCGCAGGCCAGGACAGGCAACAACAGGCGGGACAGGGCGGTCATGGATCGATCCGGCAGGGCGACGGCGAAAGGGTCACGATTCGAGCAGCTGCTGTACCCGTTCCAGATTGTGCGCCAGCTGGCGCCCGCGCTCGGGGTTGGCCTGGCACAACAGTACGAAGACGAAGTCGAGCAGGTACTGCAGGGAAGAACGGTAGAGCAACTGCTCGATATGCGCTGCTGGATCATGCGCTGAAATCGCCAGCGAAGCATCGGCCATCGCGCGCAACGGGTTGGCGGTGTGGCGGGTGATCGACACCAGCCGGCCACCGGCGGCCTTGAATTCGCGCGCGGCGTGGCTGAGTTGGGCGAGCTGGCCGAACTCGGAAAACATCAACAGCACATCGCCGCTGCGCACCGCCGAGAGGTTGGAGATCAGCAGGATCGGGTCGGCATGGTGCACGGTGAGCACGCCGAGCAGCGATAGCCGCATCGCGAACTCACGCGCGTACACACCGTCGTCGCCGAGGCCGCAGACGAACACCTTCGGCGCCTGGTCGAGCAGGGTGACGATGGTTTCGACATCCGCGCGTGGGTTGAGCAGGCGGGTCTCTTCTTCCGCGGCGGCCTTGCTGCTGCGCAGGGCCTGGTCCAGGGCGGCGTAGCCATCGTCTTCGGCGCTGAGCTGGCGGGTGGCGACCGGGTGGCCGTTGCCGATGCGGGCAACGGCTTCGCCGACCGAGAACTTAAGGTCCGGGTAGCCCTTGAAGCCGAGCTTCTGGCTGAACTTCACCACCGACGACTGGCTGATGCCCAGGGCATTGGCCAGCTGCTGCGAGGAGTAGTCGCGCAGCAGGTGGGCGTTGTCGAGGATGAAGTCGGCGATGCGGCGTTCGATAGCCGACATGCTGTCGCGTTCGGAGCGGATTTTCAGCAGAGGCGGCATAGGCGGTCGTTTGATCTACTGCTACAGGTCCAGCAGTTCCAGGCCGCGAATTTCCTTGATGCCCAGGCCTGGGGCATCGGTAATGGTTATTTCCGATTCGTTGAAGATCACGCCGCCCTCCACCGGGTTGAACAGGCCCAGCGAGGGGCCGTCGAGGTCGACCTTGGTGATGGCGTCGGATTTGGCCACCGCCAGGTGCACGGCGGCCGCGACGCTGATGCTGGATTCGATCATGCAGCCGATCATGCACGGGATTCCGTAGAGTTGGGCGATATCGGCGATGCGGATGGCATTGGCGATGCCGCCGGTCTTCATCAGCTTGATGTTGATGATGTCGGCGGCGCGGCGCTGGATGAGGTCGAAGACCTGGGTCGGCGCGAACACGCTCTCATCGGCCATCACCGGCGTGTTGACGCGGTCGGTGACGTACTTGAGGCCGTCGATGTCGTTGGCCTTGACCGGCTGTTCGAGCAGTTCCAGGACCACGCCGGCTTCTTCCAGCGCGCGCATGGCGAAGACCGCCTGCTTGGCGGTCCAGCCCTGGTTGGCGTCCAGGCGCAGCAAGGCGCGGCCCTCGACGGCGGCGTGGATCGCCTTGACCCGCTCGATATCCAGGCCGATGTCCTTGCCGACCTTGATCTTCAGCGATTCGAAGCCGCGGTCGATGGCCGAAACCGAGTCGGCCACCATCTTGTCGATGTAGTCGACACTGATGGTGATGTCGGTGGTGATCACCGGATCGCCACCGCCCAGCATCTGGTACAGCGGCGCGCCGTGCAGCTGCGCCCACAGGTCGTACACGGCGATCTCCACCGCCGCCTTGGCGCTGGTGTTGCGCTCCATCGAGGACTGGATCAGGCCGCTGAGGCGGTTGAGGTTGGAGACGTCCTGGCCGATCAGGCGCGGGCCGATGAAGCGGTGGATGGCCTCGATGATCGAGCCCAGGGTGTCGCCGGTGATCGGCGCGGTGGCCGGGGCTTCGCCGTAGCCGGTATGGCCGGTATCGGTGTGGATGAGCACGACCACGTCCTCGACCGTTTCCACGGTGCGCAGTGCGGTCTTGAACGGGGTCTTCAACGGCACGCGCAGCATGCCGAGCTGGATATCGGTGATCTTCATTCGTGGGTCCGCGGGCGGATACGCTGGATGTTGGTGATGCGATCGACGTAGGTGACGGTGTCGCTGGCGAGCATGGGTTCCAGCGGGGTCACCGAGACGCCGTTGAGGTGGGCCGAAAGGCGCTTGCCGTCAGGTCCGGCCCAGCCGCCGCCGGCGGTGTCGTGGATCATGTAGGTCAGGCCCTGGTCGTGGCCCAGCGTCACCATGACGTGGCCGGGGATGTACACCAGGTCGCCGACCTGCAGTTCCTTCACCGCGGCCAGGCGCTTGCCGGCGCCGTCGCTCTTGTCGAAGGCAATGCGGTCCAGCGCCGGGCTGATTGCCTGCGCGCTGGTGTTGCGCGGCATCAGCACGCCGAAGGCGCGGTAGATTTCCGAGACGAAGCCGCTGCAATCGCGGGTGTCGTAGGAATGGCCCCAGCCATAGCGTTCGCCGAGGAACTTGAAGGCCTGGGTGATGAGGTTGCGCGGGGTCAGGGCCAGGTAGTCGGCGGCGGTGTCTTCGCTGCGCGGCAGCAGCGCCGGTACCAGCGCCAGGCTGCCGTCGGCATTGCGGATCGGCACCTGCACCACCCAGGCGGTGTAGGGATGTTGGCCATTGACCGGCTTGTCTAGCGGCCAATCGGCCAGCACCGGCACGCGCACGCCCATGTCCAATTGCAGCCGCGAGACCTGCGGCTGTTCCGGCGTGTAGGTGGTAAACGCGGTCGCGCCGGTCACCACCCGATGCGGCCCTTGCTGGCCGTAGCCGAAGACCTGCTCGGCCGGCCCGGTGGCGACCGCGATCTTTTCGATCCAGGCGTTGTAGCGCTCGCTGGCGACGAACAGCCATTGCCCATCGGCGCTCTCGTGCAGCACGGCGACCGCGTCGCCGGGGAACAGCGCCGATTCCTGGAAACGGTCGATGTCGGTGTCGTCGTTGCTGCTGAAGATGCGCTCCTGCGTGGGGAAGGTGCGCAGGGCCGCGCGGCGGGTGACCAGGCCGAATTGCAGCGGCCGCGTTGCGGGCACGGCAGCGAGCGCGAGATTGGCGTCGAATGCATCCAGGCGCGCAGCGCCCACGGCTTTTCCAGCGTTGTCGAACATCGGCTTGGTCGGACGCACCGACAAGCCCTGGATCTGCTCACGCACGAACGCGGCCGGCAGCGGCGAGGGCAGCGCGCGCAGGTCGTGGATTGCGGTGTCCTCGGCACGCATGCGCGCGTTCTGCGCCTGGATGCCGGCGCGGTCGAGCAGGACGCGGTCCGGCTCGGACTGGCGTGCGATCCAATAGCCAGGCGTGAGCTGTTGCGGCGACACGCCGACCACGCCAGTCGTCGGATCGACCGGCACGCGCGGCACCGGCGCGGCCTGCGCGGCGAACACAACGACACAAAGCGCGAGCGCACCGGCCCAGACCGGCGAGGCGAAACGGCGCGCGGTGCTGCGCGGCTGGATGATCATCGGCGGCCTCCCCGGGAAACGTTCAAGAATATTTATTCGTTTCAGGCGACATTGCAAGAATAAATTATTGACCCTGTGCCACCATCGTGTTACACAGCGATGACCCGCCTTCACCTGGGAAGTGTCGTCGTGGAACTGCGCTCTGACCAGTTTTACCCCGGATTCGCCGCGCGTTGCCTCGGCAAGTTGCGCGCTGGCGCGTGGCCGGCAGCGGTAGTGCTCGCCAGCCTGCTCGCAAGCGCACTGGCCCTGGCCGCCGCGCCGGACGCGACCACGCAGATAGCCGCGCAGATCGATGCCGGGCAATTCCGCCAGGCCGAGGCTGCGATCGCCGCCGCCCTCGCCCAGCCGGGAGTCGATGCGCAAACCCGAGATGCCTACGCCTTCCAGCGCGAACGCATGCGGCGCATGCGCCTGGATTTCAGCCTCGATACCGAGGCCGCCAAGCAGAAGCTGCGCAAGACCATCCCGGACCTGCGCGACGACGAATTCGCGGCTTGGGACCGCGCCGGCCTGCTCGAACACCTCGACATCGATGGCAAGCGCTATTACTTCAACCGCGCGCCCTCCAACCTGTTCCGCCTCAGCGCCGAGGCCGCAGCGCGGCAGCGCGCCGGCACATCGCCGCCGAAAGACGGCCCGTATGAGCGCCTTGGCCCGCATCACCGCGCAGTCATCGCCGCTGCCGAGGCCGCACCCGGCCAGACCAGCCTGTTGCCGCATCGGGTGCGGATCACCCAATCGCTGACCGTGAATGCCGATGCGGTGCCGGCCGGTGAAACCATCCGCGCGTGGATTCCCTATCCGCGTGCCATCCCCGGCCAGCAGGAAGACATCCGCTATCTCGGCAGCGTGCCGACTGGCGCCCAGGTCGCCCCGCCTTCAACGCTGCAGCGCACCGCCTATCTCGAGCGCAAGGCGGTCGCCGGCAAGCCGACCGAATTCTCGGTGAGCTACGAGGTCAGCATTGCCGCGCGCCATTTCGACATCGATCCGGCGAAGGTAAAGCCCACGCCCGCAGACCACGCGCTGGCGCCGTACCTGGCCGAAGAACCGCCGCACATCGTGTTTACGCCGGCGTTGCGCGCGTTCTCCAAGAAAGTGGTCGGCAACGAAACCGATCCGTACCGGATCGCGCGCAAGCTCTACGCTGCCGTCGACCGTATTCCCTGGGGCGGCGCGCGAGAGTATTCGACCATCAGCAACATCAGCGACTACGCGCTGCACGGCAACCATGCCGATTGCGGGCAGCAAACCTTGTTACTGATGACGTTGTTGCGCTTGAACGGCATTCCGGCGCGCTGGCAGTCCGGCTGGGTGTTCTCGGACAACGGTGTCGGCTACGCCAACCTGCACGACTGGGGCTGGCTGTACCTGGCGCCGTACGGCTGGGTGCCGATGGACGTGACCACTGGGGCGCTGGACAGCCCCGAGCCGAAGCTGCGCGATTTCTACTTCGGCGGCCTGGATGCCTACCGCATCGTCTTCAACGATGGCTTTTCGCAGCCGCTGGTCCCGGCCAAGCAGCATTTCCGCTCGGACACTGTCGATTCGCAGCGCGGCGAAGCCGAATGGCGCGGCGGCAACCTCTATTTCGACCAATGGGATTACCACTTCGACTGGCAGCTCATGCCAGCGGCAACGGCAACAGGGAGCGCATCGAAAGGCGCGCTCTAGCGGAGGGCAACTCCCACCATCATTTCAACGAACTGCAGGAGAGAGCAGGGGATGAACGGCAAGCATGTGAGGAAGGCGGCGCTGTGCGTCGCATTGGCGGCGTGTCTGGGATCGATCGCGCCCTTGGCCCTGGCCCAGGATGGTGCCGTCGTCGGCCGCTTGACGACCGAGAGCGGGCAGAAACTCGGCGGCGCCACGGTGACGGTACGCAATCCGCAGACCGGGTTCGCCCGCAGCGCCACGGTCAATGCAGACGGCAGCTACCGCATCCCGCTGCTGCCACCAGGCACTTATCAGATGGAGCTGGCCGTGGCCGGCGCCGCGCCGGCGCAAGTCGGTGAAGTAGTCGTTACCCTGGGCAATGCGACCACGGTGAACGTGCCGGTCGGTGCCATCAGCACGCTCGGCACGATCGAAGTGCGCGCACCGCAGGTCATCTCGATGGTGGACGTGACCTCGACCGAGTCGGCGATGAACATCAGCCGCCAGGACCTGGCGCGCCTGCCGGTGGACCAGGACCTGAAGTCGGTGGCGATGCTGGCGCCGGGCGTGATTGCCGGCAAGTCCTCGCTGGGCAGCCAGGGTATTTCCTTCGGCGGCTCGTCGGTGGCGGAGAACTCGGTCTATATCGACGGCCTGAACGTCACCGACTTCTACAACCGGGTCGGCTTCTCGTCGGCGCCGTTCGCGTTCTTCCAGGAATTCCAGGTCAAGACCGGTGGTTATTCGGTCGAGTACGGCCGCACCACCGGTGGCGTGATCAATGCGGTGACGCGCTCGGGCACCAACGAGTTCCATGCCGGTGCGGAGATGACGGCAGAGCCGAGTGCATGGCAGTCCAGCCGTCATGACTACTACTTGCCCGATGGCGAGCCGTACATCATCTCCAGCCACGATGGCGCGACCAACAACAAGCTCAACCTCTGGGCTTCGGGCGCCATCATCAAGGACCGGCTGTTCTTCTTCGGCATGTACGAAGCGCGCGACAACCGCAACTTCAACACCAGCGACGACGGCTCCACGTTCAACAACGGCAATGCCGACAACGGCTTCTGGGGCGCCAAGCTCAACTGGATGATCAACGACAACCACAGCCTGTCGTTGCTCGGCTTCTCGGACAAGAACGAGAACGTGGCCGACGTCTACAGCTTCGACTACCTGACCGGTACCCGCGGCAACCAGACCAACACCATCTATACCGATACCGGCGGCGACAACTACGCGCTGACCTACAACGGCCACTTCACCGACAACTTCGTCATGACGGCGATGATCGGTGAGAACAAGCGCGACTACTCCAACAAGAGCCAGACCGACATCGAGTGCAACCGCGTCGTGTCCGAGGCCGGCATCGCGCCCCCGGGCATTCCGCTGGGCTGCACCACCAACTCGGCGGTGGAATCGCGACTGGACGAGCGCAAGGCCGGACGCCTGGACTTCGAGTGGACGCTGGGCGACCACCTGCTGCGCTTCGGCCTGGACCGCGAAGAGAACACCTCCACTTACGAGCGCATGTATCCGGGCCCGGGTGGCCTGTACTACAACGTCTACCGCACCACGCCGGGCTCGACCCTGGTCAACGGTGGCACCGTCCCGGCCGGCGTCAACGCCTACGTGCGTGCGCGCCGCTACGAGATCGCCGGTGAATTCGAGACCATCAACAGCGCCTACTACCTGGAAGACAACTGGTCGGTCACCCCGAACGTGCTGTTGAACATCGGCCTGCGCCTGGAAGCGTTCGACAACAAGGATGCCGCCGGCCGCAGCTACATCAAGATGGACGACATGGTCGCTCCCCGCTTCGGCGCGTCCTGGGACATCAAGGGCGACGGCACGATGAAGTTGTTCGGCAACGTCGGCCGCTACTTCCTGCCGGTGGCCAACGTCATCAACATCAAGCAGGCCGGCGGGCTGCTGGATGAGCGTACGTATTACGCGCTCAGCGGCTGGCAGACCCAGGAGCTCAACGGCTCGCGTTACCAGACCCCGGTGCTCGGCGCGCAGATCGGCCCGGTGGATACCTCGCAGGGCGATGGCACGGTCGGCGATCTGCGCTCGGAAGTGGACCGCGACATGGACCCGGTCTACCAGGACGAAGCCATCCTCGGCTTCCAGCAGTCGATCAACGAAGCCTGGTCGTACGGCGTGCGCGGCATCTACCGCAAGCTGCACGACGCCATCGACGACATGGAGATCAGCGCCACCGGCGCCTGCGGCCCCGATGGCTATATCGGTTGGGTGATGGCCAACCCGGGCAAGAACGTCACTGTGTGGGGCGATACCAACTGCGACGGCGACGCCGATGGTTGGGTGAACGTGGACACGTCGAAGGAAGGCTGGGCGATGTATCGCCAGGATGGCCTGGACGCCGAGGGCGACCCGATCATGACCTACATCGGCCAGCGTGGCTGGGACAAGCCCAAGCGCGACTACAAGGCGCTGGAGCTGCAGCTGGACCGCGCCTGGGATGGCAAGTGGTCGATGAATGCCTCCTACACCCTGGCCTATGGCCGCGGTAACGCGGAGGGCCCGGTCAACTCCGATACCGACTTCGCCGATACCGGCCGGACCGAGAACTTCGACGACCCGTGGGTGAACTACAACGGCTACGGTTACCTCTCCAACGACCGCCGCCACCAGTTCAAGATCCGCGGCGCCTACGCCATCACCGACAACTGGCTGGTCGGCGCGACACTCGACGCGCGCTCGGGCGGGCCGATCACCGGCTTCGGCGTCGGCAATCCGTATGACAGCACCGCGTACCACAGCTACTACGTCTGCGTGGAGAACTGCGATTCGACCTTCTCGGGCGAGCGTGTGTACGCACATTCCTCGCGCGGCGGCTTCGGCCGCATGCCGTGGAGCTATGAGCTGGGCGCAAGCGTCACCTGGCTCAAGTCGTTCGACGAAACCAACCTGCGGGTGAAGTTCGCGGTCTACAACCTGACCAACCAGCAGAAGAAGCTGTCGGTTAACCAGGAGTACGAAGGTGCGATCGGCAGCCCGAACGAGCTGTTCGGCTATCCGGAAAGCTTCCAGGCCCCGCGCTACGCGCAGCTGGTCGTGACGCTGGACTACTGAGTGTGCGACGGCCGCCGGACGCGCTATCGTCCGGCGGCCGTGTTCTGGGGAACCTGACGTGAAATTCCTTCGCCTTGCCGCCGCCGTACTGTGCGCCGTGGCCGTGTTGCCCGCACATGCCGCCACCCCGCCGGACACGGCCGCCTACGACCGCCTGTTCGACCAGGCCATGGCGCAATACCAGCTGCCCGGCCTGGCCGTGGGCGTGATCGAGGACGGCAAGGTGGTTTTTCGGCGTACCGGCGGCGAACGCGTCGCCGGCAGCGGCGAGGCGATCGACGCCGATACCTTGTTCAAGATCGCCTCCAACAGCAAGGCGATGACCACCGGATTGCTGGCGCGGCTGGTCGACCAGGACAAGCTGGCCTGGGACGACCCGGTGACCCAGTACCTGCCGGAATTCCGCATGTACGACCCCTGGGTGACGCAGAACATCCAGGTGCGCGACCTGCTGATCCACAACAGCGGTTTGGGCCTGGGTGCCGGTGACCTGATGCTGTGGCCGGAACCAAACGACTTCAGTCGCGCCGACATCATCGCCGGCCTGGCCCATCTCAAACCGACCCACAGCTTTCGCGCGCACTACGCCTACGACAACCTGCTGTACGTGGTGGCCGGCGAGGTCGCCGCGCGTGCCGGCGGCAAGCCGTATGACCAGCTGATCCGCCAAGAACTCTTTGCCCCGTTGGGAATGACGCGCTGCCAGGTGGGCGCGTGGCAGCAGAGCAAGGTCGGCAATATCGCCCAGCCGCATATGCGGGCAGAGGGCAAGAACGTGCCGGTACGCGAAGACGGCGACACGGTAGCCGACCTGCCTTCGATGGCCGCCGGTGGCATTCGCTGCAGCCTGGACGACATGCTGACCTGGATGGACCGTGCCTGGCTGCGACCGGACCCGCAGCAGCCGTGGCTGTCCGAAACGCAGCGTCGCGCGGTGTGGTCGCTGCATACGCCGATGCCGATCAGCCAGCGCATGCGCGACTGGGACGGCACCCATCTGTATGGCTATGGCTACGGCTGGCGCCTGTCCGACGTCGATGGCCAGTGGAAGGTAGCCCACACCGGCACGCTGATGGGCATGTACTCCTCGCTGGTGCTGCTGCCGGAGCGCCGCAGTGGTTTCATCATCCTGATCAATGGCGAGGGCGAAGCCGCCCGCACCGCGCTGGGTGAAGCGCTGCAGAAGCGCTTGCTCGGCGCCGACCCCGCCTTGGACGTGCTGCACTACGCCAAGGCGCTGGCGCGCGAGCAGGCGCAGCCGAAGCCGCCGGCCGCACGCAAGCCGGACACCACCGCGCGCACGCCTGTGCCTGCCGCGGGCGCGAAGACGCGCGCGGGGCGCTACAACGATCCCTGGTTCGGCGATATCCGCCTGTGCCCGGAGGCGAACGGACTGACCTTTGCTTCGGCCCGTTCGCCGATGCTGCGGGGCGCGGTGATGCAGGTCGGCGGGCGCTGGCTGGTCGATTGGATCGATCCCAGCGTCGATGCCGAGCCATGGCTGGATTTCGCCCGCGATGCCCAGGGCCGTGACATCCTGCGCTTGCGCGCGATCGATCCCGATGCAGACTTCAGCTATGACTATGGCGACCTGGAATTCCACCGCGTGGGCGATTGCCCTTAGCCTGGCCAGTGCCGCGGCGTTCGCGGCGGTGCCGAGCGTTTCGCCAGCGCGCGATCCCGCGGCGGCCGGCATGGTCGACGTGGCGACGCTGGCGCCAGGCCTGCGCCTGGACATGCGCTACGCCACTGCCCACAACTTCACCGGCCATAAGGTGGCCGGCTATGAAGCGCCGACCTGCCTGCTATTGCGGCCGGCTGGCGAAGCGCTGGCACGGGTGCAGGCAAGCCTGCAAGCGCAAGGCTATGCGCTGCAGGTCTACGACTGCTTTCGTCCGGTGCGCGCGGTGCAGGACTTCGTCGCCTGGGCCGGCGACCTGCAGGACCAATCCACCAAGGCCACGCACTACCCGCGCGTGGACAAGGCGGCGCTGATCCCGGACTACATCGCCGACCACTCCGGGCATAGCCGCGGCGCGACCGTCGACCTGACCCTGGCCGACTGCCGCCACGGCCGCTGCCAGCCGCTGGACATGGGTACCGACTTCGACTTGTTCGACAGCCGCGCGCACACCGACTCGGCCGACGTCACTGCCGCCCAGCGCGCCAACCGCCAGCAACTGCTGCGCGCCATGGCCGCCGAGGGCTTTGCCAACTACCCGCTGGAATGGTGGCATTTCACCTTCCGGCCCGAGCCCACGCCGGATACTGCCTACGACTTCCCGGTGAGATAGCGCGATGGGCGACCTGCAACACTTCCTGGATATCCAGTGCCCGTATTGCGGCGAGTGGATCGGGATCGTGGTCGATGCCTCGGTGGACGAACAGTCCTATGTAGAGGACTGCCAGGTCTGTTGCCGACCGATCCAGCTGGACGTGCGCGTCGATGACGACGGCACGCCGGACGTGCGCGCACGCTCCCAGGACGAGGGCTGAGCCCACTGCGGCATGCGGGCCGGCGCACGCTTAGACTGTGCGGCCTGATCCCTCGTCGCGGAGCCCCATGAACCTTCCGTTGCACTTTGGCCTGCTCGGTTCGCTCGAAGCGGGCCTGATCGCCTTGTTGATTGGTTTGGGCGTGTATTGGGTTTCGCAGTCGCTGTGCCGCCGGGCCGGTTTGTCGCTTGGGCACGCGGTGGGATGGGCATGCCTGGCGGCGGTGGCCATCGGGGCCGGCTGGGATATCTGGAACTTGTTCTACACCAGCATCGTACGGCTGGAGTCGCCGCTCTATGCGCGCCTGGCGCTGCAAAGCATCCACGATCCGGACCAGCTCGGCGGCCGCGTGGTGCTGGAAGTGGCTGGCGCGCTGGCGGGCGTGGCGCTCGGTTGGCGTTTGTTCAGCGCCGAGACGGAGCCGGCTGACATTACCAATTCGTAAAAGGACGAGGCCGAGGTCTCGATTTGCACGTTGGTTGAACTGATGTCTTACGGACCCGTCATGCGTCGTTAATCAACGTCAAGCGCGTTCGCAAGGCGAGCGGGTTAACAAGACGTTGTGCGCGCGATTGCGGCGCAATAGGCGTTCAGTCGCGAAGGTTAGGGTGGGTCCATGCGCGGCATCCCGCGCATTTCCCCGAATCAGGAGACCACCCTCATGAAGAATCGCAAGCCCCTGTTCGTCCTTTCTACTGTCCTGGCAGCCGCACTGGCCGTGCCGGCCTTTGCCCAGAGCGCGCCGCAGTCCGGTGCTGCACCTGCCCAGGCGCAGGGCGGCGGCGGCGGCCAGACCTGGGCCAGTGTCGATACCGACAGCGACGGCGCCATCAGCAAGCAGGAGGCACAGGTCAACGCCGGTCTGTCGCAGATCTTCGATCAGGCCGACGGCGATGCCAACGGCAAGCTGACGCCGGACGAGTACAAGGCTTTCGTGGCCAAGCAGCAGGCGGGTGCGAACAGCGCGCCACAGCAGCAGAACTGACAGCCGGCGGCTTTGGCTGCGGCGTAGGTTGGATGGGAGCCTTCGGGCTCCCTTTTTTTTGCGTTGGATTGTTTTGTTGTTATCGGCGGTGGCCGGGGGCAGGCCGCTTTCGGGACACGCCGTGAATACGTCCGTGTAGGCTAATCGGCGACATCCATGTCGCCGATTGTCCCGAAAGCGGCCTGCCCCCGACCACCCGACAGATTGCCTCTTTGTTTGAGTAGAGCGCCCTCTTTCGCCCCTGTCGGGGCACCTTCTCCCACAAGGAGAAGGACGGCAACGAGCGAGGACATCTGACTTATTTTTAGTCGTTCCCGCAGGGAACGGCGCTCCGCTTTTCTCCCCCCTCCAAAAGCCGCGCTCATCGAAGTGGGACAACAAAAGCCCCTCCCCGCCGGAACGGGGCCCGGACCGTAAGCCATAAGACTAACCGCCAAGCGCGGCTTACAATTCCCCATGGACATCTCCAACCCACGCGCTCCCCGCATAGAACTCGTCGGCTTCGACGGCGACGACACCTTGTGGAAGAGCGAAGACTATTACCGTACCGCCGAGCAGGAATTCGAGGCCATCGTCGCCCAGTACGTGGACCTTGGCGATGCCGGCAACCTCGGCCATTTGCTCGCGGTCGAGCGCCGTAACTTGAAGATCTTCGGCTATGGCGTCAAAGGCATGACCTTGTCGATGATCGAGGCGGCGATCGAGATGACCGAGGGGCGGATCGCGGCGCGCGATATCCAGCGGGTGGTCGAGATCGGCCGCGCGACCTTGCAACATCCGGTCGATGTGCTCGACGGGGTGCGCGAAGCGGTGGCGGAGATTGCCGGTGATTACCAGGTCGTGCTCATCACCAAGGGCGACTTGTTTCACCAGGAGCAGAAGATCGCCCAGTCCGGGCTGGCCGACTTGTTTCCGCGCATCGAGATCGTTTCGGAGAAGGATGCCGGTACCTATGCGCGGGTGCTGTCGGAGTTCAACCTGCCGGCCGAGCGCTTCGTGATGGTCGGCAATTCCCTGCGTTCGGATGTGGAGCCGGTGCTGGCGCTGGGGGGCTGGGGCATCCATACGCCGTATGCGGTCACCTGGGCGCACGAGGCCGAGCATGGCGTGGACGCTGCCTCGCCGCGTCTGCGCGAGGTGGCGCAGGCGCGCGATTGGCCACAGGCGGTACGTGATTTCGATCGCCTGGCGCGCGCCGCCGCCTAGTCGCCTGGGGCGCCGCGCTCGGGCATCATCGGAGCATGCGCCTGCCGTTGCCCGCCTTGTTCCTGCCTGCCCTGTGGTTCGGTGCTGCGTGGCTGTCGCCTGCCATCGCGCAGGACGCCACGCCCGCAGCACCCGAGGCCGCGCCGGCGCCCGCCTACGCCACTGGCGATGCCTGGATCGACCGCCAGCTCGACGATATCGATGCCTATGCCCGCCGCTATCCGGCCAGTTTCGTCGATGAGCTCAGTCGCCATCTCGGGGTAAGCCGGGGCTATGCCGAGGCGGTGCTGCGTGCACCGGATTGGCGCGCGGGCGATCTCTACCTGGCCTGTGCCTGGGCACAGGCGGTGCAGGGCGATTGCCACGAATGGGTACGCGCCTACAGCCGCAATCGCGCGCTCGGCTGGCAAGCCGTGCTGGCCGGGGAGGGTGAGCCGGACAACCTCGCCTATCGGCGGGTCCGCCATCTCATCGTCGCCAGCTATGACCGCTGGGACCGGCCAATCACGCTCGATGCGCGCCTGCGCGAGCAATTGGGCGACGCCGAACAGCGGCTGCAGCGCGCCCGCGCCGCGCACGAGACCTCGGCCGAGCCACCGCCCCGCTGAACCGCGCGCGCTCGCTTTGCTGCTTTGCGGCTGGCCGCGGCGCGGCTTGCTCGGCGAAAATGACGGGCCGGCACTGGGCCGGCGTTTCGTGCGTGCCGCCATGACCGGTAAGTCCTTCGTCAGCTCCGACCACATCCGCAGCCGCTTTGCCCAGGCGATGTCGGACATGTACCGCCAGGAAGTGCCGCTATACGGCGAGCTCATGGCGCTGGTGGCGCAGGTCAACGCGCAGGTGCTGGCCGACGACCCGGCCCTGGCGCAGCAGCTGGCGCGTAACGACGAGCGCGAGCGCCTGGACCTGGAACGGCACGGCGCCATCCGCGTCGGAACCGCGGCGGAGCTGGCAATGCTGCGGCGGTTGTTCGCGGTGATGGGCATGCACCCGGTGGGGTACTACGACCTGTCGGTGGCCGGGGTGCCGGTGCATTCCACCGCGTTTCGCCCGATCGACCCGGCCGCGTTGGCACGCAACCCGTTTCGCGTGTTCACGTCGTTGTTGCGGCTGGAGTTGATCGAAGACGTAGCGATGCGCGAGCAGGCCGCGGCGATCCTCGCGCGTCGCGACATCTTTACCGCCGACGCGCGCGCGCTGATCGAGCAGGCCGAGCACGATGGCGGCCTGGCGGCTGACGATGCCGAGCGCTTTGTCGCCGCAGCGCTGGAGACATTCCGCTGGCACAGCGATGCCACCGTGCCGCTGCCGACCTACCGCGCACTGCACGACGCACACCGGCTGATCGCCGATGTCGTCAGCTTCCACGGCCCGCACATCAACCACCTGACGCCGCGCACGCTCGATATCGATGCGGCCCAGGTGCAGATGCAGCAGCGCGGGATGGCGGCCAAGGCGGTGATCGAGGGCCCGCCGCGCCGGCGCTGCCCGATCCTGTTGCGGCAGACCAGTTTCAAGGCGTTGGAAGAAGCGGTGCGCTTCCCGGCCGGCGGCGGTGCTGCCGAGGCCGGTAGCCACACCGCGCGTTTCGGCGAGATCGAGCAGCGCGGCCTGGCGCTGACGCCGAAAGGCCGCGCGCTGTATGACCGCCTGTTGGCGCAGGCGCGCGACAACGAAGGCGCCGGCAACACCGGCGACGACTACGCCACGCGGCTGCAGAGCGTGTTCGCTGCATTTCCGGACGACTACGACACGTTGCGCCGCGAAGGCCTGGGCTACTTCCGATATCGCCTGACCGAAGCGGGCCGGGCCGATCCGGTGCGTGCCGGCAGCCTTTCGCCGGAAGAAGCGGTCGCTGCCGGGCTGGTCAGCGCCGATCCGATCGTCTACGAGGATTTCCTGCCGGTCAGTGCCGCCGGCATCTTCCAGTCCAACCTGGGTGGCAGCGAACAGCGCGCTTATGCCGCGCACGCCAACCGCGAGGCGTTCGAGCAGGCGCTCGGCGCGCGCGTGCACGATGAGTTCGCGATCTATGCGGCGATCGAGCGCGACTCGCTGGCAGACCTCGAAGGCTAAATCGCCGACTCGCGCGCCCGCGCTTCCAACAATGCTTTCTCGCGTGAATTGCGCGCCAGCGCCGCGGCCTGTTCGAACGCCGCGCGCGCCTCTGCATGCCGCCCCAGCTTCTGCAACAAATCTCCCCGCACCGTCGGCAGCAGGTGGTACTGCCGCAATGCCGGATGCTCGGCCAGTGCCTCGACCAACGGCAACGCCGCGGCAGGGCCCTCGGCCATCGACACCGCTACCGCGCGATTGAGCTCCACCACCGGCGAGGGCATCCGCGCGGCCAGGCGTGCATAGAGACTGGCGATTGCCGCCCAGTCGGTGTCTTCCATGCGCCGCGCGCGGGCATGGCAGGCCGCGATCTCCGCCTGCAAAGTGTACGGTTCGCCCTCGCCGCCAAGGGCCTGGGCCCGCGCCAAAGCAGTCAGGCCATGCCGGATCAGCAGGCGGTCCCACCGCGCACGCTCCTGCTGCGCCAGTAACACCGGCGCGCCTTCGGCATCAACGCGCGCGCGCTGCCGCGAAGCCTGCAGCGCCATCAGCGCCAGCAGGCCGTGCACTTCGGCATCTCGTGGCGCCAGCCGCGCCAGCACCCGGCACAGGCGCAACGCTTCCTCGCACAACGCCGGGCGCATCAGGTCGTCGCCGGCGGTGGCGGCATAGCCTTCATTGAAGATGAGGTACAGCACTTCGAGCACTGAGCCCAGCCGCGCGTCGCGCTCTTCGCCGCGCGGCACCTCGAACGGCACCTCGCGCTCGCTCAGCGTGCGCTTGGCGCGGACGATGCGCTGGGCGACCGTGGCCTCGGGCACCAGGAAGGCGCGCGCGATCTCGTCAGTCGCCAGGCCGCCGAGCATGCGCAGCGTCAGCGCGACGCGCGCCTCGGTGCCCAGGACGGGATGGCAGGCGACGAACATCAGCCGCAGCAGGTCGTCGCCGATGTCGTCGTCCGGATCGATCTGCTGCGAGGCCTGCGCGGCCAGCTGGTCGCGTTCGATCTCGTAGCCGAGCGCATCCTGCTTGCGCCGCTGCAATTGCACGTGGCGCAGGCGGTCGATCGCGCGGTTGCGGGCGGTGGTCATCAGCCAGGCGCCCGGGTTGTCGGGAATGCCGTCGCTGGGCCAGCGCTCCAGCGCGGCGAGCAGGGCGTCCTGGGCCAGTTCTTCGGCCAGGCCGACGTCGCGCACCTGGCGCGCAAGCGCGGCGATGATCTTCGCCGCTTCCATGCGCCAAACGGCATTGAGGGTGGTGTGGACATCGCGTGCGGCCATGGGCGGCGATCACACCACCGCCGAGGCACCGGAGCAAGCTGCGGCGCAACCATGGCCCCGTATCCGCATCAGGCCGGCGGCTCGCCGCTGGCGTGGAAGACTTCCCAATGGTGGCCGTCCAGGTCCTGGAAGTCGTGCTGGTACATGAAGCCATAGTCCTTCGCCGGGCCCAGGGAAACGCCCCCGGCCGCCACTGCCTTGGCCACCAGCGCGTCGACCTCGGCGCGGCTGTCCACCGCCAGCGCATTGATGACCTCGGTCGCCTTGGCGGTGTCGCACAGTTCCTTGGTGGTGAAGCCCAGGAAGAACGGCTTCACCAGCAACATCGCGAAGATGTTGTCGCCGAGGATGAGGCAGGTGGCGTTCTCGTCGGTGTACTTGGGATCGAACGAAAAGCCCAGCGCGGTGAAGAAATCCACTGCGCGCGGCAGCGACTCCACCGCGAGGTTGACGAAAATCTGCTTGACCATGGTGGTGCATTCCTTTGTAGAGAAGAAAGCGGCGCCTCGCAGCGCCGCCGGGGGATCACGGCTGCTTGTAGATGCCGTTGATGAGCCAGGGCGTGCCGAAGCGGTCCACGCACATGCCGAAGCGCTCGGCCCAGAAGGTCTCGGCCATCGGCATCTGTACCGTGCCGCCTTCGGCAAGCGCCTTGAACACGCGCTCGGCTTCGGCGTTGTCGTCGCAATTCAGGGCCACCGCGAGGCCGCCCGCACCCGACTTTTCCATGCTCGGCGGCATATCCGAGCCCATCAGGAACGGTGCCTGGCCGTGGGCGAGGGTGACGTGCATGATCCGGTCTTTGGCGCTGGCCGGAATATCGCCGCAGCCCTCGGGCGGCGGCGGGCTGCCGGCCGGCGGCGGTGGGGCGTCGCCATAGGTAATCTGGAACACGTCGCCGCCGAAGACCTGCTTGTAGGTCTCGAAGGCCTGGCGGCAATTGCCGTTGAAGTTGAGGTACGGGGTGGCTTTCATCGGGCTGTCTCCGTTTCAGGGCTGGGGATCGATCCGCGCGCGCAGGCGTTCTTCCTGTTCGCGCAGTTCGGGGGTGAAGGCATCGCCGAAGTCCTCGGCCTCGAATACCGGCCGCAACTCGACTTCGAAGGTCTCTGCATCGGGATTGGGAATGCGTCGGGCCCACTCGACCGCCTCGGCGAACGAACGCACCTGCAGCAGCCAGAAGCCCGCCACCAGGTCCTTCGACTCAGTGAACGGACCCTCCCGCACTTGTGGGCCAGCGGCGCCGAAGTGGACCCGCGCGCCGCGCGAAGTGGGATGCAGGCCCTCGCCGGCCAGCAGCACGCCGGCATCGACCAATTCTTCGTTGAAGGCGCCCATGGCGGCCAAAAGGCGCTCGCTGGGCAGCTCGCCCGCCTCGGAGGCGGGGGTGGCTTTCATCAGGACCATGACGCGCATGTGTCGGCTCCGGGGCGGGGGAGTCTTCCGCCTTCTGAAGGGACGACGAGCGAGTGATGGCCGGATCGACACGGCCAGGCCGATTTTTTGCTCGGCACCTACATGCGCGCCGTGCCGGGCGGGCCAAGCCTCACCCCGCCCGGCCTCTGCGTTCTATCTCGCACTGAGCGCGACCTTCACCCGCTGCCCGTCCTGAGTTTTCGCCTCGATCCCCGAACTCACAGCAAGGCTGCTCTGGACACCGAACAGCGCGAGTATGCGGTAGGCATCGGCCATGTCTATTTGCTGCAGCGGCAGATACCGGTAGCTCGCGAGTCCGAGTTCGGTGAATACCAGGCTCTGGATGAACTCGGCACGGGCTTGCTCCGGTAGCTTGAAGAGGGGCGACCGCGGTGGCATGTGACTTAGGTAGTCATCCAGGTCTGCACGGCTGCGGATCGGTGCGGCGATCTGATCCAGCGCTCGTTGTTCGATGGGGCCCACCGCGGGTAGGGGACGCTGCTGAGGTGGGTCCGCCGCCAGACAAGGCGACGCGGCCAAGGCAATCAGGAATCCTATGCGCTTCATTTGGTTTCTCCGGTGTGGGCGACATGACGCGCAACTGCGGCGCGTCTATTTGCCTATAAATCGGAAAGCGACCATCGGCAACATCAGTTCGACACTGATTTGTATGCGCTGCGCATATCGACAGAATTTTCTCGATCGACAAAAGAAAAGAGGCCGCAAAGCGGCCTCTTCCCATCAACCCGATCAATCAATGCGAGCGCTTGGCGATCGCTCCCGCGGTCTCCCGCTTCACCAACCGCCGCTCCCGCCGCCTTGCCCGCCTGGCCTTCCAGCGATCGGACAGGCACGAGAAGATCACATACAACGCCGGCGTACTCAGCAAGGTCAGGCTCTGCGAGATCACCAGGCCGCCGATCATCGCGATGCCCAACGGACGTCGCAGCTCCGAGCCTTCGCCCAATCCGATCGCCAGCGGCAACGCGGCCAGGATCGCCACCATCGTGGTCATCATGATCGGCCGGAAGCGCACGATCGAGGCTTCGCGCGCGGCTTCCAGCGGCGATTTGCCGTGCTGGCGCTGCGCCACCAGGGCGAAGTCGATCATCATGATCGCGTTTTTCTTGACGATGCCGATCAACAGCACCAGCGCGATCATCGAAATCACCGACAGCTCGGTGTTGGTGATGAACAGCGCCAGTAGCGCGCCCATGCCGGCAGCCGGCAGGGTCGACAGGATCGTGACCGGGTGGATCAGGCTCTCGTAGAGCATGCCCAGCACGATGTAGACGGTGAGGATGGCGGCGAGCAGCAGCACGATCATCGAGGTCGGGTTGAGCGCGGCGTTGAAGCCGCCGCCATCGTTGATGCGGATGCCGTCGGGCATGCGCAGGCCCGATACCGCCGCGGCGATGATCGCGTCGGCCTCGCCGGTACTGACGCCCGGTGCGAGGTTGTAGCTCAGGTCCATCGTCGTGTACTGGTTGTCGTGGGTGATCTGCGGCGGTGCCAGGCCCGGCACCTGGTGCGCCACCGCGGTGATCGGCACCATCTGTCCGGCGCTGTTGGGCACGTAGACCTGGTCCAGCGCCGCCGGGGTCGCGGTCTGCGAGGGCAGGGCGTTGACCACCACGCTGTACTGGTTGAGGTCGGAGTAGATGGTGGAGATCGAGCGCTGGCCGAAGGCGCCGTACAGCGCGCCGTCGATGGCGCCGATCGAGATGCCCATGCGCGAGGCCTTGGCGCGGTCGATCACGATGTTCTGGCGCAGGCCGGCGGTGTCGATGTCGGTGCCGACGTCGCGCAGCTTCGGGTTCTGCTTCAACACCGCCTGCAGCTTGGGCAGCCATTCCTGCAGCTGCGCGAGGTCGTTGCCTTGCAGCGACACCTGGTACTGCGCGCCCTGGCTGGTACCGCCGCCGCCATCGCTGGGCAAGTCCTGGATCGCGCGCAGGCGCAGTTGCAGGTCGGGGTAGCGGTCGGCCTTGGCGCTGAGACGTGCCAGCACCTGGGCAGTGGTCTCGCGACGGCCTTCCTTGCGGCTCTTGAGCTCAATGTTGAACGAGGCGCTGGAACCCTGGCGGCTGGAACCCAGGCGCGCGCCGACGATCTTGACCGCCGGGTCGGACCTCAGCATGTCGCTGATGCGGTGTTGGCGCTCGACCATGTCGTTGAACGACACCGTGGCGCTGGAACTGGCGCGGCCCCAGATGAGCCCGGTGTCCTGTGGCGGGAAGCTGCCTTTCTTGACTGCGCCGGCGAGGAAGAAGGTCGCCACGATCAGCAGCAGCGGGGTGATGGACAGCAGCAACGCATGGCGCAGCGAAAAGTCCAGCGCCTTGGCGTAGATGCGCAGGCTGCGGTCGTGCACGCCTTCGAGGAAGGCGCCGATACGGCCGGGCTTCTCCGGCTCGGCATGCCCGGACAGGAAGCGGCTGCACAGCGCCGGCGTCAGCGTCAGCGAGACCAGCATGGAGACCACGATTGCCGCCACCAGGGTGACGGTGAACTCGCGGAAGAACGCGCCGATCATGCCGCTGGCGAACAGCAGCGGAATGAACACCGCGACCAGCGAAGCGGTAATCGAGACGATGGTAAAACCAATCTCGCGCGCGCCGGCCAGCGCCGCGTCCATCCGCGACATGCCTTCGTCGAGGTGGCGCATGATGTTCTCGATCACCACGATCGCATCGTCGACGACGAAACCAATCGCGATGACCAGGGCCAGCAGGCTGAGGTTGTTGAGGGTGAAGCCGAGGATGTACATCACCAGCGCCGAGCCGGCCAGCGACAGCGGCACGGTGACCGCGGCGATCAGCGTGGGCGCCAGGCGGCGCAGGAACAGCGCCATCGTCAGCACCACCATGGCCAGCGAGATCAACAGGGTGATCTGCACTTCGGCCAGCGAGGCGCGGATGGTCGGGGTGCGGTCGAAATACGCCTGCATGCGGGTGCCGGGATGCAGGTAGGTCTGAAGTTCCGGGATGGTCGACTTCACCCGGTCCACGGTTTCGACGATGTTGGCACCGGCGCGGGTGAACACGTACATCACCACCGCCGGCTTGCCGTCGAACCAGGCCGCCTGGTAGGCGTCCTGCTGGCCGTCGTAGACGTTGGCGACATCGGCCAGGCGAATGACGCGGCCATTGGACTGCGTGGCAATGGCGAGCTGGGCGAAATCGGCAGCCTTGGCCACCGAGTCGTTGGCGATGATCGCCATCGTCGTCTTGCCGTCGGACAGGAACCCCGTGGGCGAGGTCACGTTGGCCGCACGCACGGCGTTGCGCAGGTCGTCCGGGGTCAGGCCGAGCGCGTTGAGCGCATGCATGTCCACGTCCACCCGCACCGCCGGGGTGGAAGCGCCGGCGATGTCCACCGAGGCGACGCCACTGATCTGCCGCAGGCGCTGGGCCAGCAGCGAGTCGGCGACGTTGTAGAGCTCGTCGGCCGACTGCGTCTGCGAGGTCAGGGCGATGGCGATGACCGGATCGTCGTTCGGGTTGGCCTTCTGGTACATCGGCGTGCCCAGGCCAGAGGGCAGGTCGGCCTGCGAGGCGTTGATCGCGGTCTGCACGTCCTGAGCGGCCGCGTCGATGTCGACGTTGCTCTGGAAGATCATGAACACCATGCTGCTGTTCTCCGAACTGGAGGAGCGCATGCGGTCGATGCCCGGCACCTGGCCGAGGTGGCGTTCAAGCGGCGCGGTCACGGTGGAGGCCATGGTCGTGGCGTCCGTGCCCGACTGCGTGGCATGGACGAAGATCACCGGGATCTGGATGTTCGGCAGCGCCGCCACGCCCAGGCGCAGGTAGCACATCAGGCCGATCACGAACAGGCCGCAGGCCAGCAGCGTGGTGCCGATGGGGCGCTTGATGAAGGGGGCGGAGAGGTTCACGCCTGCGGCACCCCGGCACGACTTTCATGCCTGGCCGCGCGCCGCGCGCGCCAGGCCTGCAGACGCTCGGACACGCGCTCCATGTACAGGTAGATCACCGGCGTGGTGTACAGCGTCACCAGCTGCGAGAGCAGCAGGCCGCCGACGATGGAAATGCCCAGCGGGCGCCGCAACTCCGAGCCGATACCCGTACCCAGCGCGAGCGGCAGCGCGCCGAGCATGGCCGCGGCGGTGGTCATCATGATCGGGCGGAAGCGCAGCAGGCACGCGCGGCGGATCGCGTCGTGCGCGGTGGCACCGGCGCGGCGGGCCTCGATCGCGAAGTCGATCATCATGATCGCGTTCTTCTTGACGATGCCGATCAGCAGCACGATGCCGACGATGCCGTCCACCGACAGGCTCAGGCCGCACATCATCAGTGCGAGCAATGCGCCAACGCCGGCCGGCGGCAGGGTCGAGATGATCGTCAGCGGGTGGATGTAGCTCTCGTAGAGCACGCCGAGCACGATGTAGATCAGCACGATCGAAGCCAGCAGCAACCACACCACGTCGGTCTGGCTACCGGTGAACTCGGCGGCCTTGCCGACGAATTGCGCATGTACCTGCGAGGGCACCTTCAGTTCTTCGGCGGTACGCTCGATCGCCTCGACCGCCTGCGACAGCGAAGCGCCTGGCGCCAGGTTGAACGAAATCGTGACCGCGGGCAGCTGCTGCTGGTGGCTGACCACCAACGGTGTGTTGGTCACCTTGGCCTCGGCCAGCGCCGACAACGGGATGATGCTGCCGGCACCGACGGTGATGCCGGTGTTCTGGCTGCCGATGCCGGTGGCCGTCGAGGAGTTGGACGAGCTCACCTGGCCGAAGGTCGTCGCATTGGTACCGGTCAGCGCGCCACTGCCGTTGCTGGCCACGGCGAGCTGGTTCATCAGCGCGGTGCTGGTGCGGAACTCCGGCGCCACTTCCAGCACGACCCGATATTGGTTGAGCTCGGTGAAGATGGTCGAGATCTGGCGCTGGCCGAAACTGTCATAGAGGGTGTCGTCGATGGTCTGCATCGGCACGCCCAACATGCTGGCCTTGTCGCGGTCGATGTTGATCTCCAGCGCGCGGCCGGCGTTGGCGAGGTTGTTGTCGACGTCGGCCAGCTCGGGCAGCTTGCGCAGCGCATCGGTCATGCGCGTGGCCCACTGTGCGAGCTCGGCGCTGTCCACGCTGGAGAGCGAGTACTGGTACTCGGTGGCGGCGACGCGGGTATCGAGGGTGACGTCCTGCACCGGCTTGAGGTAGAGCGCGACGCCCGGAATGCCGGCCACGGCCTTTTGCAGGCGCGGCAGGATGTCTTCCAATGATTCGCGCGAGCTGCGCTCCTTCAGCACGATCGACAACTGGCCCTGGTTGAGCGTCGGGTTCATGGTGCCGGCGCCGATGAAGGCGGCCACGCCGGTCACCGCCGGGTCCTTGCGCAACGCCTCGGCCACCGCCTGGGTGCGTTGTTCCATCTGCGGGAAGGCGACGTTCTGGTCGGCCTGCACCACGCCGGTGATCAGGCCGGTGTCCTGCTCGGGCAGCAAGCCCTTGGGAATGATGACGTAGAGAATGACGGTGAGCGCGACCGCGCCGATCGCCACGCCCAGGGTCAGCGCCTGGCGTGCCAGCACCCAGTCCAGGGTGCGCTCGTACAGGCCGACCGTGCGGGTCCACAGGTTGGTCTTGCCGGCGGCTGCCGCGCGTTCGTGCGCGTCTTCGCCTTCGGGCAGTTCGTCCGGCTTGAGCAGGTAGGCGCACATCATCGGCGTCAGCGTCAGCGACACCAGCATCGAGATGACCACCGCGATCGATAGCACCCAGGCGAACTCGTGGAACAGGCGGCCGGTGACGCCGGGCATCAGGATCAGCGGCAGGAACACCGCCACCAGCGAGACCGTCAGCGAGAGCACGGTGAAGCCGATCTGGCGCGCGCCGGTCTCGGCCGCTTCCTTGCCGTCCATGCCCTGTTCGATGTAGCGGACGATGTTCTCGATCATCACGATCGCGTCGTCGACCACGAAGCCGGTGGCCACCACCAGCGCCATCAATGAGAGGTTGTCCAGCGACATGCCGGCGAAGGCCATCACCCCGAAGGTGCCGGCCAGCGACAGCGGCACCGCGATCGAGGGAATGATCGTCGCCCACAGCCGGCGCAGGAACACGAAGATCACCGCCACCACCAGGAAGATGGTCAGGATCAGGGTGAACTTCACCTCATGCACCGAGGCGCGGATAGTTTCGGTGCGGTCGGAGAAGACTTCCAGGCGCACGTCGGCCGGAAGCACCGCCTGCAGTTGCGGCAGGATCGAGCGAATCTGCTCGACCGTCTGCACGATGTTGGCGCCAGGCTGGCGGCGGATTTCCAGCAGCACCGCCGGCTTGCCGTCGGCCCAGGCCGAAAGCTGGTCGTTCTCCACGCCGTCCACCACCTGGGCGACGTCGCGCAGCCGTACCGGCTTGCCCTCCTTGTAGCTGATGATGGTGTCCTTGTAGGCCGCCGCATCGGTGAGCTGGTCGTTGGTGCCGATGCTGTAGGACTGGGTCTTGCCGTTGAGCGAGCCCTTCGGCGCCGAAACATTGGTCTGGGTCAGCGCGCTGCGCAGCGACTCCATGGTCAGGCCCATGTTCGACAGCTGCGCCGGGTTGACCTGGATGCGCACGGCCGGGCGCACGTTGCCGGCGATCGAGACCAGGCCCACACCCTGTACCTGCGACAGGCGCTGGGCCAGGATCGCGTCGGCATAGCGGTTGATCTCGCGCAGCGGCAGCGAATCGGAAGTGAGCTTGAGGGTGAGGATGGCCGCGTCGGCCGGGTTCACCCGGTTGTAGACCGGCTGGTAGGGCAGCGACGAGGGCAGGGTGGCCTGGCGAATCGCCGCCTGCACATCCTGCGCGGCGATGTCGATATCCCGGTCCATCGAGAACTGCAGGATGATCGTGGACAACCCGGCCGAGGAGTCGGAGGTCATCATCTCCAGGCCGGAGATCTGGCCGAACTGGCGTTCCAGCGGCGTGGTGACCAGCGAGGCCATGGTCGCGGCGTTCGCGCCCGGGTACTGGGTGGTGACCACCAGGCTCGGCGCGTCGATTTCCGGCAGCGCGGAGACGGGAAGCTGGCGATAGCCGAGGATGCCCAGCAGAAGGACGCCTGCCATCAACAGCGAGGTGGCGATGGGGCGGCGGATGAAGAGGGTCGAGAAGCCCACGCGGCTCTCCTGGCTGGGGTTCGGTCAAACAGGGCCGGCGCACGCTGCGCCGGCATGCGAGGACGACGGCAGCGCCGCCATCCCGGGTGCGATCAGCGCGGGCCGCCGCCGCGACGGCCACCGCCGCCGCCACGGTTCTTGCCGGCGGCCGCCTTCAGTTCGGCTTCGGTCGGCGGTGCCGGGGTTTCGCCCGGTGCCAGCGCCTGCACCTTGCTGCCTGGCTTGAGGCGGAACTGGCCTTCGGTCACGACTTTCTCGCCGGCCTTCAAGCCGCTGGCGATCTGCACGTGGCTGTCGTCCACTTCCACGCCTTGCTTGACCGCCTGCATCTTGACCGTGCTGTCGGCTTGCACGACGTAGACGTAGTCGCCATCCGGGCCGCGCTGGACCGCTTGCGCCGGCACCACCACGCCGCCGGCAATGCTGCTCAGCTGCAGTCGCACGTTGACGAACTGGCCCGGCCACAACAGGTTGTCGGTGTTGTCGAAGATCGCGCGCGCACCGAAGGTGCCGCTGTCGGCGCTGATGCGGTTGTCGATCACATCGAGCTTGCCGCCGGCGCTGATCACGTGTGCATCGCCGCGATCCAGCGCGGCCACGGTCAATGGCCCGCGGGCCATGCCTTCGCGCACCGCGGTGAGCTGGCGCTCGGGCAGGTTGAAGGAGACGTAGATCGGGTGGATCTGGGTCAGGGTGACGATCGCGGTGCTGGTGCCGACGATGTTGCCCACGTCCACGCCACGAATGCCGGCAATGCCGTCGATGGGCGCGGTGATGCGGGTGTACTGCAGCTGCACCTGCGCCGCGCGCAGCGACGCATCGTTGGCGGCCACTGCGGCTTCGTACTGCGACACCTGGTTGCGCTGGGTGTCCAGGTCGGTCTTGGACACGTACTGCTGGTACTCGGGGGCGCTGGACCGGGCGAAGTTCGAACGCGCGGTGGCCAGCAAAGCCTGGTTCTGGCGCTTGGCAGCGGCCGCTTGATCGGCGCTGGCCTGCAGGCTGCGCGGGTCGATCTGGGCGAGCAGCTGGCCCTTCTTCACTTCCTCGCCTTCCTTGAAGTTGATGCTCATCAACTGGCCGCCGACCTGCGGATTGACGGTGACGGTGTTAAGCGCCGTCACCGTCCCCAACGCATTGGCATAGACCGGTACTTCCTGGGTCGTCGCCGGCACCGCGGTGACCGGCACCGGTCCACTGTCCTGCTCCTCGCCGCCTGCACTCGCGGCGGCGCTGCTGCCCGGCTTGCCCCGGCCCTCGTGGCTTCCGCCCCGCAGCATCCTGGCGCCAATGGCCACTACGACGACCACTGCCACCACGAGCAGCGAGATCTTCCAGAAACGCGACATTCGACAACTCCTGAGGGCGGGGGAGGGGCGCGGGCGCCCCGGACAAGCGCGCAAGCTTATCGCCGGTCGGTGGCGATTGGACCATGACTGACGGGCCAGTCAGACCGCGCTCGCATGCATTGGTTCACCTGCCCGACCCCCTGTGCAACGCACGGGCGGACGATCGGTTGACCGCCCGGCCATATTCGCCGGCGCGGGCGTGCATTAGATTGTCGGCTTCCGATTGTCCGTTCCCCCCTCCGAGAGGATTCGTGATGCCCCACCCGCGTATCTGGGCCGGTGCCCTGCTGTTGTCCTTGCCCTGCCTGGCGACCGCCGCCCCGGCCGAGCGTCCCGAGGTGACCGCTGCCGCGGCCAAGTTGCAGGCCCAGGTGGTGACCTGGCGCCGCGACTTCCACCAGCATCCGGAATTGTCCAACCGCGAGGAACGGACCTCGGCCCAGGTCGCCGCCCATTTGCGCAAGCTCGGCCTCAAGCCGCGCGTGGGCATCGCCCACCACGGCGTGGTGGCGATCATCGAAGGCGGCTTGCCCGGGCCGAAGATCGCCCTGCGCGCCGACATGGATGCGCTACCGGTCACTGAACAGACCGGGCTGCCGTTCGCCTCCAAGGTCACCAGCGAATACCGCGGCGAGCCGGTCGGGGTGATGCATGCCTGCGGCCACGACGCCCACACCGCGATCCTGCTCGGCGTGGCCGATGCGCTGGTGGCGATGAAGGCGCAGCTACCGGGCCAGGTGATGCTGATCTTCCAGCCCTCCGAAGAAGGTGCGCCGGGCAACGAAGAGGGCGGCGCCTCGTTGATGCTCAAGGAAGGCCTGTTCGCCGACTTCAAGCCGGAAGCCGTGTTCGGCCTGCACGTGTTCTCCAGCGTCCAGGTGGGCCAGATCGCGGTCCGCGGCGGCCCGTTGATGGCGGCCTCGGACCGTTTCAACATCAAGGTCATTGGCCGCCAGACCCATGGTTCGGCGCCGTGGAACGGCATCGACCCGATCGTCGCCAGCGCCGACCTCATCAGTGCCGCGCAAACCGTGGTCAGTCGCCAGGCCAACATCGCCAAGCAGCCGGCGGTCGTCAGCTTCGGCGCGATCAAGGGTGGCATCCGCTACAACATCATTCCCGACCAGGTGGAGATGGTGGGCACCATCCGCACCTTCGACGAGGGCATGCGGCAGAAGATCTTCGCCGACCTCAAGAATGTCGCCGAGCACACCGCCGCCGCCCACGGCGCCCGCGCCGAGGCCCAGGTGCCGGACCAGGACGGCAATCCCGCCACCATCAACGACCCGGCGCTGACCGCCAAGATGCTGCCCAGCCTGCAGGCCGTGGTCGGTGCCGGCAATGTGTACGAACCGCCGCTGCAGATGGGCGCCGAAGACTTTTCCTTCTACGCTCGCGAGGTGCCGGGGCTGTTCTTCTTTGTCGGCGCGACCTCGGCCGGGATCGACCCGGCGACCGCGCCCAGCAACCACTCGCCCAAGTTCCTGCTCGACGAGAAGGCGCTGGACGTGGGACTGCGGTCGTTGCTGCAGGTGTCGCTGGATTACCTGCACGCGGGGGCCGCTGGCTGAGCCGTTTTTCGGCCCGGAGTTCAGGCCCGCGGCCGTAAAATGGCCGCATGAACACCCCCGCCGATTCCAGCCTCGGGCGCGAGGTCGCTTACCCGACCCAGTACGACCCTTCCCTGTTGTTCCCGATCCCGCGGCTGCCCAGCCGCGAGGCGGTTGGGATCGATCCTTCGGCATTGCCGTTCGTCGGCCACGATCGTTGGCACGCCTACGAACTGGGCTGGCTGGATGCGCACGGCAAGCCGTGCGTAGCCACTGCGACCCTGCAGGTGCCGCACGACTCGCCGAACCTGATCGAATCCAAGTCGCTCAAGCTCTACCTCAACTCGCTCAACAGCACCCGTTTCAACAGCGCCGAGGCGGTACGCGAAAGCATCGCCACGGATCTGTCGGCGCGCGCCGGCGCACCGGTGGCGGTCGAGTTCGGCCTGCCAGCGGTCGATGACGGCGCGCTGCTGGCCGCCGGCGCGGTGTCGATCGACGGGCTGGACGTCAGCATCGACGATTACGGCCCGCCCAATGCCAGCCACCTTCGCACTCGCCCCGGCGAAGTGGTGGAGGAGACCCTGGTCTCGGCGCTGCTGAAATCCAACTGCCCGGTCACCGGTCAACCGGATTGGGCCAGCGTCAGCGTGCGCTACCGCGGCGCGCCGATCGAGCCCGAAGGCTTGCTGCGCTACCTGGTGAGCTACCGCGACCACGCCGAATTCCACGAGCAATGCGTGGAGCGAATCTTCCACGACCTGGCGCGATGCTGCGCGCCGCAATGGTTGGTGGTGGAGGCGCGCTACACGCGTCGCGGGGGTCTGGACATCAATCCCTGGCGATCGTCGCCACATGCGCCGGCACCGCGCGCCGGGCGCGACGAACGACAGTAACAATCGCAACTGAAGGCGCGCGCTGGCTTCACGCTGGCGCGATCCGCTTTTAACGTTTGCCGTGCAACCGTGAGTTCCACGATGTGGCATTCACGGAACCTGCCCATGACCAGCAACGACAAGAAGGCGGACTTCTCCGGCGTGACCTCCAAGGTCGACAGCACCGCGGAAGTTGTGCCCAAGGCCGATTTCTCCGGCGTGAGCGCCCGTGTGGACAGCACCGCCGAAATCGTCGGCGAGCAGTCCTACACGGTGCAGAAGGGCGACTCGCTCTCGAAGATCGCCAAGCAGCACTATGGCGACGCCAACGCCTGGCAGCAGATATTCCAGGCCAATCGCGACGTGCTCGAAGACCCGGACAAGATTTTCCCCGGCCAGACCCTGCGCCTTCCCGCCAAGTCCTGAGCCCGATCATCGCCTTTCCCAAAGCCTCGCATCTGAAAGGAGAACTTTCATGCAGAACGCCACCCTTACCCGAGCCCTCGTCATTGGCCTGGCCGCCAGCTTCGCTCTCGTCGGTTGCAAGAAGAAGGACGAGACCAGCGAGATGACGCCACCGCCTGCAACCGAACCGGCAGCGACCACCCCGACCGCGCCGGCCGCACCTGCCAGCACGCCGGCGGCCGTTACCGTCAGCAGCGTGACCGTGGGCAATACCGCGGCGGCCGACAAGAGCGTCGCGCCGATGTCCACGCTGGCCACCAAGGACAAGATCGTGGTGTCGGTCAAGACCGAAGGCACTGCCAGCAACGCCAATCTCGGTGTTCGTTTGACCTTCCAGGACGGCCAGGTGGCCGGCGAGCAAAGCGCCACGCTCAACACCACCGGCGCGGAAACGACGAATGTCGAGTTCACCAACGCCAACGGGTGGCCGGCCGGCACTTATACCGCCCAGGTCACCGTCGACGGACAAGCGGCTGGAATGCCGCAGGAGTTCGTAGTGAAGTAAGGGCAGCGCCCGCCGACTCTCTCCCGGCGACGTTGTATGTGAGGCGCGGCGAAAGCTGCGCCTCTTTTTATTTGGCGGCGCGGTTAGTTCTATGGCTTGCGGTGGGGCGCCGTTCCGGCGGGTAGGGGCTTCGCGCTGTCGGGCAGACGTCCTGTCTGACGCCATCGCCGTGGGGCATCCATGCCCCACTGAAGCCCCTACCCGCCGAAACGGCGCCAGGCGCTTTTGTTTTCCCACTTCGTTAGTTGGCGCAACGGGAGGTGGAAGGGGGAAAGCAAAAGCACAAGCCAAAGCTGAGTTTGCCGTTGCTCTTGCTCTTCACCTTCCCTCCCCGCCGGGGCGAGGCCCCAGCCGCAAGCCGCCGCACCACACCGCCAAACCAGCGCAACTCCCAAAAAAACCCCAACTCAACTCATGTGCCACGACCACAACGCACACCCCAGCACAAACACATTCGACCAAAACACCGCCGGCCGCCCGAACGTGCTCTGGTAGATCCAGCTCGGACGCTGGCGACCGCTGCGCGCCATGTCGCGCGCCAGCAACGGGCGCATCACCCGCGGCAGGGTTACCAGGCATTGGTAGTTGACCACGCACATGCCCGCGGCCAGGCCGCTGAGCACCCAGCCCATGCCGGCGCCGGCCAGGCTCAGGATCAGCGTGGACATCGCACAGGCGGCGGCGGCCAGCATCATTTGCCGGATCAGGCGCCGCAGCTGTGCGCGCTCGCTTTCGTTGCCGGCGTAGCTCAGCAGGTAGAACCCGCTGGCGTAGGTCGTCGCGATGCCGACCAGCAGTGCGCCGCCGATCATGAGCCAGGCCTGTGTCGGGACCGCGCCGGCGCGCGCGAGCATGGCCGCGCCCAACGAACCCAGCGCGGTGCCGCCGGAGAGCGCCGATACGCCGAGGCCGCCGCCAATCTTCGAGGCACTGCCGGCTGTGCCGAGACCGGCGCCGAGGGTGGCGGCGGCAATCGTGGTGCCGGCTACACCGGGCGCGACGATCATCGCTGCGGAAACCACGGCGGCGGCGAAGGCCGCGCCTGGCGCGCTGTCGCGGGCGAACTGGCCGAAGCGCGCCAGCATCTGTTCGCGGACCAGGGCGCGTGCACGCGACAGGCGCTTGCGCACGGCGGCGTCGCTGAGGCCGAGCAACTGCGCCACTTGCTGCGAACGCTGGCCCTCGCGGTAGTACAGCAGCAAGGTCTCGCGGCTTTCCGCCGGCAGCGCCGAGATGAGTTCCTCGGCGGCGATCTCTTCCTCGACGCGTTGCCATTGCTCGGCCGGCGACAGACCTGGGTCGGCGGCCATGCCGATCGCGATCTCCGCCGCTTCACCGGACAGCGGCCGATGGCGCTGCGCGCGCAGCCAGTCGCGGGCGAGATTACGGGTGATCTGCCGCAGCCAGGGCAGGAAGCTGGTGGGATTGTTGAGGCGGGCGAGTTGCTGCCAGGCGCGCAGGAACGCCTCCTGGGCGATGTCCTCGCTGGCGCCGACATCGCGGGTGATGGCCAGGGCGATAGCGGTGACGGTGTTCTGGCAGGCCTGCACGATGCGGCCATAGGCCTGCTGGCAACCGGCCGCGGCGGTGGGCAGTTCGCGCTGCAACATCTGGTCCAGGGCTTCGGCGGGCATGGCGGGCTCCGTGCGGGTTCCTCACCATGACGCAGCCCCGTCGCGAATGTGACCGGGCGGCTATCGCGCCGCAGGCCTCATTGCGCCGGCTGGATGCGCACGCGCGAGGGGTCGTCCTGGGAAGGGTCGTCTTGTGGAGTCTTGGCGGGCACGGCCGGCGCCGGTTTGGCGGGCGCCGCTGCCGGGACCACGGGCGGCGCAGGAGGGGCAGCGTGCCGCCTCATCGAAATCATGATGAACATGGCGACCACGCCGATCACCACCAGCAGGCCGATGCGGATGCGCCAGGCCCAGTTGCGCGTGCCCGCCTGCGATTCGGAGGTCTCGGCGAAGGCGTACTGCGCGAACGGCAGGTCGCGGCGGGTGGTATCGAGCAGGCGCGCCTCGCGCAACAGTTCGCGCGCGCGCGGTTGGTCGTCTGCGCGCACTACCCACACGGTGGGATGCAGTTGCGAGCTGCCTTGTTCGAGGTAGCTGAACTGGCCGCTGCGCCTGCTGCGATAGGAGCGGCCGTTGGTCAGGCGCACGTCGATGCCGGCCTCGCGCAGCAGCTTGGCCACGCCCTCGGCGGTTTCCACGCGTTGGCTGCTGAATACCTTGCGCATGTCAGTCCTTCGCCGGCACGGCGTGGCTGTCGCCGTCGCGGGCGACGCGGATCAGGCCTTCCTGCGAGGTGCTGGCCACCAGCACGCCGTCGCGGGTGAAGAACTGGCCACGGGCCAACCCGCGCGAACCTTGCGCGGTCGGGCTGTCGAGCGAATACAGCAGCCAGTCGTCGGTGCGGAACGGGCGATGGAACCACAGCACGTGGTCGAGCGAGGCCATCTGCACGCCGGGGGTGTAGTAGCTGATGCCGTGCGGAAAAGTCGAAGTGCCCAGCAACTGGAAGTCCGAGGCGTAGGCCAGCAAAGCGCGATGCAGGCCCTGGTCATCGCCGATCGGGTCGCTCAGGCGCAGCCACATCTGCTGGAACGGCGGTCGCTTGGGCGGGTTGAGCTCGTCGCGCGGGTAGACGTGGCGAAATTCGAACGGGCCGCCGCGGGTCAGCCAGCGCTGCACCTTCACCGGCAGCTTGGCCAGCACTTCCGGCGCCAGCGGCGCGGTCGGTGCGATGTCCTCCGGCTGCGGCACTTCCGGCATGCGCGCTTGGTGTTCGGCGCCGTCTTCGTGCTCCTGGAACGAGGCCGCGCAGAAGAAGATCACCTTGCCGTGCTGGATCGCGGTGACCCGGCGCACGGAAAAGCTGCCGCCGTCGCGAGTGCGGTCTACGTCGTAGACGATGGGGTGTTCTATATCGCCGGCGCGCAGGAAATAGGCGTGCAGCGAGTGCGCCTGGCGACCGTTCTCGACCGTCGCCTGGGCCGCGGCCAGCGCCTGGCCGAGGACCTGGCCGCCGAACACGTACTTGGTGCCGATGTCACGGCTCTGGCCGCGGAACAGGTTGTCCTCCAGCCGCTCCAGCGAGAGCAGGCTGATCAGTTCGGAGACGACGGGTTCTGCGGCTGTGGCTGCGGACAAGGGAGCGACCTGCGGTAGACAGGGCGCGATTATAGCGGGCGGACCGAAGCATCCCGGCCTGGCCCCGCCCGCCGCCCTCAGGCGGGTTTTCGCAAGCGCGCGGCCAGGGCCTGCAGCGCGGCTTGCGCGTCCTCGGCGTACCAGGCTTCGATGAAGCGATCCAGGCGGATCAGCTCCGGCGCCAGCGCCTCGCGCAGGTCGGCGCGGGCGACATCGCGGGTATGCAGCATCGGTTGCCGCGGCAGCCGTAGGAGCTCCTGCAGCCAGGCGATCGCGCGGGCCACGACCAGCTCGCCGTCCACCAGTTCATCGACCAGCCCAATCTGCACCGCCTGCTCGGCCGGGACCATTTCCCCGGCGACCAGCAGGCGCTCGGCCCGGTGCGCGCCGACCACGCGGCGCAGCAGGCGCTGGATGCCCTCGGGCGCGGCCAGGCCGACCTGGACCTCGTTCAGGCCGATCGCATAGGGGCGCGCGGGGTCGATGCTGCGCGCCATGATCCGGTAGTCACAGCACAAGGCCAGCACGCAGCCGCCAGCCGGGGAATGGCCGGTGAGGGCGGCGACTACCGGGATGCGCGTCTCGGCCAGGGTCTTGGCGGCGCCGAAGAACGCCTGCCAGCTGTCGAGCAGCTTGCCGCGGTCGGCGCCATGCGAGAGCAGGTAGGGCACGTCCATGCCGCCGGAGAAGATGTGCGGCGCACCGGACAGAACGATGGCGTGGACGTCGTCGGCCTGGGCCTGGTTGATCGCGGCGATCAGCTCGCGGCACAGCGCGGTGTCCAATGCGTTGGCCGGGGGGCGGGCCAGGCGGATCTCGCGGATATCGCCGTGGTCTAGGAGGTCGATGCTCATTTACGGGCTCCGGGAGGCTGTGGCTATGATAGACGCCATGCGCATCCTCGACCGTTCCCTGCTGTGTGCCGCGCTCGCCCTCACGGTGATCGCGCCTGTTCTGGCTGCCGGCAACAAGCCGGCCGCACCGAACGCCAAGGCCGCCGCGCCGGGGCGCTGTCTGCCGCAATGGCAGGGCGGCTGGGTACGCCTGGCGCCGAGCGCGAGCATGCCGATGGCGGCCGGCTTCGGCCAATTCGACAACGCCTGCCCACAGGCGCTGGCGGTGGTCGCGGCGAGCAGCCCGGCATTCGGCGATGTGTCGTTGCACGAGTCCTTCCAGGCCGACGGCGTCAACCGGATGCGCGAGGTCGCGCGGCTGCCGCTCCCTGCCGCTGGCAAGGTCACGCTGGCACCGGGCGGGCTGCATTTGATGCTGATGGAACCGAAGCAGGCGCTGGCCGAAGGCGGCAGCGTGCCGGTGAGGTTCACATTGGAAGACGGCCGCACCGTCGAAGCGACGCTACAGGTGCGCAAGACCGCACCGTGAGCGGCAGAGGTCGCAGGTGCGCGGTGCTGGGCGCGGCTGGGGCAGGGGGCGCTTATGCGCCCGTGCCGCCGGAACCGCTGCTGTTGGTGCCTGAGTTGTCGTTCGCGTCCGGGGTGCCGGCATCGCGCTTCTTCTTCGCCAGTTTTTCGTCCTGCTTCTTCTTCTTGGCGATTTCGCGTTGGCGCTTTTCGAAAGAGTAGTTGGGTTTGATCAAGGGGGATGGCTCCAGGTCAGGGAAGGGGGGATGCGTGCAGCGTAAGCGGCTGCGGGTTCATGCCGCGACACGGCGGTAGTGCAACAGGCGGCCGCGATATGGCGGCACATCCTGGTCGTCCATGGGGCAGCGCTCCTCGTCGACCGAGAAGCCGGACATCGACAACAGGCGGCTGAAGCGCGCGCTGTTGCCACGGCCCGGGTCGGTCACCACGACTTCGGCGTCGGGCAGCGCATGGCGTTCGATGACGCCGGCGAGCAGCGAGGCGTTGTCGCTTTCGTAGAGTACGTCGCTGGCGATGATCAGGTCGAACCTGCCGAGCGTGGCCAGTGCCACGTCCCAGCGCAGCTGGCGATAGTGGACCGCCGGCAGGGCGTTCAGCGCGGCGTTGTAGGCCAGGAACGGTTCGGCCAGCGGGTGGATGTCCGAGGCCACGATGTCGGCGCCGCGGCGCTGCAACACCAGGCTGGCCAGGCCGATGCCGCAGCCCAGCTCAAGTACGCGCTTGCCTTCGATATCGAAGCGCTGCATGGCCTGCGCCAGCAACCGGCCGGCGGGCCACAGCTGGCCGAACAGACACCACTGCGCCGAAGAAATGCCCAGCCGCGCGCCGTGGCCATCGGGATCGGAAAACTGCTGCTTGTCGGTCAGTACGCGCAGTTGGTAGGTGTGTCCCGCGATGGGGACCAGTTGCTTGCGGGTCGCATAGCCAGGCATCGATTCGCTCCGGGAAGCATCGTCCGCTGCTGCCAGGACGAGATCACGCGTAGAGGGGGCGAAGCGAAAGGCCGGCGGGCCGAGCGGGACGCGGGAAACAGGCCAGGCCTGCGCCTGCATCCTACAGCATGGCCTCGCAGGCCGCTGGCGACGGGCCGTCGGCCTGCCGCCGCTGCGTGGCGCGCGCGGGCAATTCAGCTCGACGCGCTGCGAATCGGTTCGGGCAGCGCTGCGCTCTTGCCGGTCTGCGTGTCCATCCACACCACCACGACGTTACCGTCCGAGTACAGGACGCCATCGTCCTTCGCATCGACGATGCGGTGGCCGATGGTGACGCTGCTGTTGCCCAGGCGCTCGACGAACAGTTCGACCACGATGTCGTTGGGCCACACGATGGGGCGGCGGTAATTGACATTGGTGGCGGCCACCACCGGGGCGATACGATCGCTCATCGACACGCCCGGCACGCCGAGCATCCAGCGCACGCGTGCTTCTTCCAGATAGGAAATGTACTTGGCGTTGTTGACGTGGCCCATGCTGTCCATGTCACGCCAGCGCACGCTGATCGGGACACGGGCGAGGATCTTGTGCGAAGCGTCGCTCATCATTTGCTCTTCTTGCTGGCGGCCTTCTTGGCCGCAGGGGTCTTGGTGGCGGGCGCTTTCTTCGCCGCGGCCTTGGCCGCCTTGGCCGCAGCCTTGGCTTCCTTCGCCGCCGCTTCGCGTTCGCTCTTGCGCGGCGGCAGGGCCGAAGGCTTGTTGGCCACGGCTGCCGGACGGCTCGGGCGAGAGGCCACCGTCGGCAACATCTTGGCCAGGAACTGGCCGGTGTACGAACCCGGGTGCGCGGCCACATCTTCCGGCGTGCCGGTGACCAGGATGCTGCCACCGCGATGGCCGCCCTCCGGGCCGAGATCGACGACCCAGTCCGCAGTCTTGATAACGTCCAGGTTGTGCTCGATCACCACCACCGTGTTGCCTTCGTCGCGCAGCTTGTGCAGCACCGCCAGCAACGCTTCGATGTCGTGGAAGTGCAGGCCGGTGGTCGGCTCGTCGAGGATGTACAGGGTGCGGCCGGTATCGCGTCGCGACAGTTCCTTGGACAGCTTCACCCGTTGCGCTTCACCACCGGACAGCGTGGTCGCGCTCTGGCCGAGCTTGACGTAGCTCAAGCCGACATCGACCAGGGTCTCGAGCTTGCGCGCGATCGCCGGCACCGGCTGGAACAGGTTCAGCGCATCTTCGACGGTCATTTCGAGCACATCGTTGATGTTGTAGCCCTTGTAGAGGATCTCCAACGTTTCGCGGTTGTAGCGCTTGCCGCCGCAGATATCGCAAGGTACGTAGACGTCAGGGAGGAAGTGCATCTCCACCTTGATCATGCCGTCGCCCTGGCAGGCCTCGCAGCGGCCGCCACGTACGTTGAAGCTGAAGCGCCCGGCCGAATAGCCGCGTGCGCGCGATTCGGGCACCTGGGCGAACAGCTCGCGCAACGGCGTGAACAGCCCGGTATAGGTCGCCGGGTTGCTGCGCGGGGTGCGGCCGATCGGCGACTGGTCGATGTCCACGACCTTGTCGAACAGATCCAGGCCATCGATTTCCCGGTACGGCGCCACCGCATGCGAGGCGCCATTGATCTCGTTGGCCGCCAGCGAATACAGGGTGTCGTTGATCAGCGTCGATTTGCCCGAGCCGGACACGCCGGTGATGCAGGTCAGCAGGCCGGCCGGAATATCGAGATCGACGTTCTTCAGGTTGTTGCCGCGCGCGCCGCGCAGGTGCAACGTCATCTTCGGGTTGGGCTTGTGGCGCTGCTTGGGGATCTCGATGGCGCGCTTGCCGGACAGGTACTGGCCGGTGACCGAGCGCGGGGAATCGAGCAGGTCCTGCAAGGTGCCCTGGCCGACGATTTCGCCGCCATGCACGCCGGCGCCGGGGCCGATATCCAGCACATAGTCGGCCAGGCGGATGGCGTCTTCATCATGCTCGACGACGATGACGGTATTGCCGAGGTCGCGCAGGCGGGTGAGGGTGCCGAGCAGGCGTTCGTTGTCGCGCTGGTGCAGGCCGATGGAAGGCTCGTCGAGCACGTACATCACCCCGACCAGGCCGGCGCCGATCTGGCTGGCAAGGCGAATTCGCTGCGCTTCGCCGCCGGACAGGGTGTCGGCCTTGCGTTCGAGGGTGAGGTAGTCCAGGCCGACATCGACCAGGAAGCCCAGGCGTTCGGCGATCTCCTTGACGATCTTCGCCGCGATTTCGCCACGCCATCCCGGCAGGTGCAGGTGCTTGAAGAACTTCAGCGCCTCGTCCACCGGCAGCACGACCAGGTCCGGCAACGGACGATCGGCGACGAACACGTTGCGCGCGGCCTTGTTGAGGCGGGCGCCGGCGCATTCGGGGCAGGCGCGCTCGCTGATGTACTTGCCGAGTTCCTCCTGCACCGCGGCCGATTCGGTTTCGCGGTAGCGGCGCTCCAGGTTCGGGATGATGCCTTCGAAGCGGTGCTTGCGCTGGGTGCGGCCGCCAGATTCGGTGAAGTAGGTGAAGACGATCACCTCATCGCCACTGCCGTACAGCACGGCCTGGCGCACTGCCGCCGGCAGCGACTGCCAGGGGGCATCGACATCGAACTTGTAGTGCTTGGCGAGCGAGGCGATCAGCTGGAAGTAATAGGCGTTGCGGCGGTCCCAGCCACGCACGGCACCGGCCGAGAGCGACAGCTCCGGGTGCACGACCACGCGCTCGGGATCGAAGAATTCGGCCACGCCCAGGCCATCGCAGCTCGGGCAGGCGCCCATCGGTGCGTTGAACGAGAACAGGCGCGGTTCCAGCGCCGGCAGCGAGTAGTCGCAGACCGGGCAGCTGTACTTGGAGGAGAACAGCTGCGGCACCGCCTCCGCGCGGTCCAGCGACTGCACCGCGGCCATGCCGTCGCCGAGCTTGAGCGCGGTCTCGAACGATTCGGCCAGGCGCTGCTTGATGTCCTCGCGCGGGCGGAAGCGGTCGATCACGGCCTCGATGGTGTGCTTCTGGCGCAGTGCCAGCGCCGGCACCGCGTCGATCTCGTACAGCTCGCCGTCCACGCGCACGCGCACGAAGCCCTGCGCGCGCAGCTGCTCGAACACCTGCGCATGCTCGCCCTTGCGGTCGCGGATCACCGGCGCGAGCAGCATGAAGCGCTCCTCCGGGTCCAGCGTCAGCACCTGGTCGACCATCTGGCTGACGGTCTGCGCCTCCAGCGGATAGCCGTGGTCGGGGCAGCGCGGCTGGCCAACGCGGGCGTACAGCAGGCGCAGGTAGTCGTAGATCTCGGTGATGGTGCCGACGGTCGAGCGCGGGTTGTGCGAGGTCGACTTCTGCTCGATCGAGATCGCCGGCGACAGGCCTTCGATGTGGTCCACATCGGGCTTTTCCATCACGCTGAGGAACTGCCGCGCATAGGCCGACAGTGACTCGACGTAGCGGCGCTGGCCTTCGGCGTAGATAGTGTCGAACGCCAGCGACGACTTGCCCGAACCGGACAGGCCGGTGATGACGATCAACTTGTCGCGGGGCAGGTCGAGATCGAGGTTCTTGAGATTGTGCGTCCGCGCGCCGCGGATGCGGATGTAGTCCAGCGCCATCGGGTGCCTTGGTTGCCTTCGAGCGGGGGAGGTTGGCCCGGGCAGGCCAATAGGGAAGCGTATCGACTGGGGCAGGTGGGGGCAAATCGCCAGGGCAGTATTGCCACGCCTGTCTCAGGAGCTGAGACATGGGGGCGGGGGCGGGCAAAGCCAAAGGAGCCCGTTCAGCCGCGTGAATGGCCCTTTGTAGGAGGGCCTGGGAGAGTTTGACCCGAAACCAGGCCGCGGGCTATCATTGCCGGTCTGTCCGTCCGAAGAGGCGGCAGATACTCTCAGAATAACTACAGAAGAGACGTCACATGTACGCAGTACTGGTCACCGGCGGTAAGCAATACCGCGTCGCGCAGGGCGAAACGCTCCGCGTGGAAAAGCTCGAGGTCGAAGCCGGCAACGAGATCAAGTTCGACAACATCCTGATGCTGGGCGACAGCGACGGCATCAAGATCGGCGATGCGCTCAAGGGCGCGTCGGTCACCGCGAAGGTCGTGGCCCATGGCCGCGCCGACAAGGTGCGCATCATCAAGTTCCGTCGCCGCAAGCACCACATGAAGCGTCAGGGACATCGTCAGTACTACACCGAAATCGAAATCACCGGCATTGCCGGCTAAGCCAAAGGAGAATCCGTCATGGCACATAAAAAGGGCGTAGGCTCCTCGCGCAACGGTCGCGATTCCAACCCGAAGTACCTGGGCGTCAAGATCTATGGTGGCCAGGCCATCGACGCCGGCAACATCATCGTGCGTCAGCGCGGCACCCAGTTCCACCCGGGCGCCGGCGTCGGCCTCGGCCGCGACCACACGCTGTTCGCGCTGGTTGATGGCACGGTCGAGTTCTCGACCAAGGGTGCCAAGAAGCGTCGCACCGTCAGCGTCGTCCAGGCCTGATCCGGACGCAATGGCGCCCCTCGGGGCGCCGCTGACACCAAGCCCCGCTTCGGCGGGGCTTTTGTTTCCCGGCGGCTGAAAGCGCTGCCGGATGGGCGAGGCTCCCGCCTTCGCGCTTTTCTTGCCGCTAGACTTGGTCGCGGCCGTTTTCCTCATTCGAAACCCATTGCCATGAAACTCGTAGACGAAGCAGAAATCCAGGTGATCGCTGGCAACGGCGGCAATGGCTGCGTCGGTTTCCGGCGCGAGAAGTTCATCCCGCTCGGCGGGCCGGACGGCGGCGACGGCGGCAACGGCGGCAGCGTCTGGCTGCAGGCCGACGAGAACCTCAACACGCTGGTCGATTTCCGCCACGAGCGCAGCTTCAAGGCGCAGCGCGGCGAGAACGGCATGGGCCGGCAGATGTACGGCAAGGCCGGCGAGGACCGCATCATCACCGTGCCGGTCGGCACCGTGGTGATGAACGTTGATACCGACGAAGTCATCGGCGACATGACCCGGCATGGCGACCGCCTGCTGGTGGCCAAGGGCGGCAAGGGTGGCCTTGGCAACATGCATTTCAAGAGCTCGACCAACCGCGCACCGCGCCAGGCCCTGCCGGGCGAGGCCGGGGAAGAGCGCCTGCTCAAGCTCGAACTCAAGCTGCTGGCCGATGTCGGCCTGCTCGGCTTCCCCAACGCCGGCAAGAGCACGTTCATCCGTGCGGTCTCGGCGGCGACGCCGAAGGTGGCCGATTATCCGTTCACCACGCTCTACCCGAACCTCGGCGTGGTCAGCGTGGAGGCGCACCGCAGCTTTGTCATCGCCGATATCCCCGGCTTGATCGAGGGCGCGGCCGATGGCGCCGGCCTCGGCGCGCAATTCCTGCGCCATTTGCAGCGCACCCGCCTGTTGCTGCACCTGGTGGACATTTCGCCGATGGAGGGCGGGGTGGAAGGGGTTTCGCCGGCCGAGCAGGTGCGCCTGCTGGAGCACGAACTGGTCAAGCACGACCCCGAGCTGTTGGCCAAGCCGCGCTGGCTGGTGCTCAACAAGGCCGACCTGATGTTCGAAGACGAGGCTCGGGTAGCCGCCGAACAGGTGGTGACCGAGTTGGGCTGGACCGGGCCGTGGTACCTGGTATCGGCGCTGGGCCGCGAAGGCACCTGGCCGATCATGAAGGACATCATGGCGTTCTTCGACCAGCAGCGGGCCGCGGCGCTCGAGCAGGAAGCCAATGCGCCCTGAGTGCCTGGAAGGCGTGTGCCCTCCAGCAAAAACACCGGCCAAGGCCGGTGTTTTGTCTAGAACTGCCCCTGCAAGAAGCGCTCATGCAAAAAGCCCGGCCATGGCCGGGCTTTTGCACATCGCCGGGAGCAGTGCCCCCGGAGCGACTGCCGGATCAGGCGGCCTTGATGGCCTTGATGCGGGCAGTGATGCGGCTCTTGTGGCGCGCGGCCTTGTTCTTGTGAATCAGGCCACGGGCGCTGAAACGGTCGAGGATCGGCTGGGCGACGGCGAAAGCGGCTTCGGCGCCGGCGGCATCGTTGGCGTCAAGGGCCTTGATCACCTTCTTGACGGCGGTGCGCAGCATCGAACGCTGGGCCGTATTGCGCGCATTGCGCACGACGGTCTGCTTGGCGCGCTTCTTGGCGGACTTGATATTGGCCACGGTGGTGGTTTCCTGAAAAATCGGTGTAATGGAAAAAGCAAGCGCGAGATTATGATCGACACGAACATTTGCGTCAAGTCAGTTGTCAAGGGGGATTGCCAGTGAGCAAGCCCCGGATGTTGAAAGGCCTGCTGTCCTTCAGCAGCATGACCATGGTCTCGCGGGTGCTGGGGCTGGTCCGCGACCAGGTCATCTCCACCCAGTTCGGCACTAACGCGGTCACCGATGCGTTCTGGGTCGCCTTCCGGGTGCCCAATTTCCTGCGGCGCCTGTTTGCCGAGGGCTCTTTCGCCACCGCGTTCGTGCCGGTCTTTACCGAGGTGAGGGAGACCCGCCCGCACGCGAGCCTGCGCGAGTTGATGGCCCGGGTCTCCGGCACCCTGGGCGGCGCGTTGCTGGTCGTCACCGCGCTGGGGCTGATCTTCGCCCCGCAGCTGGCCTGGCTGTTCGGCAGCGGCGCCGGCACCGATCCCGCCAAGCAGGGCCTGCTGGTGGATCTGTTCCGCCTGACCTTCCCGTTCCTGCTGTTCGTCTCGCTGACCGCCCTGGCCGGCGGGGCGCTCAACAGCTTCCAGCGCTTCGCCATGCCGGCGCTGACCCCGGTCATCCTCAACCTGTGCATGATCGCCGGCGCGCTGTGGCTGGCGCCGCGGCTGGACGTGCCGATCCTCGCCCTGGGCTGGGCGGTGCTGGTTGCCGGGCTGCTGCAACTGCTGTTCCAGTTGCCGGCGCTGCGCGGCATCGACCTGCTGACCCTGCCGCGCTGGGGCTGGAACCACCCGGACGTGCGCAAGGTGCTGACCTTGATGTTGCCGACCCTGTTCGGCTCGTCGGTCGCGCAGATCAACCTGCTGCTGGACACGGTGATCGCGGCGCACCTGGTCGATGGGTCGCAGTCCTGGCTATCGCTGGCCGATCGTTTCCTGGAGCTGCCGCTGGGCGTGTTCGGCGTGGCCCTGGGCACGGTGATCCTGCCGGCGCTGGCGCGCCACCACGTCAAGACCGACCGCGAAGGCTTCTCCAGCGCACTGGATTGGGGCCTGCGCACGACCCTGCTGATTTCGGTGCCGGCGATGCTTGGGCTGGTGCTGCTGGCCGAACCGTTGATCGCCACGCTGTTCCAGCACGGCAAGTTCAGCGCCTTCGCCACCCAGATGACGGCTCTGTCTGTCTACGGCTTGAGCTTCGGCCTGCCGGCGTTCGCGCTGCTCAAGGTGGTCCTGCCCGCGTTCTATGCCCGTCAGGACACCCGCACCCCGGTGCGTGCCGGCGTCGCCGCGCTGGTGGCCAACATGGCCTTCAACTTCCTGTTCCTGGCGGTGCTGTACCAGCTGATGGTGCCCGACGCGCTGAAGGCGCAAGGGGTGATGGTGGCGATCGGGCAACAGCCGGGGCTGCACCTGGCGCTGGGTATCGCCAGCGCGTTGTCGAGCTATTTGAACCTTGGCCTGCTCTGGTATTGGCTGGGCAAGAGCGGGGTCTACCAGCGCCGGCCCGGTTGGGGCGGCTATGTCGCGCGACTGGGGCTGGCCTGCGCGGCGATGGTGGCGGTGCTGCTGGGCTTGCTGTGGTGGCTGCCGGACTTCACCGTCATGGAGAAATGGCACCGCATTGGCGGGTTGGCGTTGCTGGTCGGCGCGGGTGGATTGACCTACCTGGTAGCGCTGGTCGCCCTGGGCTTTCGTCCGCGCGACCTGCGCGAGCATTGATCGCGGCGCGCCCGGCTATACTTTGTAACTCTCTTTGATTGTGCGGCCCCGCGCGGGCCGGGACCCCCCCAACCGGAATGAGCAGGCTATTCAGAGACGTCGAGGGCGGGACGCTGTACCCGCACGGAAGCGTGGTCTGCATCGGCGCCTTCGACGGCCTGCACCTGGGCCATCGCGCGCTGGTGCGCCATGCGCTGGCGCGTGCCCAGGCCCTGGGCGTGCCGGCGGTGGCGGTGAGCTTCGAGCCGCTGCCGCGCGAATTCTTCGCCCCGCATAGCCCGCCGCCGCGGCTGACCCTGGCGCGCGCCAAGTTCGAAGGCCTGCGCGATCTCGGTGCCGAGGGCGTCGGCCTGCTGCGCTTCGACCGCAAGCTGTCCAGCCTCAGTGCCGAGGATTTCGTGCAGCGCTGCCTGGTGCAGCGCTTGCGCGCGCGCGAAGTCTGGATCGGCCCGGAGTTCCGCTTCGGCCACAAGCGCGGCGGCGACATCGCCTTGCTGCAGCGCATGGGCGCCGAACTGGGCTTTGCCGCCAACCAGATCGAACCGGTCGACCTGCACGGCGAGCGCATTTCCAGCACCCGCATTCGCGAGCTGCTGGTGGCCGGCAATTTCGACCACGCCGCCGATCTGCTCGGCCGTCCGTATGCCATCGACGGCCGCGTCGTGCGCGGCAAGCAGCTCGGCCGCACCCTGGGCTTTCCCACCGCCAACCTGCGCTTCCCGCACACGCCGGCACTCTCGGGCATCTATGCGACCTGGGTACACGGGGTGTTCGAACAGCCCTGGCCGTCGGTGTCGAGCTTCGGTACCCGGCCGACCGTGGCGGGAATCGAGCCGCTGCTCGAAGCGCACTTGTTCGACTATCACGGCGACCTCTACGGCCGCCACATCGAAGTCGAATTCGTCGCCAAATTGCGCGACGAAGAAAAATTCGATGATTTGCCGGCGCTGACCGAGCAGATGCACCGCGACGCCGAACAAGCGCGTCGCATCCTTTCCGAACAACGACTGCGAGCCACTGCGTGAGCCAGGACTACAAAGCCACCCTGCAACTGCCGGCGACGGAATTCCCGATGCGCGGCGACCTGCCCAAGCGCGAGCCGGGAATCCTGGCGCGCTGGGAGGACGAGGGCTTGTACGCCCGCTTGCGCGCGCATGCCGCCGGCCGCCCGACCTTCGTGCTGCACGATGGCCCGCCGTACGCGAACGGGCAGATCCACCTCGGCCACGCGGTCAACAAGATCCTCAAGGACATCATCGTCAAGTCCAAGCACCTGGCTGGCTTCGATGCGCCGTACATCCCGGGCTGGGATTGCCATGGCCTGCCGATCGAAATCGCGATCGAGAAGAAGTTCGGCAAGGTCGGGGTCAAGCTCGATGCGGTGCAGTTCCGGCAGAAGTGCCGCGAATATGCGCGCGAACAGATCGATCTGCAGCGCCGCGACTTCAAGCGCCTGGGCGTGATCGGCGATTGGGACAACCCGTACAAGACCCTGGACTTCCACTTCGAAGCCAACGAGATGCGCGCGCTGGCGCGCATCATCGACAACGGCCACCTCAGCCGCGGCGTCAAGCCGGTGCACTGGTGCTTCGACTGCGGTTCGGCCCTGGCCGAGGCCGAGATCGAGTACGCCGACAAGGAATCGCCGGCGGTGGACGTGGCCTATAGCGCGCGCGACGCGCAGGCGCTGGCCGCGCGCTTCGGCGTGCAGTTGCCGGCCGGAGTCGAGGTCGCGGTGCCGATCTGGACGACCACGCCGTGGACGCTGCCGGCTTCGCTGGCGGTGAGCCTGGGGCCGGACCTGGAATACGCGCTGGTCGAAGGCCCGGCGCACAACGGCCAGCCGCGTTGGCTGGTGCTGGCCGACGCGCTCGCCGCCAAGGCGCTGGCGCGCTACGGCGTGGCCGGCGAACCGGTGGTGCACGGGCGCGTGGCCGGGCAGGCGCTGGAAGGCCTGCTGCTGGCCCATCCGTTCTATGCCGAACGCGACATCCCGTTGCTGCTTGGCGACCACGTTTCGGCCGAAGACGGCACCGGCGCGGTCCACACGGCGCCCGGCCATGGCCAGGAGGACTACCAGGTCTCCAAGCAATACGGCCTGCTGGAGCGCTACAGCGCCGCGCAGATCAATCCGATCGACGGCCGCGGCGTCTACCTGCCGAGCACGCCGCCGTTTGGCGACACGGTGCTGGCCGGCCTGCACATCTGGAAGGCCAACGAGGTCATCGTCGACGCGCTGCGTGGCAACGGCACGCTGCTGGCCATGTTCAAGCTGACCCACAGCTACCCGCACTGCTGGCGCCACAAGACGCCGATCGCCTTCCGCGCCACCCCGCAGTGGTTCATCTCGATGGAGCAGGCCGGCCTGCGCGCCGATGCGCTCAAGGCGATCGAGCAGGTGACCTGGTATCCGGGCTGGGGCCAGGCGCGCATCGCCGGCATGGTCGAAGGCCGCCCAGACTGGACGATCTCGCGCCAGCGCACCTGGGGCGTGCCGATCGCGTTGTTCGTGCACCGCGAAACCGGCGAGCCGCATCCGCGCAGCACCGAGCTGATGCGACAGGTCGCCGACCGGGTCGAGAACGACGGCGTCGATGTCTGGTATTCGCTGGACGCAGCCGAATTGCTGGGCGCCGAGGCGGACCAGTACGACAAGATCACCGACATCCTCGACGTCTGGTTCGACTCCGGCGTGACCCACGAAGCGGTGCTGCCCGAGCGCGGTCTGCCCAAGCCGGCCGACCTCTACCTGGAAGGCTCGGACCAGCATCGCGGCTGGTTCCAGTCCTCGCTGCTCACCGGCGTGGCGCTGGACAAGGCTGCGCCGTACCGGCAATGCCTCACCCACGGCTTCACCGTGGACGAGCATGGCCGCAAGATGTCCAAGTCGCTCGGCAATGGCATCGAGCCGCAGGACATCATGAAGACGCTGGGCGCCGACATCCTGCGTCTGTGGATCGCTTCGGCCGACTACAGCAACGAAATGTCGCTGTCGCAGGAGATCCTCAAGCGCAACGCCGACGCCTACCGCCGCCTGCGCAATACCGCGCGCTTCCTGCTCGGCAACCTGCATGGCTTCGAGCCGGCCGTGCATGCGGTGCCGCTGGCCGAGATGGTTGCGCTGGACCGCTGGATCGTGCACCGCGCCTACGAGCTGCAGGAGCAGATCAAGGCCGCGTACGAGCGCTACGACTTCGCCGCGATCGTGCAGGCACTGCTGAACTTCTGCAGCGTCGACCTCGGCTCGCTGTACCTGGACGTGACCAAGGACCGCCTGTACACGATGGGCGAGGACTCGCGCGGTCGGCGGTCGGCGCAGACCGCGATGCACCACATCGCCGAGGCCTTCGTGCGCTGGATCGCGCCGGTGCTCAGCTTCACCGCCGACGAGCTGTGGGGCTATCTGCCCGGCGCGCGCGAAGAGAACGTGCTGTTCGCCACGTGGTACGACGGCCTGGCGCCGTTGCCGGCCGATGCCGCGCTCAACGCCGCCGACTTCGACAAGCTGCTGGCGCTGCGCGAGCAGGTGGCCAAGGTGCTGGAGCCGATGCGCGCAAACGGCGCGATCGGTGCGGCGCTGGAAGCAGAAATCACGGTGGCCGCCGACGCCGTCAGCGCGGCGCGCTGGCAGCCGCTGGCCGATGAATTGCGTTTCCTGTTCATCAGCGGCGACGTCAGCGTGACCCCGGCCAGCACCGACGACATCTATGTGAGTGCCCAGCCGACCAGCAAGACCAAGTGCGTACGTTGCTGGCACCACCGCGCCGACGTCGGTGCCGACCCCCGCCATCCCGAACTGTGCGCGCGCTGCGCCAGCAACGTCGAAGGCCCGGGCGAAGACCGCCGCTGGTTCTGACCGCACCCTGAGAGCAAACGCCGAATGACTGCACGTCCCAAACCCAATGCCCTGATCTGGCTGCTGCTCTCGGCGGCCATCATCGGCCTCGACCAATGGAGCAAGGCCTGGGTGCTCTCGAGCTTGCCGGACCTCGATCCGACCGGCCGCTGCGTCCGCATCCCGGTCATCCCCGGGTTCTGGGACTGGTGCCGCACCTACAACACCGGCGCGGCGTTCAGCTTCCTCAGCGATGCGGGCGGTTGGCAGCGCTGGCTGTTCACCGCGCTGGCCCTGGGCATCAGCGGCCTGATGGCGTGGTGGTTGTCGCGCACCGCGCGCGCCGATTGGCGCTCGGCGCTGCCGTACGCACTGGTGGTGGGCGGCGCGATCGGCAATGTGATCGACCGTCAGATCCATGGCCACGTGGTCGATTTCATCCTCTGGTACGTCGGCGAGCACATCTGGCCGGCGTTCAATATCGCCGACGCGGCGATCGTCGTCGGTGCGGTCGGTATTGCCCTGTTCGGGCTGTTCGACGGCAAGGCCCGGCAAAAAGCGGGATAATCTCCGTCATCCCCCCAACCGGCCCCTCGCGGCCGGGATCCAGACCAAACGATGGAAGTCCTGCTCGCCAATCCCCGTGGTTTCTGCGCTGGCGTCGACCGCGCGATCGAGATCGTCAAACGCGCGATCGAGACGCTGGGCGCGCCGATCTACGTGCGCCATGAAGTAGTGCACAACCGCTTCGTGGTCGACGACCTCAAGCAGCGCGGCGCGGTGTTCGTCGAAGAACTCGACGAGGTGCCGGACGGCGCCACCGTCATCTTCAGCGCGCACGGCGTGCCGCAGGCGGTGCGCCGCGAGGCCGAGCGCCGCAACCTGAAAGTGTTCGACGCCACCTGCCCGCTGGTGACCAAGGTCCACCTCGAAGTCGCCCGCCACTGCCGCGCCGGCCGCGACGTGGTGCTGATCGGTCACGCTGGCCATCCCGAGGTCGAGGGCACGATGGGGCAGTGGAGCCGCGAGGCGGGCCCGGGCCATATCTATCTGGTCGAAGACATCGAGGACGTCGCCACGCTCGACGTTTCACAGCCGCAGAACCTGGCCTATACGACCCAGACCACGCTCTCGGTGGACGACACCCGCGGCATCATCGAAGCCCTGCGCGCGCGCTACCCGGCCATGCAGGGGCCGAAGAACGACGACATCTGCTACGCCACCCAGAACCGCCAGGACGCGGTGCGTGACCTGGCGCGCGAATGCGACTTGGTGCTGGTGGTCGGTTCGCCGAACAGTTCCAACTCCAACCGCCTCAGCGAACTGGCGCGGCGTGACGGCGTGGAGTCCTACTTGATCGACGATGCCGGCGAGATCGAGCCGGCATGGGTCGCCGGCAAGCGGCGGATCGGCCTGACCGCGGGCGCTTCGGCGCCGCAGGTGCTGGTCGACGGGGTGATCGCGCGCTTGCGCGAGCTGGGTGCCGACAGCGTTGCCGAACTGGCCGGCGAGCCAGAGTCGATGGTGTTTGCGCTGCCGAAGGAACTGCGCCTGCGCCTGGTCAGCTGAGACGCGCGGGCTCAGGGCTCGCGGCGTGGCCGACCGAACGTGTTGGCCGAGCGCGGCCGCTGTGGACGGGTGAGTTCGCGGAACTCGGCGATGCTCAGGGCGTCGTAGCGACGCTCCGGATGACGCTGCACCAGCAACTCGACCCGCTGCGCCGCGATCTGCACGCAGCACGGGCCGATCCGGCCCACCAGGTGTTCGTTCCCTTCGATCCGCAGATCATGCAGCGCAGAGCAGAAATTACGGCATAGCTCGCAGGTGTGCTTCATGCGCCCGCACATATGTCAGTTCTGACTGAAATATTAATCAGCGGTTACTGACATGTCCACCGGTGCGCCACCGCGGCCGGCGACCTCAGACCAGGGACAACAGCGGGCGCAGCTTGGCGCCGAGGTCTTCGTAGGAAAACAGCCAGCAATAGGAAATCGCGGACACCAGCAAGGCGATCTCGCCGAGTTGCGGGTGTTCGCCGAGGTAGGACTCGCGCTCGCCAAGGTCGACATGGCGCGCCACTTTCATGTGTTCGAGCAAGCCCACCGCCGTGGCCCAGCTGATCTCCATGCCATGGCTGAAGCCGTGAGCGCGGGCGAAGTCGCCCAGGACGTTGGCGGAAGGCGGAACACGGCTGGCCATAGGCTTGCTGCAAGGGTATTGACGACGGCGAAGCATGGTGCACCACGCACAAGGGTGCAGCAAGGGCGGCCCGCGACAGCGTGATGCACGTCAATGCTATAGTCCAATTCAGGTGGCGTGCGCGGTGGATCGATGTCCGAAAACGGCTCTAGCAAGGTCGCCGACTACATCGCGGCGGCCATCGAAAGAAGCAGCAAGACCCAGCTTGAGATCTCCGCGGAGGCGGGTTTTCCCCGCTCCAGCGTGTTGTCGATGATCAAGCAGGGCCAGACCAAGATGCCGCTGGCGCGAATCCCGCAGATGGCGCGGGCGCTGGACGTTGACGCAGTCGAGTTCTTCCGCCTGGCGATGAGCGAATACATGCCGGAGCTGCAGCGGATCGCCGATGAAATGTACGCCCGCGAGCAACTCAGTTCGGCCGAGGCCGAGCTGTTGCAGCAGGTACGCGCGGCGGCGGGGCAGCAGCCGCTGCAGTTGACCCCGAAGGTGCGCCAGGCCTTGGCGCGGTTTCTGGACGAGATTCGCGGCTGAAGCGGTGCGGGTTGCCAGCTGCGTGAATCGTTCTGCTTGGCCTTCGGCCGCAGGCGCCGATTTTCGCGCCGCCTATACGCACGCGCCGCCAGCCTACCGGCCATGGCAAACCGACATACCCTCGATCACCTCCTCGACGCCGTCGCGGCGCGAGTGCCCCGCGATAACGGCCCCGCCCGCCGCGCCTTCGACCAGCAACGCCTGGAGCAAGAGCTGGAGGAAATCGTGCAGCTGGCCGAACGCATGGATGCGGCGCATTTCCGCGATCGGATCGATTGCATCCTGGCCACGAAGAAACACTGACTCAGGCTACGCCGAGCCTCTCGCGCACGCTTCGCTACTCGTCATCCTCGATATCCAGCTCCTGCGTCTCGACGTCGCTGGGCGCGTCCGGCTCGGCCGGCTCCAGCAACGTGAAGTCATCGCGGTGCGGATCGCGGATGGCGCGGGAGACCGGATAGCTTTCCAGATTGACGCGGTTGGCGTGTCGCTCCAATGCGCCCGGGCTGGTGAGTGTTCCTGCGAGCCATTCCAGCGCGCTGGCCGGCTCCAGGAAGACGGGCCCGTCAGCAGTGAGCGGGGCAGGGATGGACGGATTGGGGCTGGTGAGCAGGCTGAAGCTATCCAGCACCAAGCCCTCCTGCTCCCAATGCTCCCAAAGTCCCGCCGCCAACAGGGCCAGACCATCGCGGCGTTGCACGAAGCGAGGCCAGGGCGGCCTTCGCTGGCGATCCCATTTGTAGTAGCCGCTCATCGGCACCACGCAATGGCGTTGTTTCCAGGCCTTTGCGTAGATCCGGCTGCCGGGGGCCTTGGCCAGCCGCGCAGTGACGGTGGTATAGGGCGTCGCCGGCTCCTTTGACCAGCGCGGGACCAGCCCCCACTGCATATCGGTAACCACGATCTGGTCGTCGATGCGGGCGATGACGGTGGCCGGCTTGCCCTTGCCGACGTTGTAGCGATCGGGCGCGGCGGCTACCGCCAGGCTTACATCCGCCGGCAGGCCGGGCGGCAATGACTCGGCGTCGGCGATGGCCTGTGCAAACCTGCGCATGGTCGCAGGGTAGCGGTGGCTTCGTGAGCTGCCCGTTTGCCGCGCCGACGCCGTTCGGACCAGTATGTTTTCTGAGTCCAGCCCAGTAATTGCACCGGCGCGGCCAGGCGCCGCAACTGCTGCAATGGCGCCTGCACCTGCCGTCGAACACGCCAGGATGCAGCCGCCTTTCCTGTCCACCTGGAGATCGCCATGCGCGTCCTGCCCCTGTCCACGCCCGTCCTCGTCCTCGCCATTGCCCTGGCGACCAGCGGCTGCCAAAGCACGCCCACCGCCGATGCGGCACCGGCGCCGGCAGCACCCTCTGGCCCGTTCACAGCGGCGTCTTCGCGGGTGAACCTGCAGGGCCAGATCACCGCTCTGGACAAGGCCACCCGCGCGGTCACGGTAACTGGCACCGATGGCGCGAGCGTCGAATTCGTGGCGGGGCCCGCCGTGCGCAACTTCAATCAACTGAAGGTCGGCGACACGGTGAGCCTGGATTACGAAGCGGCCGTGGCGCTGGAGCTGCAACCAGCGGGCAGTGCGCAAGTCGGGGTGTCCACGGCGCAAGGCGGCACGGTCGCGCCGCTGGGCGGCCGTCCTGGCGGCACGATTGCCAAGACGATCAGTCTGGTCACCGAAGTCGTGGCGGTGGATCCTGTCGCCAACACCATCGCGCTCAAGGGCCCGCGCGGCAACACGCAGATCATCGCGGTCCAGCGCGAAGACCTGCGGGCAAAATTGCCCAACGTGAAGCGCGGCGACCTGCTGCGGATTTCCTATACCGAGGCCGTCGCGGTGGACATCCGCGCCATGGGGCCTTGATGCCTCCCAGCACCGGCCAATCACGTTGATGCGCGCGCCTGTGCGGCCGTGGCGTCGAGTCCAGCGGAGTCGAGCGTCTTGCGAATCGCGGCGGACAAGTCGGCCCGGGTAAACGGCTTGGGCAGGATGGTCGTGCCGCGCGCGACGCTGCTCTGCGCGGCCATGTCGCGGGGGTAGCCGGAGGTCAACAACACGCGCAGATCAGGTTTGCGCAACTTGGCCTGCTGGGCAAGCTCCCAGCCGCTCATGCCGGGCATCACGATATCCGATAGCAGCATGTCCACGCGGCTGTCGGGGCGTTCGAGCAGGCGCAGTGCCGAGGCGCCGTCGTGCGCCTCCAGAACGCGATAGCCGAGCTGGCGCAACGCCTCTACGGTGTAGGCGCGGACGTCGTCATTGTCTTCGGCGACCAGCAAGGTCTCCTTAGGCACATAGGCGTCTTCCAGCAGCGCGGGCTCGCTCTCGGCCGACGGCGGCAACGACAGGAAGGAGCGCGGGAAGAGCAGGGTCACCACCGTGCCTGCTCCGGGACTGGACTCGATCAACACGTGGCCGCCTGATTGCTTGACGAAGCCATAGACCATCGAGAGGCCAAGGCCAGTGCCGCGCCCCACCTCCTTGGTGGTAAAGAACGGTTCGAACACCCGTGCCATGGTCTCCGGCGTCATGCCGTGACCGCTATCGCGAATGCTCAGGCGAACATATTCGCCCGGCTGGACGCCCGGATTCTGCGCCTCGAAGTCGCTGTCGAGGTGGACGTTCGCGGCCACCACCGACAAGGTGCCGCCTTGCTGCATCGCATCGCGCGCATTGACGGCCAGGTTGAGGATGGAGCTCTCCAGCTGTGCCGGATCCAGCTCCACGCACCAGGTGTCGGAAGCAACGTCCACTTCCAGTCGTACCAGCTCGCCGAGGGCGCGCTGGAGCATGTCCTGCATGCCATGCATATGCGTGCCGATATCGACTGCCTTGCTCTGCAGCGGCTGCTGCCGCGAGAACGCGAGCAGTCGCTGGGTCAGCGCGGAAGCACGCGAGACGCCGCGCATCGCGTTATCCAACGCCCGCGAGGGTCGCAGCACCACTTCGCCGAGCGGATCGATCATCAGCCGCGCATGTTCGATGTTGCCGGCGATAACCGTCATGATGTTGTTGAAATCGTGCGCGATCCCGCCGGTCAACTGGCCGACCGCCTCGATTTTCTGGCTTTGCCTCAGCGCAGCCTCAGCCTGACGCCGGGCCGTAGTTTCGAACGCCTCGGAGACCACCGCCGTGACGCTGCCATCGGGGTCGTGCAGGGGCCGGAACGAAAAGTCGAAACTGCGCGTGCCAGTGGGCAAGTGCAGTTCGAGTTCATGCCGTGATTCGCGTCCTTCCGCTGCGGCAGCCACCGCTGCGCTCACCAGCTCGGGGGCGCCCGGCGTCGAAGCGAACCAGACCGAGCTATGAAACGGCTGGCCAATGACTTCGGAAGCTGTCGCCAGGATCGCCGCCAGTGAGGCGATGTTGGCCTCGATGAGGTCCCCGGCCTTGGTCAGCAGGTTCTGCTGATGAAAGCTGGACTGGAAGACAGCCTGCAGGCGGCTCTCGCTGCGCCGCAACTCGGCGGTGCGCTGCATGACCTGGTGCTCGAGCGTCTCGTTGATCTGTCGCAGCGCCAGTTCCGCCTGCTTCAGGTCGCTGATGTCCCGTGCGAGCGTGTAATAGCCGGTGATGTTGCCCTCGCTGTCGAATTCCGGCACTCCGTCCACATGTGAGTGGCGAACGGATCCGTCCGGGCGCGGCACCTGGCTTTCGAACTTGACCTTGTCGCCCGACAGAATCTGTTCCAGGAAGGGGAGTGCTCGCTGGAAGGCGGGCTCTCCTGCGACATCCCGGATGTGCAGCCCGACCATGGCCTCCGGCGCCAGCCCATACCAATCTACGCTGGTCCGGTTGACGAAGCGGAATCGATGGTCCGGGCTCAGATGGGTGATCAGCGCCGGCAGCGAATCGGTGATCAGCTGAAGCTGGTTGCGGCTCTGCTGCAGCTCGGCCTCCGCCTGCTCAAGCCGGGCGCGCTCGTCGCGTTCCCGCAACGCGCGCAACAGCGCCTCGGGCAATCGCTGCAGGCGCTGCTTGACGACATAGTCGCGCGCGCCGCGAGTCAGCGCCTGCACCGCCAGTTCTTCGGTGAGCGTGCCGGAGACAAAGATGAAAGGAGTTTTGGGCGCGCGTTCGTGGGCCAGTCGCAGCGCTGAGTCGCCGTCAAACGCGGGTAGCACGTGGTCGGCCAGGATGACGTCGTAGGCGCCCCCTTCAATTGCCGCCAGGAAGTCTTCGCGCGTCCATACCCGGTCGGCGTCGAAAGCGAGGCGCGCGGAGCGTAGCTGGGCAGCAATAAGCTCTGCATCGAGGGCGCTGTCCTCGAGCATCAGGATTCGAATCGATCCGGTGTTGGGCGCCTTGGCCGTCGTCGCGAGCGGGATCATTTCACGCGCGACTGTGCGGAGGCGGCTGGTTGGTGATGCCCCAGAAGACGCCCAGGCCCTGGATGGCCTCGAAGAATTCCTTGAAATCGACCGGCTTGACCACGAAGGCGTTCACGCCCAGCTCGTAGCTCTTCACCAGGTCGCTTTCTTCCTTGGAGGAGGTGAGCATCACGATCGGCGTGCTGCTCAGCGCGGGATCCTTGCGGACCTCGGCCAATACTTCCAGGCCGTTGAGTTTGGGCAGCTTCAGGTCGAGCAGCACGACTACTGGCGCGGCGTGGCGCGAGCCGGCATAGGCGCCTTCCGCGCGCAGATAATCGAGCGCCTCGGCACCGTCCCTGACGTGCGCGACCTCGTTGAGTAGTTGGCAACGGCTGAGCGCGGCCAGCGTCAGCTCGGCGTCCTTTGGGTTGTCTTCCACCAGAAGGATCGGGCGCAGGTCCCTCATGTATCGGCTCCAGGCAATAGGGGGATCGAGAAATAGAAAGTTGCGCCCTCGCCGAGCTTGCCTTCGGCCCAGGCTCGCCCGCCGTGACGTTCAACGATACGACGAACGTTGGCCAGGCCGATGCCGGTGCCCTCGTACTCGTCTGAATGGTGGAGACGCTGGAACACACCGAACAGCTTGTCGACGTAGCGTGGATCGAAACCGCAACCGTTGTCGCGGACGCGGAAAATGTGTTCGTCCTCGCTGAGGCGATGTTCGATCTCTATCACCGGCGCGGGGGTGTCGCGGGTGAACTTGATGGCATTGGCCAGCAGGTTCTGCCAGACCAGCCGCAGCATCGTCGGATCGCCGATGACGCGCGGCAGGGGCGCGATCTGCCATTGGATCGAGCGTCCGGCGTACTCCATGTCGAGCTTGCCGCGCACATCTTCCACGAGCAGGCCCATGTCTACCGAAGTCAGGCCCAGGGTGGAGCGGCCCATTTGCGAAAAACTGAGGAGGTCGTCGACGAGCGTGCCGGCGGACTTTGCCGATTCGACGATCGTCGCAAGGAAGCGCCTTTCGGTTTCGTCGAGGCGATCGCCCGCAGAGGTGCTGAGTAGTTCCGAGTAACCTACGATGTGCCGGAACGGGGCGCGCAGGTCGTGACTGACCGAATAGGAGAAGGCTTCCAGCTCCTTGTTGCTGCGCACGAGTTGCTCGTTCAGCTCGGCCATTTCCTCGGCGCGGCGCAATACGATGTCGACGATCGCCCCGCGTAGTTCGAGTGCCGCGTCGCGGTCTACCTCATCCCACGGCAGCGATTGCTGACGCACCGTCTGCTTCCATGCCTCGAAGGACGTACGCGGCGAGAGCGCCGTCGCCTGCAGCTTGCTGCGTGGATCGCCGCCCCAGCGAACCGTGCGGACAACTTCGGGACGGAACCACAGCACGAAACTGTCGTGCAGCTGCGAGATGGAGATTGCCAGAACTCCGCTAGCCTGCTCACAGAAGGACTCGGCTTCCGGCCATGCTGCGGAGAGCTGTTCGGTGCTGAAGATTTCTTCGCCGGGATGCGTGACGGTGAGCCATTGGACCAGACTGAGAATCTGCGCCTGGCTCGGGCATTCGCCGAGCATGACGCAGTCGCCACGGTGCACGATGGCCACGCCGCTGGCACGTGCCAACGCCAGCAGACTGTCCGAATCCCGACCCAAGGCAGCCATGAAGTCCTGGTCGCCCGCCATTCGCGCCAACAGGCGAACCTGGATCGCGCGGCGTTCTATGCGCTCTTCCACGGCGAGCGCACGTTCCTTGAGCGCGATTTGCAGCGCGAGGATCTGCCCGATGAACTCACACGCCGTGCGCACATGATAGGGAACCCGGCGAGGCTCACGGTTATGGCACGAGATCAGCCCCCACAACCGGCCTTCGCGGATGAGCGAGACCGACATCGAGGCGCCAGTGCCCATGTTGCGCATGTATTGCAGGTGCACCGGCGACACGCTCCGCAAGCCCGAAGCGCTGAGGTCGGTGGGCGCCAGATCGGCATGCGCCGCGGCACGCACCAGGGGTACCGGCACATAGTCGCAGTCCGCGATCAGGCGGACGCGATTACGCCGATACAGCTCGCGTGCCTGTGCCGGGATGTCCGATTCGGGAAAGCGCAGGTCGAGATAGGAAGGAAGCCTGTCGTTACGGCTTTCGGCGACGACCACGCCGTTCCAATTGGCATCGAATTGGTAGATCAGGGTGCGGTCGAACTTCGTCAGTGCCAGGATATGTTCGCTGGCGGTGGCGCAAAGGTCAGCAATGCACGCGGCCTTCTCGATCTGGCCCATGAACTGGCGGATGACCGGATAGAGATCTTCGAGCGAGCCCGGCTCACCGGGCACCGGGGCCTCCAACTCAATTAGCACCTGGGATGCAGCGCGATGGGCCACCGCATGGTGCGCGCCCGCCGTGCCCAACGTCACCGAGCCCAGGAACGACGACGTATCGGGCGGGAGCTGCTCGATGGCGTCGCCCCAGCCGGCAAGCGCGCCGCCGAACACCTCGGCGAGCGGCCGACCCAGGGGGTCGCCGAATTGTTCAATCAGCGCGGTGTCGGCCACCGCCCTTTCCATCACCATCCCATGCGGCCAGTCGACGCTCAGCAGCAGGCCATAGGGTTGTATTGCGCCAGGGGCATGGATGGGTTCGCGCGCGCAGTCGGATAAACCGGGACTTGCAGTTGAAGTAAGGTCCGACGGCATTCAAGGCTCCTGATCCTGAGGGCACACTTTCCAGGTAAGCCCATCCAGGCGCCGTGATTGAGCGCGGGCGGCGGTGGGCCCGAGGAGCGGGCGGTGGCATGGCGATAGTTTGCCGCAACCCTTTGCCGAATCCCACTTGGCGCTCTGGTCCCAGCGAGGTGCGTGAAGATCAGGAGAAGACGGCCTGCATGTGGCCGTTGACGACAAAAAAAGCTTCTTGAGCGCCGGCGAGGACCTCGGCGTCCTCCTCCGGTTCCAGGCGGATCGCATTCAACGCGGCGGTAAGGCGGCGCCATGGCAAGGCGACGCCGTCGTCGGCCGGCGCCAGGTGTGAAGCGCCGAAGTGAGCGTCCAGCCCAAGCGGCGCGATCAATTTCAGGATGACCGCCGCACCGAGAGTGGATCCTTCGGTGACGTAGAGCCAACCCAGGGCGCGGGGGAGAGAGGCTTCAGTCGTTGCGGGGGCGCACCCCGACCGCCGTGGGGGCGTGATGCCGAGCGTGCGCAGGTCAGCCTCGATCTGCGCCAGCCGAGCTCGGCCCGTCAGGTCGGGGAAGTGAGTGCGCAGGTCTGCCCTCGCATAGAGCGGCGCCGCGTCTGTGTGGAAGCGATGCTGCATGGCAAGGAATCGGCAGAAAGTCTGGCGGTCCCGGGCGATGCCATGGGCCAACAGGGTGTCGTCCAGCTGCTGGTGGGTGGTCCGGGTGAGGCGGCGCAGGGCGTCGACGCGCGATTCGGCGACGTGGGAGGGGGAGGTGGACATGGGGATTAGCGTAGCAAGGGGGGTGTTGTTCGGCATGGTACGGCCGCGGAGAGCTACCCAGACCTCGCGTCTCCGAGACCTGGTGACGTCGTTTTTGGGACTGCGATGGGTGTTCGGAGCTTGTGTTGCCCCTGTTCCACTTGTCCGCGTCCTGCATATTTCGTGTTCTGAGCATGAGCCGGCCTTAATTCTGGTGGACTTGGAGCGGAAGCGACCCGTTTGCCGTGCTCTGCTAAGCGGCGGGCCAGCGCCAGAGGCGCGCTCGTGGCCGGTGTTGCGGTATCGCGGGATGCTAGGCGCAGTCCCCCGGCCGATATTCGACACCGATGACCGAAAGTTGCGTCTGTGATCGCAGGTGGGCTGCAACCTGCCAGCGTGGTTGCCGAAGACAAGCTGACGCTCGCCTTCGTTGATCTGCTGCAGTTCCATCCGGGCCACGTCCTCGTTATTCCCAAGCACCACTTCCCCGATATCCGCGAACTTGACGTCGAGACGCTCTATCGCGACGAGATCGATTGGTCGCACGCCCAGAAGGCCGACGACGCGGCCAAGGCCGATGGCCAGGTTCGGGCGCTGATCAAACAAAGCACCCATGGGGATGGGCCCTGTCGGCTACGGCCTGGCGATGCCAAGTCGGCTGACCCCGGTCTGGCTCCGGTAGTGAATCGCCCGTGGCCGCGCCCCATCGAAGGGTGGCGCCGATGCAGACGGCTGACTCGATGTTGACGCACGACCTGGCAACCGTGGGTTCTCGCATTGGCTGGATAACGGTGCGAAGCATCAGCGCCAACACTCCGTAGCTGTTCCTACTCTAGGCGGCTGGAAATTAGCGCGCGTCGGCGTCTGCCTTTGGTAACGTCTGCGTTCGACCTATAGGGGGGCGCGTAGCCCCTTCAATCGATAACTGGCGGGGGGGCTGGGTGAAAGCTTTGCAGAAGTTCAAGGACAGATCGTTCGGCTGGGCGTTTTTTCTCGCATCAGCACTCTTTGCTGGGGCTGGCTGGGGTGAGTCGGTCGGGCTCAGCCCGATGACGCGGGCAGCGCTTATGACGATCGCAGGTGCAATTCCGATGACGATTCAACTTGTTACGGGCTACGGTCTAGATGGGGGGTGGGTCGCGCGTTTCAGCAGGTCCGAGAACCCTAAGCAGTATTGGGGTTCTTTTGCGGCATCGGCAGCTTTGGCGCTGTTCTTTGGGTATAGCGCACATCGAATCCTGGTGGGGCCCGCGAACTAGACTGGCTGGTGATCATTGTGGCAATACGCTGATGTAGCTCCGTTCTTAGCCGATAGTGCGCATCAGAGAAAGACAGGACATATCGATGCCAACGTCCGCCACCGACGAATTGCTGCCAGCGGTTCTATCCGAAACAGGGGCCTACATGGGAAACCGCGGAAAGCTGAGAAGGGAGAAAAAGGCGAATGCGCGGGAGAATCGCATGGCGCAGGAGAGGACCCGAAAGGTCCGTCAGCGCGCTCGCTGCAAGGCGGCCGTAGCGGATGCATCCACGGCCACCCGTAGGCTGCGCCTTTTCCTGGACTTCCTGTGGCGAGCAACTGGCGGTCCTCTTGTGGCGATAACAGGCTGGTCTCCATTCTCGAAGAAGCCATAGGATGGGTCCGGCCGGCGCCTGCGCGGGTGAATCGCAGCCCGCGCCAAATGATTCCCGGCGGGTAACCCCGGCTTCGTAAGTTGGCTTACGGGCCCCAGCGGACCTGCGCTCAGTCGGAAGGGACGGGGTAGGGGGACGGGCGGTGGCTCCCCGAGTCGTCCTGGCGGCTCAGACGTGGTGCCGGCCTGGCCGCCGGGCGCCTTCCCGGCTCTCACCGCACACCCTGAATTGACCGCACCCCCGCCAAACCCTAGAATTCGCGGCTCAGCCGGAATAGCTCAGTTGGTAGAGCGGCGCATTCGTAATGCGTAGGTCGTAGGTTCGATTCCTATTTCCGGCACCAGTGTAGTGAAGCGCCCGGAGCTCGTGCTCCGGGCGTTTTCATTTGCAGCGCATCTTCTTCGCGCTATGCCTGAACTCTTAAGAGCCATGCGCAAATCGTGATGATCGCTGCGACAACGTGTCGCACAGTTTCGCCCGGCCAATTGCGCCGGATCATTGCTCGATGCCTTTCGTGAACACGCCGTTGGGCTTAAAATTACGCGGCTAACCTGCGTCCCTGTTCAGTCCCGCGCCGCCCGCCCGGCAGCGCGGCCTGGATGCGCCTTCCGAGGTGGGGCGTGGGCTGGCGCCCCCTCGCAATTGGATCCACCGATGATTCCGCTGAAACCCCTCGGGCGCGCATTGCGGCCCGGATTGGCGCTGCTATCGACTGCGCTGCTGGCTGGTTGCCAGTCGGCGCTGCTCGCCCCCAAGGGCCAGGTCGCCCAGGACCAGAAGACGCTGCTGATCACCTCCGTGGTGCTCATGCTGCTGGTCGTGATCCCGGTGATCGTGATGACGATCGCCTTCGCCTGGAAGTACCGCGCCTCCAACAGCAAGGCCCGCTACGAGCCGGAGTGGTCGCATTCGACCGCTATCGAAGTCGTGGTGTGGTCAATCCCGTGCCTGATCATCCTGGTGCTGGCGGTGCTGACCTGGCGCTCTTCGCATGCGCTGGACCCGTACCGGCCGCTGCAGTCCGACGTCAAGCCGGTCACCATCGAGGCGGTGTCGATGGATTGGAAGTGGCTGTTCATCTACCCGGAAGAGGGCGTGGCGACGGTCAACGAGATCGCGGTGCCGGTGGATACCCCGCTGAACTTCCGCATCACCTCGGACACGGTGATGAACTCCTTCTTTATTCCGCACCTGGGCACGCAGATCTATGCGATGGCCGGCATGCAGACCAAGGTGCACCTGATCGCCAACGAGCCGGGCGAGTACTTCGGCATTTCGGCCAACTACAGCGGCCACGGCTTCTCGAAGATGGGCTTTGCCGTGCACGCCACCGACAACGCCGGCTACCAGGCCTGGCTGCAGAAGGTGAAGGCGTCGCCGACCGCGCTGGACGATGCCGCGCTGCAAGCGCTGGCGGCCAACCGCAACGACCGCGAAAAGTACCCGGTCACTTACTACGCGTCGGTGCAGGGCGGCTTGTTCCAGTCGCTGCTCGACAAACACGCGCATGGACCGCACCACCAAGGCCACGAAGACGGCCAGCATGAATCGGCAACGGCCTCCGAGCCGGTCGCCATGTGCACCTCCGGAGACAACTGATGCTAGGCAAACTCACGCTCGAGGCGGTCCCGTACCACGAGCCGATCATCATGGGCGCCCTCGGCGGCGCCGGCCTGATCGGCCTGGTCATCGTGGCCGCGCTCACCAAGTACAAGCTGTGGGGCTACCTGTGGCGCGAATGGTTCACCTCGGTGGACCACAAGAAGATTGGCGTGATGTACATCATCGTGGCGCTGATCATGCTGCTGCGCGGCTTCGCCGATGCGGCGATGATGCGTACCCAGCAGGCGCTGGCCGCCGGTGGCGGCGAGGGCGTGTTGCCACCGCACCACTACGACCAGATCTTCACCGCGCACGGCGTGATCATGATTTTCTTCATGGCCATGCCGTTCATGACCGGCCTGGTCAACCTGGTGGTGCCGCTGCAGATCGGCGCGCGCGACGTCGCCTTCCCGTTCCTGAACTCGCTGAGCTTCTGGCTGTTCGTGGCCGGCGTGGCGCTGGTCAACATTTCGCTGGGCGTGGGCGAGTTCGCGCAGACCGGCTGGCTGGCGTACCCGCCGTTGTCGGGACTGGAATTTAGTCCAGGCGTCGGCGTGGACTACTACATATGGGCGCTGCAGATATCCGGCCTGGGCACCTTGCTGACCGGCATCAACTTCTTCGTGACGATCATGCGCATGCGCACGCCAGGCATGACCCTGATGCGCATGCCGATCTTCACCTGGACCGCGCTGGTCACCAACGTGCTGATCATCGCCGCGTTCCCGATCCTCACCGTCGCCCTGGCGCTGTTGGGTGCTGACCGTTACCTCGGTACGCACTTCTTCACCAACGACGCTGGCGGCAACGCCATGATGTACGTCAACCTGATCTGGATCTGGGGTCACCCGGAGGTCTACATCCTGATCCTGCCGGCGTTCGGCATCTACTCCGAGCTGGTGGCCACGTACTGCCGCAAGAAGCTGTTCGGCTACACCTCGATGGTCTACGCCACCGCCTGCATCGGCGTGCTGTCCTTCATCGTGTGGCTGCACCACTTCTTCACCATGGGCTCGGGTGCCAACGTCAATGCCTTCTTCGGCATCACGACGATGATCATCTCGATCCCCACCGGCGTGAAGATCTTCAACTGGCTGTTCACCATGTTCCGCGGCCGCGTGCACTTCACCTCGCCGGTGCTGTGGATGCTGGGCTTCATCATCACCTTCGTGATCGGAGGCATGACCGGCGTGATGCTGGCCATCCCGGCGGTGGACTTCGTGCTGCACAACAGCCTGTTCCTGATCGCCCACTTCCATAACGTCATCATCGGCGGCGTCGTGTTCGGCTACCTGGCCGGCCTGACCTACTGGTTCCCGAAGGCGTTCGGCTTCAAGCTCAACGAGAAGATCGGCAAGGCCTCGTTCTGGTGCTGGATCATCGGCTTCTTCGTCGCCTTCATGCCGCTGTACGTGCTGGGCTTCATGGGCATGACCCGTCGCCTGAACACCTACAACCACCCCGAATGGGGTCCGTGGCTGATCGTGGCCGCGGCGGGCGCGGCGATCATTGCCTGCGGCATCGCCCTGAACCTGTGGCAGCTGGTCTACAGCGTGTGGAAGCGCAAGGACAACATGGACCTGTCGGGCGACCCGTGGGATGGCCGCACGCTGGAGTGGTCCACCTCCTCGCCGCCGCCGTTCTACAACTTCGCCCACCTGCCGCGCGTGGACAGCATCGACCAGTTCTGGGAAGACAAGCAGAAGGGCAATGGCTGGGTGCGTCCGAGCAGCTATGAAGACATCCACATGCCGCGCAACACCGCGGCCGGCTTCTGGATCGGTGCCTTCAGCATCGTCCTCGGCTTCGCCCTGACCTGGCACATCTGGTGGCTGGCGGCGCTGGGCCTGGTCGGCATGATCGGCAGCTTCATCGCGCGCACCTTCGACAACGACATCGACTACTACGTGCCGGCGGCGGAAGTGGAGCGCATCGAAAACGAGCGCTTCGCCCTGCTTGACCAGGCGCAGGCAACCAAGGCGGTCTGAGCATGTCCACGGCTACTACCCTCGACACCCACGCCGCCCACACGGGCGGCCACGGCCACGGTCACGACGACCACGACCACGGGCACCACGACGCCGGCGGCAACACCGTCTTCGGCTTCTGGGTGTACCTGATGAGCGACTGCCTCATCTTCGCCGGCCTGTTCGCCACCTTCGCGGTCCTCTCCGGCGCCACCGCCGACGGCCCGACCGCCAAGGAACTGTTCGACCTGCGCTTCGTGCTGGTGGAAACCTTCCTGCTGCTGTTCAGCAGCCTGACGTTCGGCTTCGCGATGATCTCGGCGGGCAAGCGCAACCTCACCGGCCTCTATGGCTGGCTGGCGGTCACCGCGTTGTTCGGCGTCGGCTTCCTGGCGATGGAAATCTACGAATTCCATCACCTGATCCACGAAGGCGCCGGCCCCGGCCGCAGCGCCTTCCTGTCGGCGTTTTTCACCCTTGTCGGCACCCACGGCCTGCACGTGGCCTCGGGCCTGCTGTGGATGGCGGTACTGGTGATTCAGATCGCCAAGAACGGCCTGACCGCCCGCAACACCACGCGCCTGGCGTGCCTGAGCCTGTTCTGGCACTTCCTGGACATCATCTGGATCGGCGTCTTCACCATCGTCTACCTGCTGGGAGCCCTGTAATGGCCGGCCACGACAACCACTCCGATGCCCACGCCGGCCACGGCGGGGTGAAGTCCTACCTGATCGGCTTCGTGATGGCGGTCGTCCTGACCGTCATCCCCTTCGCCATCGTGATGAACCACACCTTCTCGCGCGGCGTCACCGTAGCGATCATCTCGATCATGGCGGCGGTGCAGATGCTGGTGCACATCGTCTACTTCCTGCACATGGACCGCTCGCCCGAACAGCGCTCCAACGTCCAGGTCGGCCTGTTCTCGGTGCTGATCATCGGCATTGTCGTGATCGGCTCCCTGTGGGTGATGCACAACATGAACATCAACATGATGCCGATGGGCTAAAGCCCCTCGAATTTGTTGAAGTTGCGAAGGCCGCCTCTGGGCGGCCTTTGTTTTTTTCGGATGTTCGCGGACATCCCACAGATAGTCGCGCTTTGCTTTTGCTCTTCCTCCCACCACCAAGCCAGGCCATCGGGCATGCGGGGGGTGAGCCCTTTCGGGACAATCGGCGACATGGATGTCGCCGATTAGCCCCCAGGGATGGGTTCACGGCGTGTCCCGGATAGGGCCTGCCCCCGAATGCCGCACGTAAAAAATCAAACCAGAAGCAACTCGATGCAATCCACAGGACACACCGGCACACACAACTCGCACCCAGTACACAAAGGCGCGATCACCGTATGCATATGCTTCGAACCGCCCACGATCGCATCCACCGGACACGCCTGGATGCACTTGGTGCAACCAATGCAATCGGCCTCGACGATCCACGCCACCTGCGGCAATTTGTGCTCG
>DATCVI010000146.1:0-8693 GCA_036566925.1 Stenotrophomonas sp.
CAAAGGCTGCCTTGACCGATTCGGACTGGCGCGCTGCGTCGGCAGACAACGCGGCCATGGTGCAGCCATTGCCCGGGTTATCGCGATGTTCCCGGGAGAGGTAGTAGCTCATGAACTGAGCCAGATCGCCGCGCATCGCCAGTTCCGCGGAATTGGCAAAACCGCAGCTCGCTGCTTCCGCCATCAAGTCGGACTTGGAGCCGAAGTGTTTGTAGAAGCCGCCATGGGTGAAGCCGGCGGCCGCCATCAGATCCGCCACGCCCACGCCGTCGTAGCCGCGCTGCCTGAAAAGCATGGAGGCGGTTTCGACGATGCGCGCCCGGTTTGCCTGCGCTTGTGCTTTGGTGACCTTCATAGCGAGTGTCTCAGTGGGTTCCACCTCGAGAATGCCGGCACTATACCATCGATAGATTATGCCCATCATCAAACCATTGACAGTAATGATTACGCCCATCATCATTACCGCTCGTGCCGGGGCGGATCCCGGAATTCCCCCTTCCCTGATCTCCCCGAGAACCCACCATGACCGTCCGCCCTACCGTCCTCATCACCGGCGCCTCCAGCGGCATTGGCGCCACCTATGCCGAACGATTCGCGCGGCGCGGCCATGACCTCGTACTGGTCGCACGCGACAAGGCGCGCCTGGATGCGCTCGCCACCCGGCTGAGCCAGGAAAACAGCATTGCCGTCGAGATCCTCCCGGCCGACCTTACCCAACGTGGCGACTTGGCTTTGATCGAAGCGCGCCTGCGCGACGACGCCGCCATTGGCGTCCTCATCAACAATGCCGGCGTCGCCCAGTCGGGCGGTTTCGTCGATCAGTCGGCCGATGGCATCGAGCAGCTGTTGAGCTTGAACACGACCGCGCTGACGCGATTGGCCGCCGCCATCGCGCCGCGCCTGGTCGAGACCGGTGAAGGCGCGATCGTGAACATCGGCTCGGTCGTCGGCCTTGCGCCGGAGTTCGGCATGTCCGTCTACGGCGCCACCAAGGCTTTCGTCTTGTTCCTATCCCAAGGACTGAGCCTCGAACTGGGGCCCAAGGGTGTCTATGTGCAAGCGGTCCTGCCCGCGTCCACCCGCACGGAAATCTGGGAGCGCGCCGGTATCGACATCAACACCTTGCCCGAGGTGATGGACGTGGGCGAATTGGTCGATGCGGCACTGGTCGGCTTCGACCGGCGTGAGACCGTCACCATCCCGCCACTGCATGTGGCCGAACGTTGGGACACGCTGGAAGCGTCGCGCCAGGGATTGCTTGGCGACCTTCGCCAGGCGCACGCCGCTGAACGCTATCGCGCCGTTGCCTGATCTGGACCCAACGCTCCCCGAGGATGCAGTCGCCATGAAAGCCTTCATCATTGACCGCTATGGCAAGCAGGAAGTCGGCCGCATCGGTGACATGCCCGAGCCGGTGCTTGGCAACGAGGACGTCCTGATCCGGGTGCATGCCGCAGGAGTCAACGTACTGGATTCGAAAATCAGGCGCGGCGAATTCAAGCTGATCCTGCCGTATCGCTTGCCGCTGGTGCTTGGTCATGACGTGGCCGGCACCGTGGTCCGCGTCGGTGTCGGCGTGCACCAATTCAAATCGGGCGACGAAGTCTACGCACGTCCCGACGACGGCCGCATCGGCACCTTTGCCGAGTTCATTGCCGTAAAGGCATCGTCCCTCGCGCTCAAACCCGCCGCGCTCGACATGGTCCAGGCCGCCGCCCTGCCCCTCGTCGCGTTGACCGCATGGCAGGTGTTGGTCGAAACCGCCAGGCTGAAGAAGGGGCAGAAAGTGCTGATCCAGGCCGGCTCCGGTGGCGTGGGCACGATCGCCATCCAGCTTGCAAAACACCTGGGCGCCTTCGTCGCCACCACCACCAGCACTGCCAACGTCGCCTGGGTCAAGGCCTTGGGCGCGGACCTGGTGATCGACTACAAGCAGCAGAATTTCGCTACCGCACTGCGCGACTACGACGTAGTGCTGCACAGCCTCGGCAAGGACGAAGTGGCCAAATCCCTACAGATTCTCAAGCCCGGCGGGCATCTCATCTCGATATCCGGCCCACCGACGCCGACCTTCGCGGCAACGCGCGGGCTGGCGTGGCCGCTCAAGCAAGTCTTGCGTCTGCTGAGCCACGGCGTTCGCAAGAAGGCCAGGCAAAAGGAGGTCGAGTACAGCTTTGTCTTCATGCGCGCGGACGGCGCACAGTTGAAAGAAATCGCTTCGTTGGTCGAATCAGGCGCTATTCGACCGATCGTCGACAAGGTGTTTCCGTTAAACGAAACCCAACAGGCTTTGGCCTACTCGGATAGCGGGCGCGCCAAGGGGAAGGTAGTGGTGCAGGTGCTGTAGTGGCTTGGGGAAGGCGCTTTTTGAGCAGCGATAGGGTTCTCTACTGCGTGGACTGAATCGTGACGACCTTTACATCGAACTCCTTGCAGGCGCTGTCCTTGCATATGCCATTGATCCACGCTTCGCCGTTGCCAAAGCTGACCCCCTTGTAGTTCACGAACAGATCAGCGTATTTCTGCGAAGTGATCACGTTCGCGATCGCGGGGGTGACGATGTCGTCGTACGACGCGACAAACTCGGATGGCGCTTTCAAACGCCGCGATTTTCCGTCGATCTGTGTGTCGAACGGGTATTGCACAAGACTCGCCACCGTCTGTTTGTCGCCTTGGGCGACCGCCGATTGAAACTGGTGAATCACGGCTTCGTATCTCGTGTGATCACCCAGGTTCTCGTCGATCGCGTCGTTGACGGCTTTGTCTCCATCGCTATCAACTGCAGGGGCCGTGGTCACAACCTGCGGCGTCGGCACGGCAGTGTCCGCCGTTGCCACTGGCTGCGGCTTTGGTGCGGGCAGCTCCGGCCTCGGCACTTCTTCAACGGCGGACGTTCCTGCTTGCTCTGTCGCGACCGGCCGACAGCCGGCCGACGTAGCGGTGATGGTCAGTAGCGCGGCAGCTAGCGTTGTAGATGAAAGCATGGAGTGCTCCGAATCTGATCCGAGGTGCTACTCAAGGACTACCCTCTCGCGTTCGAGATTTAGTGTGGCGGAGGGTGGTGAAAATGCGTTTCACAGCGGCCAGCGAGCGGCGATTCCATGGTCCGCGAACAGCGAGGAAGTCGCTACGACGTCCATCGCGTGGTGGTCCCGGTTGACCATGAATCGCGGGGAATAGTGGTGGGCCAAAAGGGCCCACTCCAGCCATTGACTAGCCAATGGGCAACGCGAATTCTCCCAGCCCCAAGACTGCAGTTCGTCACTTCGGCACGCCTGCTGCCGGCCGCAAGGCGGCCGTTAGCCAACGCATGAATCAAGCCGTTATGCGACTGAGTTTCTGCTTGAGTTAGATGCTAAAGCACAGCCGCCTGATATCAGCCGCGCCAATAGCAATTGGCACAGTGGCGGCTGCGGTGCAGAGGAACGCAAGAGAGTAGTGATTGGGCCGAAGGAAGACGACACCCCACCCAAAGAACAACCAGGCCAGCCAGAGATAAGCCAAAGAAACTACGGCAATGAGCCAATTGCGGGCTCTAAGACGCTGGGCCGACGCGCGATATATCCAATCCAGAGAGGTAACGGTGCAAATTGGCACCAGCCAGATCAGAATGTATTTGGAGAATTCGATCCCTGCCGCGAGCGGGATGCCGATTGAGTCGGCCTGAGGACCGTAAAGACCAGCTGCCAAATTGGACTTGAGCAAGAAATAAGTGGCCGCATTGATCGCGACGATGATCAAAGTGAAAAGTGTCAGACGCCTGAGTAGCTTCACATGCGCTCCAACTACCTGCTAGCCGGCTCCCTAGGCCATCAACCTAACATATAGCCAGAGTCAGATAGCCATGGCCTGCTAAGGCCGAGGTCTCCGCTTCGTGTTGCGGGAGCGGACGTTTCAAGCATAAAAGACGAACCGGGTCGCTCAACGTAGCCGCACCTCTAGAATGCTGCCGCCATGCACACCGTCCATGTCCGTCGGTAGCAGTCATCCGCTCTACCTCGTTGGCGTTCCCTAACGCCCTACCTGCTGATGTCCGCTTCCGGCCAGCAGCGGTCGTCGCGAAACGTAAGCCGAACTGTGGGCCTAGTCGAGCTTTATCGAGGGGGCCTGATCACCCTTTGTCGACACTTCAACAAAGGAAGTCTCGGTTCCAGCTGGTAGTGACACCCGCATTCCGAATCTAAGCTGCCTCTCACTCGCGAAATATGTGGAGCGGAATCCGCACCAGTAGCAAATTGCAAAACGAGCACCCGCTGCTTCAGGATGCGCTTCCACGTAGGCCCTGCGCGCCGCCGAGAACTCGGAGGTTTGCTCTAGCCCCTTGAGATACCAGACCACGAGTGCAAGCACTGCAATTACTAAGACGACGCCAACTTTTCCGCCTACATGTACGTTGCGCACAAGGGATGTCTCCGTGCAGGGTCGAACTGCTGAAGAAACGAGTATGGAACCCGGTCGGAAGCGGACACTAATACCATTTCGGCTGCGCGCCATCGAGGCACATCCATCAGTGCCCGCTAACCACGACGCAGGATTCGGCAAACCAGATGCGCGGGAATTTTCCCAGCAATATGGCGAATAATTCGCCACAGAATCCTCGCAAGTCATTGAAAGAACTGGTGGGCCGTGAAGGATTCGAACCTTCGACCAAAAGATTAAAAGTCTTCTGCTCTACCGACTGAGCTAACGGCCCTTACGCCCGGCGTTGCACCGGGGTGTGCATTCTACCCCAGGCGCCGCCGGGGGTGAAACGCGGTTATTCAGGCATATCGCGTGGGATCGGCAATGCCGGCATCGGCGAAACCGGCGGCACGCAGGCGGCAGGCGTCGCAATGACCACATGCGCGACCTTGGTCGTCGGCCTGGTAGCAGGAGACGGTCAGGCCGAAATCCACGCCCAGGCGTACGCCTTCGCGGACGATGTCGGCCTTGCTGAGGAATTGCAGCGGTGCGTGCACGCGCAGGCCGGCGCCTTCCACGCCGGCCTTGGTGGCGAGGTTGGCCAGCTGCTCGAAGGCGGCGATGAATTCCGGGCGGCAGTCGGGGTAGCCGGAGTAGTCCACGGCGTTGACGCCACAGAACAGGTCGTTGGCCCCCAGCACTTCGGCCCAGCCCAGCGCCAACGACAGCATGATGGTGTTGCGCGCGGGCACGTAGGTCGAGGGGATGCCCTCGCCGCCGGCTTCGGGCACGTCGATGGCGTCGTCGGTGAGGGCCGAGCCGCCGATGCTGCGCAGGTCTACGTCCACCACTTTGTGCGCCACCACGCCCAGGGCCTCGGCAACGCGGCGCGCGGCGTCCAGCTCCGAAGTGTGGCGCTGGCCGTAGCGCACGCTGAGGGCATGCACGGCGAAGCCTTGTTCGCGGGCGATGGCAACGACGGCGGCGGAATCCATGCCACCGGAAAGGAGGACGACAGCCTTTTTCATGGGGTCGGGGATCGGGGGATTGGCGGGAGAGTGCGCTAAGGCTACGCCAGATGGCGCCGTGGGGCGTAGCCGCTCAACGGCCGGGTTCGTCGTTCCAGAGCAGCTTGTGCAGCTGCATCTGGAAGCGAACCGGCAGGCGGTCGGCGACGATCCAGTCGGCCAGTTCGCGCGGCGAGACTTCGCTCTTGCTGGGCGAGAACCAGACCGTGCAGATGCGGTCCAGGCCTCGGCTGTGCACGACTTCGCGCGCCCACTCGTAGTCGGCGCGGCCACACAGGACGAACTTGATCTGGTCGCGCGCGGTCAGCAGCGGCAGGTTTTCCCAGCGGTTGCGGTGCTCTTCGGCCGAGCCGGGCGTCTTGATATCGACCACGCGCGAGACTCGCGGATCGACTTCGGACACGTCCAGCGCACCGGAGGTCTCCAGCGATACGTCCAGGCCGGCGTCGCAGAGCTGGCGCAGCAGCAGCAGGCAGCGCTTCTGCGCCAGCGGTTCGCCACCGGTCACGCAGACGTGGCGAACGCCATGGGACAGCACGGTGGCGACGATGTCGTCGATATCGCGCCATTCACCGCCATGGAAGGCATAGGCGGTGTCGCAGTACTGGCAGCGCAGCGGGCAGCCGGTCAGGCGCACGAACACGGTCGGCCAGCCGGCGGTTTCGGCTTCGCCCTGCAGGGACAGGAAAATTTCGGTGATCTTCAGCCGCGGCAACGGCGACTGGACGATTTCACTGGGGACGGCGGCGTTCATGGCGGGGAAATTATGCGCCCGCCGGATGAGGGAGGAACGCGGGGGGCCTAGCGCAGGGCCTGGCCGAGCTGGATCGAATGCAGCCGGTCCTGCGCCACGCGCGCGGCATCGCTGCCCGGATACTGGCTGACCACTTGCTGCAGGGTCTGCTCGGCGCCGCGAGCATCGCCGTCGCCGTACTGCGACAGGCCGAGCTTGAGCAGGCCGCCGGAGGCCTTGTCGTGCGTGGGATAGCGCGCCAGCAGGTCGCGGAACTGCGCCTGCGCGAGCTTGAAATTGCGGGTGGCGTAGTAGCTCTCGCCCAGCCAGTACAGGGCGTTGGGGGTGTAGACGCCGTTCGGGTAGAGCTCCAGGAAGCTCTGGAAGAGCTGCGCGGAATCGTCGTACTTGCCGTTCTTCAGTGCATCGAAGGCGACGTTGTAGGAGGTGCGCTCGTCGCCGCTGGCGGCCAGGGCACCCGGGTCGCCGTGCACCGAAGGCGCACGTTCCTGCGGAGTGGCAGCGGTCGCCGGCTTGGCGGCGGGCTTGCTCGCCGGGGCGGGCGTGGCGGCAGGCGGCAAGGGCGGCATGGCACCACCGGCGCCTTCCATCCGGTTCAAGCGGCCGTCGAGGTCCAGGTACTGGTCCTTGCTGGTCTGCTTGAGCTGTTCGTTCTCGTGCTGCAACTGCTCCACCGTCGACTGCAGGCTTTGCACGGTTGCGCGCAATTCCTGGAGCTGGTTGAGCAGGTCGGTATTGGCCTGGCTGTTGTTGGCCTGGGCTTCGAGCACCGCCACGCGGTCGGCGAGGCTGGCCCGTTGCGCATGCACCGGCGCGGCGACCACGAGGGTCGCCGCGACGGCCAGGGTAGTGATTACCCGGAAGCGCATGACTTACTGCGCCGTGTACACGATCTCGACGCGACGGTTCTGCGACCAGCAGCCTTCGCTCGACTCGGTGCAGACCGGACGCTCTTCGCCGTAGCTGACCACGGTGATCTGCGCAGCCGAACCACCGTTGGCCTGCAGAGCCGACGACACGGCATTGCCGCGACGCTCGCCCAGGGCCTGGTTGTAGGCACGCGAACCGCGCTCGTCGGTGTGACCCTGCAGGGTCATGCGCGAGGACGGACGGTCACGCAGGTACTTGGCGTGGCAAGCCATGATGGCCTGGAACTCCGGCTTGACCGAATCCTGGTCGAAATCGAAGTAGACAACGCGCTGGCGCAGGCAAGCGTCGGTGTCCAGATCGCCCGGACCGTACAGGCCGGAGGTCGACGGCTGGGCCGGCTGAGTCATACCGGTATCGGTCGCCGGCGGCGGGACTTCCTTGACCTTCTTGGAGCAGCCGACCAGAGCGGCGACGGACAACAGCGAAACGAGCAGGACGCGGGTGGACTTATTCATGGCGATACCTTTGAGGCTCCTAAGCCAATGAGGGGTGTTTTTTTTACGGCAAGCGAAATATTAACATTAACGCGCGGTTCGGAAGGGGCCCCACGACGGTTCCCTTACATCACCGTCGGCCAAGACCAGCCGCTGGCGCACCCGCGCGTCGGCGGACACGGCGTACAACACCCCCCGCCCACCCTCGCGGGCGGCGTAAAGCACCATGCTGCCGTTAGGCGCAAAGCTCGGCGATTCGTCCAGGGACCCCGGCGACAAGGTGCTCCAGCTTGGCGATCCCAAGCTGCGGTCCATCATCGCGATCTTGTAGGTGTTCCCCGACCCCTGGGCGACGGCGATCTTCTTGCCGTCAGAGGATACCGTAGCCTTGGCGTTGTAGTTGCCCTGGAAGGTCACCCGGCTGGCGCTGCCGCCGGAAGCGGCGACCTGGTAGATCTGCGGGCGGCCGCCGCGGTCGGAGGTGAAGTAGATAGTGTTGCCGTCCGCGCTCCAGGTCGGCTCGGTGTCGATGCCGAAGTGGTTGGTCAGCTGGGTCAGCTGCTTGCTGCCCAGGTCCATGACGTAGATTTCCGGGTTGCCGCTGCGCGACAGCGCCATCGCCAGCTTGCGGCCGTCCGGCGAGAACGACGGTGCGCTGTTGATGCCGCGGAAGCTGGCGACCAGCTCGCGGCCACCGGTGGCGATGTCCTGCACGTAGATCGAGGAATTGCCGCGTTCGAAGCTGACGTAGGCCAGCTTGCGGCCGTCCGGGCTCCAGTCCGGCGACAGCAGCGGCTCGGCCGAGCGCACGATGGTCTGCGGGTTGTAGCCGTCCGAGTCGGCGACCATCAGCGCATAGCGCATGTTGCCGCCCAAGCCGCTGGCGGTGACATAGGCAATGCGGGTCCAGAAGGCGCCGCGCACGCCGGTGATCTTCTCGTAGATCGCATCGGCCATCTGGTGGGCGACGTCGCGCATCGCGTTGCTGCGCGCGGTCATCGCCAGGCCCAGCAGGCGCTCGCCCTTGGCCACGTCGAACAGCTCGTACTCGACCCGGAAGGCGCCCTCGCCGGCGTCGGCCACGCGGCCGACCACGATGTAGTCCTGCTTGAGCGCGCGCCAGGTCGGGAACTGGACCTCACCGCC
>DATCVI010000147.1:0-17037 GCA_036566925.1 Stenotrophomonas sp.
GCCGCGGCGAATACGTCGGCGGTGTGACGCGCGCCGGCAATCATGAAACCGTCCGGCCCGCCAATATCGTCGGCGGTCGCGCCCACCAGCACCGGCACGTGGTTGAAGCGCCCGGCTGCATAGGCCGCAGCGAAGTCCACCGCCACCTTGCCATCGACGAACGGCGAGACGTAGCTGCCCGCCTCCTGCGCCTGGCCCATCGTGGTCAGGTCCAAGCCCGACACAATTGCGTCCGCCGGCAACGCGCGCAGCTTGGCGATGGCCGTGGCATCGTCGCCGGCAATGCCCAGCCCGCGCGCGAACTTCAAACCGGCCTGCTCGGCCTGGGCGAGGCTGCCGCCGTTGCGCGGCTCACCACCGGACTGGATCACCGCCTTCTGGAACAGCCCCTGCGCCAACGGTGAGGTCAGCAGCGCGTGCACCGACATCCCACCCGCGCTCTCGCCCATCACCGTGACGTTGCCCGGGTCGCCACCGAAGGCGGCGATATTGCGCTTGAGCCACTGCAGCGCGGCAATCTGGTCCATGAAGCCGTAATTGCCCAACTGTCCGGCATCGGCCGCGGCCTGGGTGAGCTGCGGATGGGCGAAGCTGCCGAAGCGTCCCAGCCGGTAATTGAAGCTGAAAACCAGCACACCCTCGCGCGCCAAGGCGGCACCGGCGTAGCTGGGCGGCGAGGCGCCGCCGTTGACGAAGCCGCCGCCGTGAATCCACACCAGCACCGGCAGCGGTCCGTTTGCCTGCTTCGGGCGCCAGACATTGGCGTACAGGCAATCCTCGGAAGGTTGGGTGGCCAGCGGCGCATCGTCAGTGGCGAAGGGCGTCTGCATGCAGTCGGGCCCGTAGGCACGCGCCTGGCGCACGCCTTGCCAATGCGGCGCCGGCTGCGGCGCCCGCCAGCGCAACTCGCCCACCGGCGGCGCGGCGTAGGCAATGCCCTTGAACACGATCAAGCCATTGCCTTGCTGGCCCTGCAGGCGGCCACCTTCCACCGTGACCTGCGGCTCGGCCTCCGCCGCTCGCAGCGGCGACGTCCACGCGCCCGTCAACGCCATCCCCACCATCAGCCATGCGCTACGCGCCATGCACTTGTCTCCCAAACAGTTGCTTGCCATTAGTGCGCCGCCGGTGCGCCGCGGAACTTTTGCCAGGCAGTGACCGCAGCCAGCACCACCGCACCGGCGATCACCCCGACCACGACATTGCCCAGCTGCGCCACCAGCCCCGCGACCCAGCCACTCTCCGGGCCCAGCTCGACGATGAAGTGATGCAGCGCCGGCACGTTGTGCACCAGGATGCCGCCGCCGACCAGGAACATCGCCACCGTGCCCACCACCGACAAGGTCTTCATCAGCCACGGCGCCGCGTACAGGATGCCGCGGCCAAAGGCCGCCAGCGCGGCGCCCTTGCGGGTCAGCCACAGGCCGACATCGTCGAGCTTGACGATGCCGCCGACCAAGCCGTACACGCCGATGGTCATCGCCAGGGCGATGGCGATCAACACGCCCACCTGCTGGCCGAACGGCCGGCCGGTGACCACGCCGAGCGAGAGCACGATGATCTCCGCCGAGAGGATGAAATCGGTACGGATGGCGCCCTTGACCTTGTCCTTCTCCAGCGCCAGCACGTCCACCGGAGCCTCCGTGAGCCGCTGCACGCGCTCGGCGCGCGCCTGCTCGCTCTGCCCATCTTCCTCGCCGCGGTGCAGCCATTTGTGCGCGAGCTTCTCCACGCCTTCGAAGCACAGGTAGGCACCGCCGATCATCATCAGCGGCACCACCAGCGGGATCGGGTAGCCTCGGCCACGCAGCCAGACTTCCAGCGCGCTGATCGCCAGCGCCGCTGGCACCAGGATCGCCTTGTTCACCAGCGAGCCCTTGGCCACCGCCCACACCACCGGCAACTCGCGATCGGCATGCACCCCGGTCACCTGCTGCGCATTGAGCGCCAGGTCGTCGCCAAGCACGCCGGCGGTTTTCTTGGCCGCCACCTTGGTCAGGATGGAGATGTCATCGAGCAAAGTGGCGATGTCGTCGAGCAGGGTAAGCAGGGTAGCGCCGGCCATCGGGGATTCCGTTCAAGAGGGTCGAGGAGGATTCTCGCCGATCGCACGCGCGCCGGGGTGTGCGTGGCGCGATGGGATTCACCGGGCGACGACCGACCGCCCCCGACACTGGCGCCCATCTGATGCGGAGTGCCTGCCTTGACCGGCCATAGCGATACCCTGCCCGTTCCTTCCAACGGCGCCGCCCCACCCGGCGCGACGCCTGCGCCGCGCAATGCCGATCCAGCGTTGGTGGGCGGCATGAGCCGGCGTACCCAGATCCTTCGCCTGCTGCTGCGCTATCGCAATTCCGGGGTGTTCTCCGGACTGAACCTGGACCCGACCGTGACCGCCGAGGTTTCAGCGGACGGCAATCCCGAGCAGTTCGTGCGTGACCTCGAAGCGCTGGGGCCCACCTTCGTCAAGCTCGGGCAGATGCTCTCGACCCGGCCGGACCTGGTGCCGCCGGAGTTCGCCAGCGCGCTCGAGCGCATGCAGGAGCAAGTGGGGGCGATTCCGGCCGAACGCGTGCGCGAGATTTTCGAAGAGGAAATCGGCGTTTCCATCTCCAAGGCGTTCTCCAGTTTCGACGAAGTGCCGCTGGGCTGCGCTTCGTTGGCCCAGGTGCACATGGCCACGCTGCGCGATGGCCGCGAAGTGGCGGTGAAAGTGCAGAAGCCCGAAGTCGCCGCGCAGGTGCGCTCGGACCTGGACGTGCTGCGCAGCTTCGCCAATGCCGCCGACCGCCTGACCGGCCTGGGCCGGCGCGTGCGCTTCGCCGACTGGCTCAACGAGTTCGCCAAGACGCTGATCGCCGAACTCAACTACGAGGCCGAAGCCGAGAACCTGGTGCGCTTCGGCCAGCACCTGGCGCCGTTCCCGGAACTGTGGATACCGCAGCCGGTGTGGGACTTCACCGGCCGCCGCGTGCTGACCATGGAAATGGCCCGCGGCGTGCGCGTGGACGCGATCCCGCCGGTGCGTCGCACCGAGCAGGACATGGCGCCGGTGGCCAGCGCGCTGATTCGCGGCTATCTCGACCAGATGTTCGTGCACGGCGAGATCCACGCCGATCCGCACCCGGGCAACCTGCGCGTCACCGACGACGGCCGCCTGGCGATCTTCGACCTGGGCATGGTCGCGCACGTGCCGCCGCGGTTGCGCGAGCGCCTGCTGAAGCTGTTGTTCGCGGCGGTGGACGGGCGCGGCGAGGAAGTGGCCGACGAAACCATCGCGCTGAGCACGCGGCTGGAAGACTACGACGAAGAGCGCTACCTGCGTGAAGTGGGGCAGATGATCGCCCGCTACGCCGCCCACGACACCACCACCGAGGGCCAGGTGGTGCTGGAGTTGGTACGCATTGCGACCGCCACCGGCCTGCGCACGCCGCCGGAGCTGAGCCTGCTCGGCAAGACCCTGCTCAACCTCGAAACCGTGTGCCGGATGCTGTCGCCGGAACTGGATATCCGCCGCGTGGTCGAGCGCCACTTGCAGAGCGTGATGCGCGCGCGCCTGCGCAAGTCGCTATCGGCGGCCAACCTGGCCAGCGAGGCGATGGAAGTGCAGACCCTGCTGCGCGAAAGCCCGCGACGCCTGACCGACATCCTCTCGCTGCTGGCCGAGAACCGCCTGCAGATGAAGGTGACCGGCCTGGAAGAGTCGCACCTGATGGAGAACCTGCAGAAGATCGCCAACCGCGTCTCCGCAGGCATCGTCACCGCCGCGTTGATCCTGGCCTCGACCCAGATGATGCGCATCCCGACCACGTTCCACCTGTGGGGTTACCCGGCCATTGCGCTGGTGCTATTCGTGCTGGCGGTGTTCCTGGGGCTGGGCATCGTGCTCAGCGCCTTGCTGTTCGACCGCCGCGCCCGCGCCCACGAAGAGCGCGGGCACCGCTAGCCCACGCGCGCAGCTGCGCTCAACGCAGCCGCGCGTCGGCCCAGGCCACCAGCGGCGGCAGTGCGCCGGGCGCGGTGTCGGGCGCGGCGGCGACCAGTTCGATCACCTCCACGCCGGTCACTGCGACGTCCACGTCCAGCGGCGCGGCGCCGCTGTTACCTTCGAATAACAACTTGCCATCGCCGTAGACGCGAAAAGCAACCGGCTTCGGCGCGGCGGCATCGTCCTGCAGCCCTACCTTCGCGGTGAAGCGGGAGAACGCGCGACCGGCCTTCACTTCCAGACGCGAGTTGGCATGGAGGCCGATGCCATACGGATGGCGCACGCCCACCAGCTGCAACGGCCGGCCGTAAGGCGTTGCATCGGCGCGCGGCATACCCGTTGCCTCGGTGAGCGCGGAGCTATAACCGGGGTGACCAGCGGCGGCCACATGGATGCGCGCGGTCATCTCGGTCAGCAAGGTGGCCTGTGGATCTGCCGGCGTACCGCTGACCTTGAGCAGCATCGACTGGCGCGGCGCCAGCTTGAACGCCAGTGCCTCGCGCGTGGACGGCAGGTCGCGGCGTTGCCACAGGTCGCGCACTTTGTAAGCAGCCCCTTGCTGCAGCTTCAGTTGCACCGGGTCCACCCGCGCCATCGCGGGCCGTTCGCCACGATTGAACAACAACACCGCGCGTTCGCCACGCGCCGCCAGCGGCTTGACCAGCACCTGCACGCCGCCCTCGTCCAGCACCAGGTTGCCCTGGTTGCCGGCCGGGTCCTGATCGACGGCGATGACTTCGGGATTGGATAGCAGCGCGATCAACGAATCGGGCGCATGCACCAGGTCGAAGCCCAGCAGCAGCGGCGCGGCCAGGATCGCCCACATCGAGAAATGCGTGCGCGCCTGTTCCAGGTGCTTGGCGTCGAAATCGCCCAGGCCGACGGCGAGCATGTCCGGATCGTTCCAGCGCCCGGGGCCGGCATAGAGCTCGCGCCGGGTGGCAGTATCGAAGTTGTGCAGCATGCTCTCCCAGGTCGCCTCGATATCGCTGCTGGTGCGCCACAGGTTGCCGTGCTCGCCGCCCCAATCGCGCACGCCGGCCTGGCCCCAGGGGCAGATCGAGAAGACGAAATCGTTGTCGGGGTTGAGCTCGGCCAGCAATCGGCCGATCCGCGCATAACGCGTCTCCACCGCGTCGGCGTCGGTGCCCACCGCATCCTCGCGCACGATCAACGGCCGCAGCGCGCGGTAATGGTCCTCGCGCACCGGCTCGCTGCCCGGGCCGAAGTCGGCCACGCCGCAGGCGTCCACCTTGAGATAGTCGAAACCCCAGTCCTGGAACATTGTCTTCAGGTCCGAATACTCAAATCCCTGCAAGCCGATCTCGCGCTCGGCCACGCCACCTACCGGCAGGTTCGGGCTGCTGCGGTCGAAGGCCTGCGAGCAGGCGTTGCGGCCGATGTCGGTGTACAGGCCGGCCTTGAAGCCCATCGAGTGCAGGCGGTCGGTCCAGGCACGGAAGCTGGTCCCTGCATCGGCAGTGCGGGCGAGGGGGAACATCGCGGTGCGGATCTCGAACGTGCCGTCGGCCTGGCGGCGCAACCACCAGCCATCGTCGACATTGATATAGCGATAGCCGGCTGCCTGCAGGCCACGCTGGCGCATGGCTTCGGCCACGCCGAGGATCTTGGCCTGGTCGACTTCGGTGCGGAACGCGTTCCAGGGATTGAATCCCATCGGCGGCGTCTGCGCAGCGCCGGCGCCGTAGACACTGAAACGGCCGCTCGGTTCGAGCGCATCGTGCGGCTGGCTGGCGAACGCGCCGCCCACCGGTGCGGCGAGGGCCAGGGCCAGCACCAGGCCGCAGCGACGGCGGTAAGACGACGGGGGGATCGAGAAGGGCATCGCGCGGTCCTGGAGTCGGCTGGCGCAGGCGCGCCCGGCCCGATTCTCAACCAAACTTCGGCGGTTTGGTATCCATTTCGTTTCGTCATGGGAGCCAGATGTTTCGCTATATTGCGCTTCGGGACAGAAAGCCCGACCGCCGCAGATAACGCCCGCCTAGCATCCTGCCCTCTAAGCTATGCCGCGAATCCCAAGCCCACTGCCCGGAAACCCGCCATGATCGCCAAGAACACGATCTGCCTGTGGTACGACTCGGCCGCGCTCGATGCGGCGACCTTCTACGCCAAGACCTTTCCGGACAGCGCCGTCGGCGACATCTTCTACGCGCCTTCGGACTTCCCCTCCGGCAAACAGGGTGATGTCCTCACCGTGCAGTTCACCGTACTCGGCATCCCCTGTCTCGGCCTCAACGGCGGCAGTGCCTTCAAGCAGACCCAGGCGTTTTCGTTCCAGGTCGCCACCGACGACCAGGCCGAGACCGACCGCTACTGGAATGCGATCGTCGGCAACGGCGGCCAGGAGAGCGCTTGCGGCTGGTGCCAGGACAAGTGGGGCGTGTCGTGGCAGATCACGCCGCGGGTTTTGAGCGAAGGCATCGCCGATCCGGACCCGGCCGTGGCCAAGCGCGTATTCGAGGCGATGATGACGATGCGCAAGATCGATGTGGCCGCGATCGAAGCGGCACGACGCGGTTAAAGGCACGGCAGTACGGTGGGGGGCGCGCACGACGAACTGCGCACCGACGGACGCTGTTTCACCTACGTCCTGCCGTGTGCGTGGGAAGACTTCTGCAAGATCGGCTTCTCGCGCGCCCCGCTTTCGCGCTTGCGCAGCCTGCACCGGCGCTGGTTCGAGTTCTTCGATCTCGACGCCGGCACGCTGATAGAAGCCGAGACCGAGCGCGATGCGCGCGACCTTGAACTGGCATTGCGGCGCCCGCTCAAAGCGCATCGTGCGCCGGCGCCGCTGACGATTGCACTGGCCGCTGGCGGCAAGACCGAGTGGGTGCGGGGCGCCAACAGCCAATTGACCGCAGCCGCGCGCGAGCTGGCCGAGCAAGGCTATCGGGTGTATCCGCTGCGACCTTGGGCACGCGCGGCAGCGCTGCAGCAGGTCGATTGGTTGTTCGATTGGAGCACTGCCCAGTTGCCGCCGGGCGAACTTGATTTCCATGCTGCCGATACACCGGTGCGCCGAGCCCTGCGCGACCTGCTCGACAGCCACGCCGCGTTGGATATCGACCTGCAGCCGCATCTGCCCGCGCATGTATGGGAGTGGTATCGGGGACGTTGAGCCCCGCTCAGGGGTTCATCACCTTGCTTGGAATCATCGGCGTGCTGCGCACCCGCCGCCCGGTGGCGTGGTAGATCGCGTTGCACACTGCGGCGGCCACGCTGACCAGCCCGATCTCGCCCACGCCCTTCGCCCCCAGTGCGCTGACCACAGTGTCCGGCTCTTCGACGAAGATCACCTCGATATCGTGGACATCGGCGTTGACTGCAACGTGGTATTGAGCGAGGTCGCGGTTCATGAAGCGGCCCAGTCGATGGTCTGCCTCGGTGTGCTCGTGCAAGGCCGCACTGAGACCCCAGATGATGCCGCCGATGATCTGGCTGCGTGCGGTCAGCGGATTGACGATGCGCCCGGCGTCGATGGCGCTGACCACCCGGGTCACGCGCACAGTGCCGAGCTCCTCGTCCACGCGAACCTCGACGAACACCGCGCTGTGGGTGGCGCGCACGTATTTGCGCTGGCGCAGCAGGTTAGGCAGCAGCAAGTAGGACTCCTCCACCCCCTCGCCGGCTTGCGCGGCCACCAGTTCGCTCAGCTCGACAGCGACACCAGGATCGTCGCGCAGCCACAGCCTCCCCTCGCCAAAGCCGACATCGGCGAAACGGACGCGAGCGAAAGTGCCGGGGTCGCGCCGGCGCGCAAGCCGCAGCAGCTTGCGTTGCAGTTTCTCGCAGGCCCCGGCCACCGCCGAGCCCACCGTGGCCACATGCGAGGAGCCGCCCTCGATCGGCGCGACCGGCAGGGTCGAGTCGCCGAGCACGAAACTCACCCGTTCCAGCGGCAGGCCGAAGGCCTCGGCGGCAATCTGGGTCATCACCGTATAGGTGCCGGTGCCGATATCGGTGGCCGCGCTGCTGACTACCAGGCGGCCATCGCTGCCGAAGCGCGCGCGGGCGCGGGCGAACATCTGCATGGCATCCCACTGGCCGGTTGCCATGCCCCAGCCGACCCATTCGCGACCTTCGCGGCGGGCGCGCGGCTGCAACGGCCGCGCGTGCCAGCCGAAGCGCTCGGCGCCGCGTTGGTAACACTCGCGCAGCGGCTTGGTCGAGTAAGGCTTGTCATCGGCCGGGTTGCGCTCGGCATAGTTGCGCAGACGCAGTTCCAGTGGATCGATGCCCAGCTCGTAGGACAACTCGTCCATCGCCACTTCCAGGGCATGGGTGCCATGCGCCGCGCCTGGCGCCCGCATGTCGATCGGGCTGTAGTGGTCGAGTTCGACCAACCGGTAACCGAGATGCACGTTGGGGCAGGTGTAGAGCTGGCCACTCCAGTTGACGACTACCTCGACGTAATCTTCCAGCCGCGAGGTCTCGGCATAGGCTTCGTGCCAGATTGCCTGTAGCCGGCCCTCGGCATCGGCGGCGAGTTTGACCCGCTGCACCGTTTCGGGGCGGTGTCCGAAGGTGAACATCTGCTGCCGCGTCATCACCACGCGGACCGATCGCTGCAGGTGCAGCGCCGCCATCACCGCCAGCGGCAACTGGTATTGCGGCCGCAGGCCGGAGCCGAACGCGCCACCGACGAACGGATTGCGCACCGTGACCTGCTCCTTGGGCAGGCCGAACACGTGCGAGACATACCAGCGGCTGTTCTGCGAACCCTGGGTCTTGTCGTAGATCAGCAGCCGGCCATCGGGCTCGCGAATGACGGTGGAGGCGAACAGTTCCATCGGATTGTGGTGCTCGGTGCCATTGTAGTAATCGGCCTCGATGCGGAACGGCGCCTGCGCCAGCGCTTGCTGCGGCTCGCCTTTGTCGGCGGGGGGAGGGGAAAATCCGGCCTTGAATCCGCGCGGTTTGCGCGCGCGCGACAAACCGGCCTGCAACTCGGTCTGGTGCGGTTCGGCCTGGTAGTGGACCACCACCCGCGAGGCCGCGTGCCGCGCGGCTTCGAAGGTCTCGGCGAGCACCAGCGCCACCGGCTGCCCGCTGTAGTGGACCTGCGCGTCATACAACGGCCGGAACGGCTTGCCGCCCGGCGCGGTCATGTCCTTGTACTGGAAGCCACTGCGGCGCATGTGCGGGCGGTTGTCGTGGGTGAGCACCGCCAGCACGCCCGGCACCGCCTGCGCCGCGGCCAGCTCGAAACCGACGATGCGGCCACGCGCAATCGTGCTGTTGACGGCCACGCCGTAGACAAGGTCGGCCGCCGGCCAATCGGCCGCGTAGCGCGCCTGGCCGGTAACCTTGGCGCGCCCATCGACGCGCGTAGCCGCAGTACCGGTCGGGCGGGGTCCGGTGCCGGCATCGGCGCGCGGCATGAAGTGCTGGCGGGATGTCATCGGGCGGCCTGCCGGTGATCGCCGCGGTTGTCCACGGTGCCTGTTGCGGCGGTCTCAAGCGCATGCACGATGGCGCGGCGGGCCAAGGGGATCTTGAAGGCGTTCTGGCCCTGCGGCACGGCCTGTTCGAGCAGTTGCCCGGCGGCGGCATCGAACGCGGCAGCGTTGCATTGCGCACCCACGAGGCTGGCTTCGACGGCCGTATCGCGCCAGGGCTTGTGCGCAACGCCGCCCAGCGCCAGGCGCGCTGCGCGGATGCGGCCACCATCATCCAGGGCCAGCGCCGCCGCCACCGACACCAGCGCGAACGCATAGGACAGGCGTTCGCGGATCTTGATGTAGGCGCTGTGGGCGGCGAAGGCGTCGGCCGCCGGCAGTTCGATTGCGAGGATGAGCTCGTCCTCGTCCAGGTACGTGTCGCGCTCCGGCGTGTCGCCGGGCAGGCGATGGAACTGGTCGAAGGCTATGCGCCGTTCCCCCCGCGTACTGGCCACGACGACGGTCGCATCCAGCGCGGCCAGGGCCACGCACATATCCGAGGGATGCGTAGCGATGCACTGCGGGCTGGCGCCGAGGATGGCGTGGTACTTGGTAAGCCCGCCGATGGCCGGACAGCCACTGCCGGGCCGGCGCTTGTTGCAGGGCACGCCAGGGTCGTAGAAATAAGTGCAACGCGTGCGCTGCAACAGGTTGCCGCCATTGCTGGCCATGTTGCGGATCTGCGGCGAGGCACCGGCCAGGATCGCTGCCGAGAGCAACGGGAAGCGCTCGCGCACCCGCGGGTCATACGCAGTGTCGGCATTGCGCGCGGTCGCGCCCAGGCGCAGGCCGCCAGCGGGCAACTCAGTGATGGCCTGCAACGGCAATGCGTTGATGTCGATCACGCGCTGCACCGGTGCGATATGCAGCTTCATCAGGTCCAACAGGTTGGTCCCCCCGGCGACCACCCGGCTAGCGCCGTTACCAGGCGGTTGTGCCAGCCGCTGCAGCACGTCGTCCACCGTCGCGCTGGTTTCGAACCGGAACGGGTTCATCCGGGCACCGTGCCTGGCACCCACGGCTTGCTGGATTTCGCCTCACCGTCCTGGTGGTCGGGCTGCAATACAGACATGACCGCATCGGCAATCTGTGGATAGGCGCAGCAGCGGCAGATATTGCCACTCATGAGCTCACGCACCTGGTCGCGATCGTGGGCCTGGCCTTCGTTGAGCAAGCCGACCGCCGAGCACAGTTGCCCCGGCGTGCAGTAGCCGCATTGGAAGGCATCGTGCTCGATGAAAGCGCGCTGCAGCGGGTGCAAGGCCTCGCCCTGGGCCAGTCCCTCGACGGTCGTGATCTCCTTGCCATCCTGCATCACCGCCAGGGTCAGGCAGCTATTGATGCGACGGCCATCGACCAGCACCGTGCACGCACCGCACTGGCCGTGGTCACAGCCCTTCTTGGTGCCGATCAGATCGAGTCGCTCGCGCAACAGATCGAGCAAGGTGACCCACGCTTCGACCTGCAACGACAGCCTTCGCCCATTGATCGTCAGCGAGATCGTATGCAGGCTGCTGGCGAACTCGCCGGCCACTTCCGGCGCGATCGCGCTCACAGCGCAATGGCCCGCTGGCGATGGCGCAACGGCAAGCGGACCCGCGTCGACCACAGGCCCTGCTTGCTCAGCGTCAATTGCCCCACTACATCGACAACCCGCCAGTCCGGGTCGTAAGGCCGGTGGGTTGCGGTCCAGATCGCGTGGGCGATGGCCAGCTGCGGCGCCTCGAACCAGCGCACGCCATTGGCGTCGGATTCAACATACTCATAGCTGTGCAGCGCGTAATCGGGCACCGCGCGCTTCAGCAGCCACGCGGCTTCATGCAAGCCGACCGCGCCCAGATCGGCGCGCGAGAAGGCGCGCGCCAACCGATATTGCCATTCGCCCGGGCGCGCCATGGCCGCGGCTCAACTCAGGCAGCCTTGCTGCTCTTGCCGGCGGCCTGCTGATTGCCGCCACCCTCTGCGAGCATGGTCAGCTTCTCGTCGGTGGCCTTTTCTTCCTTCAAGGTTGCCAGCAGCAGCGGCAGCGCATCTTTGTAGCCCAACTGCTTGGCCAGCGCGGCGAGAGTGCCATAGGCGGCGATCTCGTAATGCTCGACCTTCTGCGCACCGCCAATCAACGCGGCATCGCGCAGCGGGCCGGCTTCGACGGAATCGATGACTTCCTTGCCCTCTTCCACCAGCCCTTCCATTGCAGCGCACTTGATGCGCTTGAGGCGGATATCCAGCAGCTCGACCACCTGGTCGATGCGCTCGATCTGGCCCTGGGTTTCTTCCAGATGGGTCTCGAAGGCAGTGGCGAGGCTAGGATTGGTCGCCGCGCGGGCGAGCTTGGGCAGCGCCTTGGTCAGCTGCTTCTCGGCGCTGTAGATGTCCGAGAGTTCGTGGATGAATAGCTCTTCGATGGTCTTGACGGCCATTGCGGGATCTCCAGTTTTGGGGGTGTCTGCAACAGCGATTGCTGCGCTGGAGGCCACGCTAGAGAGCGGCCGGTTAACCGCGTAGGTAGATCACGTGAACGTCCTGCATAGGCCGGTGCGCGATCGATTCGGCATGCGGCTCACGCCGTGCATGCGGCGTGCTCGCATCGCGCACACAGCCATGAACAGTTGCCGCGAGCGGTCACGCAATGTTGATGGGCAGTGCGAAAAAGTGGCTGCGCAAGGCGACGCTCGCCTCCATTGGCCACAGACAGGAAATGCAATCGATGACTACCAACAGCAAGATCGAACACAGCCTCAACGACCTGATCGAGATCGCCCGCGACGGCAAGGAGTTCTACACCGAAGCCGCCGGCAAGGTGACCAACCCGGAACTCAATGCGCTCTTCACCCGCATTGCCGGCGTCAAGAGCGACATCGTCACCCGGCTGAGCGCTGCGGTGGCCAGTGCCGGTGGCCATCCCGCCGAACACGGCACGATGGTCGGCTCGATGCAGCAGTTCTACGCCAAGCTGCGCGCCATGGTCGGCGACACCGACTACGGCTACGTGGCCGAGCTGGAGGAATCCGAAGACCGCCTGCTCAAGGCCTTTCAGGAAACGCTCACCGATGCGGACACCCCGGCCGCGGCGCGCGTGGAAGTGGAGTCGCTGCTGCCGCGCGTGCGTGAGTGCCATAACGTGATGCGCGATCGCAAGCACGCGTTGAAGCAGGTTTCGTAATCCCACGCGCCTCTCCCGGAAACGGGAGACGCGGGATCGGCCCCCATCCTTGCCCCGTTCGCGGGTGCCGGGGTGGGGGCTTTTGCGTCCTCACGCCGGCGCGCCCGTTCAGGAGTACATTCACCCCCGCCGCTGAAAAACCGACCCGCCCGTTTCACGACTGCGCCAGACCAGGAGCCTTCCATGCGTCTACTTGCGTTCGTTGTGCTGGTGCCGCTGTTGTTTGCGTCCCGATCCGCCAAGGCGGTCGAGCCATTGGATACTTTCGGCGTGCGGGTGGGCGGTTACGCCACCAATTTCGATACCCGGGTGCGGGCCGACGGCGACACTTTCGATGGCACCACCGTGGACCTGCACCGCGACCTCGGGCTGGAGAAGGACCAGACCATCGGTTTCATCGCCCTGACCTGGCGCCCCTTCAATCGCCACGAGCTGGGGCTGTCCTACTACAACGACGATGCCAGTTCCGAGCACCGGCTCACCCGCGATATCGAATTCCAGGACAGCCTGTATACCGCCACCAGCACGGTGCGGGCGGAATTCGACCTGGACGCCTATGAGCTCAATTACACCTACTGGGCCTGGGCGCGCGAACGCTGGGCCCTGGGCCCGCGCGTAGGGTTGATCTGGTACCAGATGGCCCTTTCGCTGGAGCTGGACGTGAGCGTCGACGGCAACAATTTCGGCGACCGCCGCAGGGAGGAAGTCGATACCGACCTGCCCGCTCCCGCCATCGGTGCGGGATGGCGCTGGACGCCGGGCGACGATTGGCGGCTCAGTGCCGATGTCGGCTACTTCACCGCCAACATCAACGACATCGATGCCGACGTCACCTACGCCCGCGCCGGCGCGGAATGGTTTCCGTGGGAAAACTGGGGCTTCTGGGCCGACTACACCACGCGGCGAATCAAGGCCGATGCCGATACCAACAGCTTCACCGGCAGCCTGCGCTTCACCGATAGCGGCGTGCGCCTCGGAGTGACCTATCGCTTTTGAGCAGTGCGCCAACTTCAGCGGCGCACCGCCACCGGCACCCAGGCGTTCCATAGCGCCCTGGCCTCTTCGGCGATCACCTGCGGCTGTTCCTCGGGCCAGAACAACTTGGCCCCGGCCAGCCGCCGCACGCCGCGCGCGTTGCCGAACGCCTGTGCCAAATACTCGGCGTTGTGCTGGCCGAAGATCGTGTCGGCCATGCCCCACACCACGCGCACCGGCGCACGGCACTGCCGCAGTGCGTCGGCACTTCCGGCCAGCGCATTGCGCGCCAGCGCCACGGCATAGGCATTGCCCAGACCCGTTCGCCGCTGGGTGGACAGCATTGGCCCGAAGTAGGTATCGATCGCCTCGTCGCTGGGCTGGGCCGGGTCGGTGTAGCACATGCCGCCGATGCCCTCGGCCGAGCGCGCCAGCGCAGGGTCGGCGTGCCAACGACCGAGCCAGTCGTCGATGAAGCGGCCCTGCCGGGCAAGATCGATCACCGGCAGCATGGCCGGTGGCGGGCTGTCGATGGCGGTGTCGCAGTTGGCCAGCAACAGGGTGCGCACGCGCTCGGGATGGCGCGCCAACAGCAGCTGGGCGACGGCGCCGCCACTGTCGCTGGCGACCAGGTCGGCACTGGCAATGCCCAAGGTATCCATCAAATCCAGCAGCATGGCGACCTGGTCTTCCGGCGCCACCGCCTGGCCCTCGGCGACACGGGTGTAGCCCAGCCCGAGGAAATCCGGCGCGATGCAGCGGCGGTAAGGCGCCAGCCGCGGCAATACGCCGCGCCACTGGAACCCATTGAGTGGGAAGCCGTGCAGGAACAGCGCCGCCGCGCCCTGCCCCTGTTCGACATAGGCAATGTCGCCGAACGCGGTACGCAGATAGCGACGCAAGCCGTGGAAGGCATCCGCGTCCAATGACGGATTGGCAGCCTGGGGGCCGCCGCCGCTGGCCAGCACGCCGGAGAAAGCCAGCGAAGCACCGGCCCAGCCACTGGCGGCCAGGAATTGTCTGCGGTTCAACATGGGAACACTCCAGGAGACGCGGCCGGCAGCGGGCCGCAAGCGGTCATGCCGCGCACCAAGCCGGTGGGGGAGAATAGGTTTTGCGTCAGAGGGCGCCCGGCCGGCCGGGCGCGATCACATCGACGGGACCCACTCAGGCCAACGCGGACCTGAGCTGTCCCCTTGGCAAGGCCTCAGCCTTTGGCGGCGGCCGCGTAGGCTTCGCGCAACTGCACGGCGCAGTCCTCGCAACAGACTTCGACCACCTTGCCGCCGAGCTTGACCTGGATGGCGTTCTCATCGAGCACGCAATCGCAGGCCGCACAGGTCTTCTCGCTCATCTCGCTCTCCCTTTTGCCGCCCTCATTGGGCAAGGACAGTAGACGTCGGCGGCCGGGGGGCCGGCTATCAAGATATTTAGCGATCGCTCGGTGCTGCCTGCAACGCAAGGTGCCGGAACTCGCTCGGGCTGCGGCCGTAGGCTTGCTGGAAGGCCGCGCTGAAATGGCTGTGGCTGGAGAAGCCCAAGTCCTGGCCGAGCCGGCTGAGGTCTTCGTATTCACCGAGCAGGTCGAGCGCACGCGCCAGGCGCAGGCGCATCTGGTAGCGATACAGCGGCACGCCTTCGACTTCGCGAAAACTCTGGGTCAGGTACACCGGCGACACGCCGACTTCCTGCGCCACCTCGGCCAGGGTCCAGCGCCGCGCCAGGTCACCGCTCAATACCAGCTTGGCGCGGTCCACCAGCCGCCGCCGGCTCGGGCTCGCACCCGCGGCGTGCGCGGTACGCGGGCCGATGGCGCGCTGGGCCAGTACCAGCGCCAGGCTTTCGCCCTCAAGGGGATCGGCGATGCCTTCGTGCAGGCTGTGGCGCAGCATCGCGACCAGTACTTGTGCGCGTGGATCGATGCGCAGGCGCGGCAGCCGGAAGCGCGGCGGCGTGCCCTCGTGCAGCAGCGCGGCCGGGGCGATTTCGCGCAGCAAGGTTTCATCCAGAGTCAGCGCCAGGCTGGCATCGCCGCCGGCATGCGGATGGCTGACGCGGTAAGGCTCGCCGGCGTTGAAGAAGATCACCTGGCTGGCGTCGGCCACCACCAGGTCGTCTTCTACGTGGCGCACGTACGTGCCGCGATAGGGGAACACCAGTTCGGTACGTCGCGCGCGCTCGACCTCGCCGGGATGGCGGCAAGTGCCGGCGCAGACCACGTCGCGCACTTCGACCAGCGCGGTCTGCAGCAGCAGGTGGACGGTGAACTCGGACATGGGCGAACTGTGGCACGGCGGCGACCGTCCTCACCAGTTCCAGCGCATCCCCAGCTTGCCGTTCCACGCGGTTTCGTCGCCGTCAAAGCTCCAGCTGTAGTCGAGGTCGGCATAGAAGTAGCCGGTCTGCGACACCTGCCAGGTGCCGCCGATGCCGACCTCGGCCCAGCTGCCGCCCAGATCGACGGCAAAAGGGAGGTAGCCGCTGTTGGTGGCGAACTCGGCCTTCGGTTGGCCGCGGAACTCGTGCCACAGGTTGGCGCGCAACCAGGCATTGCTGCTGCGCAGTTCGGCATTGCGGTTCTGGCGCTGGCCATTGCGATTCAGGCGCGCGCCGAGGCGGCCCACCAGCGAATCGCCGTCGCTGAAACGCACCTGGGCGATGCCATCGTCGAGGTCATCGACGTCGATCTGTTGCCAGATGACTTGCGCCTGCGGCTCCAGGCGCCAGCGTCCATCTTCGCCGGACTGCCCATCGCCGTCGTTGAGCACGAACGGCCAGCCGCCCTCCAGCGACAACGCTACGCCACTGGCATTGGTGAAGCTGTCGGGCAGGCGCAGCGACTGCATGCGCAGGTCGTAGTCGGTGTATTGGGCGACGGCATCCAGGTACGCGCCCTTGTCGTTGAAGCCAGTCCAGTAGCCGCCCACGGTGCGGGCGACGAAGCGGTCGGTGCCGGCGTGGAAGTTGTGCTCGAGCAAATTATGGCGAACTTCCCCCTTGCCCTTGCCATAGGCCAGGTAGAAGCCTGCGTGCTTGCGGCTCTGGTCTTCTTCATCGACATGGCGGTACAGATCCAGGCCGACCTGCAGGGCGTCGAAGCGGTAGTCGAAGCCCGGCCCACGGCGGCCGTAGATGCCCTGGCGGCCGCCATCGTGCTCGCCGTCATGGCCGACATAGCGCATCCACACCCCATTGACCCCACTGCGGTCGGGGTCGAAATCGCCGCGCTGGCGCAGCAGTTCTTCGTCGCCGACGCGTTCGTGCAGCGTGTCGATGATCGTGCGCCCGTAGACGCTGGCCATCGCGGGCGCGGCAGCGATCAGCGAGACCTCCTGCCGGTAGGCCGGCGTGGGCGGTACGGGCGGTGGCCCCGGCGGTGGCGGGGGCGGTGGCGGTGGCGGAGCGGGCGGTGGCGGGGGTGTTGGTGGCGGGTCCGGAGGAGGAGGAGG
>DATCVI010000148.1:0-12153 GCA_036566925.1 Stenotrophomonas sp.
CCGCCGGCTTAGAAGGCCGGTGCTCTATCCGGTTGAGCTACGGGCGCCGGAGGAACACGATGCGCCCCTTCAGCTAGCCAGCTGAGGCGCTCGAGTGGTCGGGGTAGAGGGATTCGAACCCCCGACATCCTGCTCCCAAAGCAGGCGCGCTACCAGACTGCGCTATACCCCGGTGGACTCACACGAGACCCGACGCCAGCGGCGTGGGGATCGCGCATTGTCGGGACAAGCGGTCGCCACTGTCAATGTTGGAAGGGCGTGCCCGAGGGGCGCGACCGGCATCGGCTATGCTGGCGCCCATCAACACGCCCGACGGCCATGACGGCCGCAAACACTTCAAGGAGACCGCCCCATGTTCCGCAGTGGCAACCCCGCGCTCAAGGAATCCACCTTCCTCGATCTGGCCAGCGGCAGCGTCGTTCGCCGCGATGCCGATGCGATGACCCTCAATGGCACCGTCAACAAGACCGGCGTGCTGTTGCTGCTGGCCGTGCTGACAGCGGCCTTCGCCTGGAGCCAGACCATCGCGCCCACCGGCGAGGTCCTGCCCGCCGCCAAGCTCTATATGTTGGGCGGCGCCATCGGCGGGTTCATCCTGGCCATGGTCACCATCTTCAAGATGCAGTGGGCGCCGATCACCGCCCCGCTCTACGCGATCGTCGAAGGCTTCTTCCTGGGCTCGATCTCGGCGGTGTTCGAAGCGCGCTTCAACGGCATCGTGTTCCAGGCAGTGCTGCTGACGTTCGGCACCTTGTTCGCGCTGCTGTTCGCCTATCGCAGCGGCTGGATCAAGGCCACCGAGAACTTCAAGCTCGGCGTGATGGCGGCCACCGGCGGCATCGCGCTGGTGTACCTGGCCACGATCGTGCTCAACCTGTTCGGCGTGAGCATGCCGTACATCCACGACTCGGGCGTGATCGGCATTGGCTTCAGCCTGTTCGTGGTGGTCATCGCCGCGCTCAACCTGGTGCTGGACTTCGATTTCATCGAGTCCGGTGTGGCACAGCGCGCGCCCAAGTACATGGAGTGGTACGGCGCCTTCGGCCTGATGGTGACGCTGGTGTGGCTGTACCTGGAGTTCCTGCGCCTGCTGTCGAAGTTGCAGTCGCGCAACTAAGCGAGTTTTCCCGGCCAAGGAAACAAAAAAAGGGCGCCGCAAGGCGCCCTTTTCGTTTGCCGCGAACCGACCGCTTACAGGCGGCTGGCGATCGCCTGGGCAAAGCCCATGGTGTTGCCGTTGCCGCCCAGGTCCGGGGTCAGCGAGTCCTTGGCTTCCAGCGTGGCCACGATCGCGTTGCGCAGGCGCTCGGCGTTCTGCGGCTGGCCGATGTGGTCGAGCATCTGCGCCGCGCCCAGCAGCAGCGCGCACGGGTTGGCCTTGCCCTGCCCGGCGATGTCCGGGGCCGAGCCGTGCACGGCTTCGAAGATCGCCACGTCGGTGCCGATGTTGGCGCCCGGCGCCAGGCCAAGGCCGCCGACCAGCCCGGCGCACAGGTCCGAGATGATGTCGCCGAACAGGTTGGTGGTGACGATGATGTCGAACTGTTCCGGACGCATCACCAGCTGCATGCAGGTGTTGTCGACGATCATTTCCTGGAATTCGATCTCCGGGTATTGCGCGGCGACATCACGCGCGACCTTCAGGAACAGGCCCGAGGTCGACTTGATGATGTTGGCCTTGTGCACCGCGGTGACCTTCTTGCGGCCGGTGGCGCGCGCCAGGTCGAAGGCATAGCGCACGATGCGCTCGGAGCCCTTGCGGGTGACGCGGGTGCCCGAGAACGCGGTCTCGCCATCTTCGGACACCGTCTGGCCTTCGCTCAGGTAGGCGCCTTCGGTGTTCTCGCGCACGGTGATCAGGTCCACGCCATCGGAGAAGCGCGACTTGGTGTTCGGGAACGACTTGGCCGGACGCACGTTGGCGTAGAGGTCGAACTTGCGGCGCATGGCGACGTTGATCGAGCTGAAGCCCTCGCCCACCGGCGTGGTCAGCGGGCTCTTCAGCGCCACCTTGTTCTTCGAGATCGAGGCCAGGGTGCTTTCCGGCAGCAGGTCGCCGTGCTTTTCCAGCGCGACCAGGCCGGCGTCGGCGAATTCGTAGGTCAGGCCGGCCTGCAGCGCGTCGAGCACCTGCAAGGTGGCGTCCATGATCTCCGGGCCGATGCCGTCGCCGCGGATGACCGTGATTGTCTGCGTCATAAGAGTGGAATTCCGAACGGGGGATGCGTCATTGAAGACGGAAAAGCGCCGGCTGCCGGGAAGGCACCGTGCGCATGCGAATGCCAGTAGCGGAATTATGCCCGATCGCGGCCGCAGCCCCCAAACCGACTTTGGTCGACGGGGGCGCGGTGGGGCGGCTCAGCCGTGGCTGTGCTCGGCCGGGGCGGCGGCCCCGCCCTCGAGCTGGTCCAGGAAATCCACGGCGCGGCGCAGGTGCGGGATGACGATCGAGCCGCCCACCACCAGGCCGACCGAGAAGGTCTCGAAGAACTCTTCCCGGGTCACGCCGGCTTCCTTGCACTGGGCCACGTGGTAGCTGATGCAGTCGTCGCAGCGCAGCACCATCGAGGCGACCAGGCCGAGCAGCTCCTTGGTCTTCACATCCAGCGCGCCGGCCTGGTAGGTCTGGGTGTCCAGGGCGAAGAAGCGCCGTACCACTTGGTTCGGCTCGCCGAGGATGCGCTGGTTCATGCGCTGGCGGAACTCGGTGAATTCGCGCACGCGGTCGCTGTCGTCGCTGCCTGCCGTGCTCATGCCTGGCCCTCCGGGGCCTGGCCGGCCAACAACGGTTCCAGCTTGCCGGCGCGGTGCAGCGCCATCATGTCGTCGTAGCCGCCGACATGGACATCGCCGATGAAGATCTGCGGCACGCTGGTGCGGCGGGCCAGGGCGACCATCTTGTCGCGCTCGGCCGGGTCCAGGTCGATCCGGACCTCTTCCCACTGCTGGCCCTTGCTCTTGAGGAAGTTCTTGGCTGCCACGCAGTAGGGGCAGACGGCGGTGGAGTACAACCGGATCCGGGGCGCTTGGCCGCCAGCCGGGGAAAGGGTGTCGTTCACGGGAAACTCCGCGTGGGGTTCAGTGGTCTGCAATATGGTAACGGCCGGCTGGAATTTCGAGCCGCTGGCCGCAACACTGTGGACCGGTTCGCATTCATTCGCCGTGCCGCAGCCCTGCCCTGTCCCGCCGGAGCCCGCCTTGCGCCATCTGCTGCTCGCCACTGCCGTCACCCTGGCCCTCGCCGCTGGGGTGAGCCCGGCGCAGGAAAGCCGGCTGCCGGATATCGGCTCTTCCGCCGGCGAAGTGCTGACGCCAGCCCGCCAGGCCGAGTACGGCAAGATGATGCTGGCCGAGCTGCGCAATTACGGCTACGTGCTGCAGGACCCGCTGATCGAGGACTGGCTGCAGACCATGGGCCAGCGCCTGGGCGCGGACAGCGACCAGCCGCGCCAGCCGTTCACCTTCTTCATGCTGCGCGAACGCCAGATCAACGCCTTCGCCACCCTGGGCGGCTATGTCGCGGTCAACGCCGGGCTGGTGCTGACCGCCGAGCGCGAGGACGAGGTGGCTGCGGTGCTGGCGCATGAAATCGCCCACGTCACCCAGCAGCACGTCCTGCGCGGGGTGGAGCGCGCCCAGCGCGACCAGATCCCGATCCTGCTGGGCATGCTGGCGGCGGTGATCGCCGCGCAAAGCGCCGGCGGCAATTCCGCCGGCGATGCCACCATGGCCAGCATCAGCAGCGCCATGGGCCTGATGGCGCAGCGGCAGATCAACTACACCCGCTCCAACGAATCGGAGGCCGACCGCCTCGGCATTCGCACCCTGGCGCGCAGCGGCTACGACGTCGATGCGATGGCCGGCTTTTTCGAGCGCATGTCGGTGGCGATGCGCGGCAACGAGGGCGGCTACAGCGCCCCGGACTACCTGCAGACCCACCCGGTCACCACCACCCGTATCGTCGAAGCCAAGGCGCGCGCCGAGCAGATGAAGAAGGACACCGTCCTGCTCACCACCAGCGTGCCGGGCCAGACCGAACAGGTGCGGGTCAATCCGTCCGATCCCTCGCTGTCCGAGCCGCTCGGCCGCACCGGCAACCCGATGCTGCCGTATAGCCTGCAGGTGCCGTTCGACGCCGCCGCGCGCGGCGACCGCGGCCAGTTCGACTGGGCCAGGGAGCGCCTGCGGGTGCTCAGTGCCAATACCCCGGGCAGCGCCATTCGCGAATACGAGGACCTGCGCCGCGGCAAGCCCAAAGGCCTGAGCGATGCCCAGCGCTACGGCCTGGCCCTGGCGCACCTGCGCAACAGCGACGGCCCGGCGGCGGTGGTGCATGAACTGTCGGCGCTGCTTGAAAGCCACCCGGACAATCTCTGGGTCGCCCTGGCCCTGGGCGAGGCCGAGACCCGCAGCGGCCAGGCGGCGCGGGCCAACCAGCGCTTTGAGTCGCTACTGCACGAATTCCCCGACAGCCGACCGGTCGTGCTGACCTACGCCAACCTGCTCAACGAGCAGGCCAATGCCACCGCCGGCCAGCGCGCCCAGCAGATCCTCGAACCCTTCGCCCGCCGCGCCGCCGAAGACCCGGTGTTCCAGCAGACCTACGCCCGTGCCAGCGAACTGGCCGGCAATCGCCAGCGCGCCAGCGAGGCCTATGCCGAAGCCGCGTTCCTGAACGGTCGCGCCGAGCAGGCGCTGATCCAGTTGCGGGCCCTGAAACAACAGGACCTGGACTACGTCACCCGGGCACGGGTGGATGCGCGCATCGCCGCCATTACCCCGACCGTGCTGGAGTTGCGCCGCCAGGGCGTCCGGGACCCGGAGCTGTCGCGGTGAGGGCGGTCACATCTCGGTCATAAAACCGTAGTCTACTGGCGACCATCCGGATCCCCCTTACGGTAGCCGCGTGCAAAAACGCATTTTGATCGTCGACGACGAACCCGCGATCCGCGACATGGTCGCCTTCGCCCTGCGCAAGGGCGAGTTCGAGCCCATCCACGCCGGCGACGCCCGCGAGGCCCAGACCGCCATCGCCGACCGCGTGCCGGACTTGATCCTGCTCGACTGGATGCTGCCCGGCACCAGCGGCCTGGACCTGGCCCGGCGCTGGCGCAAGGACACGCTGACCCGCGAGATCCCGATCATCATGTTGACCGCGCGCGGTGAAGAGAACGACCGCGTCGGCGGCCTGGAAGCGGGCGTGGACGACTACGTCGTCAAGCCGTTCTCGGCGCGCGAGCTGCTGGCGCGTATTCGCGCGGTGATGCGCCGCGCCCGCGACGACGACGAAGACGGCAGCGTCGGCGTCGGCGAGCTGCGCATCGATGGCGCCGCGCACCGCGTGTTCGCCGGCGAAGCGCCGGTGCCGATCGGCCCGACCGAATACCGCCTGCTGCACTTCTTCATGACCCACCCCGAGCGCGTCTACAGCCGCACCCAGCTGCTGGATCACGTGTGGGGCGGCAGTGTGTATGTAGAAGAGCGCACGATCGATGTGCATATCCGCCGGCTGCGCAAGACGCTCGAGCCGTTCGGACTGGAAAACATGGTGCAGACGGTGCGCGGATCGGGTTACCGGTTCTCCGCGGCAACCTGACGGCGCACGCACGCTCGCCGCCGGCCCTCGCCTCCATGCCCCAACATATCCGTTCTGCCTGGCTTCGCACCTTGGGTGTGCTGGCGCTGTGGCTGCTGGCCGCGCTGGTCCTCGGCCTGCTGCTGGGCGAAGCCTGGATGGCGCTTGCCCTCGCCTCGCTGGCGGCGCTGGCCTGGTCGTACTGGCGCCTGCGCCGGGTGTTGCGCCGCCTGACCGCGCGCCAGCGCTGGGAGCCGGCACCGGAAAACGGTGCCTGGAACGAACTCGACCGCCTGCTCTATCGCAGCCAGGCCGAAATGCGCACGCGCAAGCGCCGCCTGGTCGAGATGTTGCGCACTTATCGCGCTGCCGCCGCGGCACTGCCCGATGCGGTGGTGGTGGTGGACCGCAACAGCCAGCGCGTGCAGTGGTTCAACGAAGCCGCCGGTGGCTTGCTCGGCCTGCATCACCCCGGCGACCTCGGCGTGCCCGTGGTGCAACGCCTGCAGCCGCTGCCGCTGGCGCATTGGCTGGCCGCCGGCCGCAACGCCGAACCGATGCTCGACGCGCCTTCGCCGATCGACAGCAACCTGCGCCTCAACCTGCGCCTGATCCCCTACTCCGACGAGTACTGGCTGCTGGTGGCGCGCGACGTCAGCAAGCTGTTGCGCCTTGAGCAGGTACGACGCGATTTCGTCGCCAATGTTTCGCACGAATTGCGCACGCCGCTGACCGTGGTGCATGGCTACCTGGACATGCTGGACCCGGAAGACTTCCCCGACTCCGGCCCGATGCTGGTGGAAATGCGCAAGCAGTCCCAGCGCATGGCGCAGTTGGTCGAAGACCTGCTTACCCTGTCGCGGCTCGAATCGCAGGACGACATCGGCGAGGAAACCGTGGCCATGGCGCCGATGCTGGCGACCTTGCGCCGCGAGGCCGAGGCACACAGCCACGGCCGCCACACTATCGAAGTGCATGACGAGGCCGGCTGCGACCTGCTCGGCTCCAACAAGGAACTGCACAGCGCGTTTTCCAACCTGGTTACCAACGCGGTGCGCTATACCCCGGCCGGCGGCACCGTGAGTATCACCTTTGCCCGCGAAGCCGAGGGCGGCGCAGTGCTGGCGGTACGCGACAGCGGCTACGGCATCCCGGCCTCGCACCTGCCGCGCATCACCGAACGTTTCTACCGCGTATCGAGCAGCCGTTCGCGCGAAAGCGGCGGGACCGGGCTGGGGCTGTCGATCGTCAAGCACGTGCTCGGCCTGCACCAGGCACGGTTGGAGATCCAGAGCGAAGTCGGCAAGGGCAGCGAATTCTCCTGCCACTTCGGCCCGGCGCGTGTGCTGGCGCGCGAAACCGATACCCATGCTTCGCGTCCGGCGTGATACAGATATGACTACCGTTGCGCGCCAGCACCGTGCGCATTCCTACTGCCGACAGAGCCTTTGAAACTGCCATGGCCAGCGCCAAGAAAGCCGCCGTCCCCGCCTCCAACGAGCAGCTCGCGCCCGATCCGCTGCGCGACCCGGCGCTATACCTCAACCGCGAACTGTCGCAGCTGGACTTCAACTTCCGCGTGCTCGCGCAGGCGCTGGACGAACAGGTGCCGTTGCTGGAACGCCTGCGCTTCCTGACCATCTCCTGCACCAACCTCGACGAGTTCTTCGAGATCCGCGCCGCCACCGTGCGCCATGCGCAGGAGTTCGGTCTGCCACCGGCGCCGGATGGCATGAGCCCGACCGCCATCCTCAACGCCGTCCATGACCGCGCCGCCGAGCTGGTGCAGCAGCAGTACCACTGCTGGAACGACATCCTGCGCCCGGCCCTGGCCGCGGCCGGCGTCGGCGTGCTCGGCCGCAATTCATGGACGTCACGGCAAAAGCGCTGGCTGCGCGCCTATTTCCGCAACGAGATCATGCCGGTGCTTTCGCCGCTGGGCCTGGATCCGGCGCACCCGTTCCCGAAGATCCTCAACAAGACGCTGAATATCGTGGTGGTGGTCGAGGGCACCGACGCCTTCGGCCGTGCCGGCCACCTCGCCATCGTGCGCGCGCCGCGCTCGCTGCCGCGCATCATCCAGTTGCCCGAGAGCCTGTCCGAGCCCGGCACGCAGAGCTTCGTGTTCCTGTCTTCGGTGTTGTCCTCGTTCGTCGACGAATTGTTCCCCGGCATGGAGGTCAAGGGCGCCTACCAGTTCCGCGTCACCCGCAACTCAGAGCTGGTGGTGGACGAGGAAGAAGTAGAAAACCTGGCGCTGGCGCTGCGCGACGAGCTGGTGGACCGCGGCTATCGGCCGGCGGTGCGGCTGGAAATCGCCGAGGACATGCCCAAGCCGATCGTGCGCACCCTGCTGCAGAATTTCGGCCTGCCGGAGAACGCGGTCTACCGCATCGCCGGCCCGGTCAACCTGAGCCGCGTGGTCCAGGTCTACGACCTGGTTCAGCGCCCGGAGTTGAAATACCCGCCGTTCAATCCGCGCACCCTGCGCGACAGCGAAGGCATCTTCCAGATCGCCGGCAAGGGCGACGTGTTGCTGCACCATCCGTTCGATGCCTTCACCGCCGTGCTCGACCTGATCCGCCAGGCCTCGGTCGACCCGCAGGTGCTGGCGATCAAGCAGACGCTGTACCGCACCGGCAAGGATTCGTTGATCGTCGATGCGTTGATCCAGGCCGCGCGCAACGGCAAGGACGTCACCGTGGTGGTGGAACTACGCGCGCGCTTCGACGAAGAGGCCAACCTCGGCCTGGCCGACAAGCTGCAGGAAGCCGGCGTACAGGTGGTGTATGGCGTGGTCGGCTACAAGACCCACGCCAAGATGCTGCTGATCGTGCGCCGCGAGGGCCGCAAGCTGCGCCGCTACGTGCACCTGGGCACCGGCAACTACCACAGCGGCACCGCGCGCGCGTACACCGACCTGAGCCTGATCACCGCCAATGCCGAAATTGGCAACGACGTGCATGTGCTGTTCCAGCAACTGTCCGGCCTGGCGCCCAAGCTCAAGCTCACGCGCCTGCTGCAGTCGCCCTTCACCCTGCATGCCGGGTTGCTGCAGCGAATCGAGCGCGAGACTCGCCTGGCCGCCCAAGGCCGACCGGGCCGCATCATCGCCAAGATGAACGCGCTCAACGAGCCGCAGGTGATGCGCGCGCTCTACCAGGCTTCGCAGGCCGGCGTGCAGATTGACCTGATCGTGCGCGGCGCCTGCACCCTGCGCCCGGGCGTACCGGGCGTGTCGGACAACATCCGGGTGCGTTCGATCGTGGGTCGCTTCCTCGAACACAGCCGGGTCTACTGGTTCGGCAACGATGGCGCGCCGGAATTGTTCTGCGCCAGCGCCGACTGGCTCGAGCGCAACCTGCTGCGCCGCGTGGAAACCTGCTTCCCGGTGCTCGATCCGGAGATTGCCGCGCGGGTCTATCGAGAGGCCCTGCAGAACTACCTGGACGACAATTGCAACGCCTGGGAACTGCACGCCGACGGCGTCTACCGCAAGCTGGTCGCCGCGCCGGGCGCGGCGCCGCATTCGGCGCAACAGGCATTGCTGGAGATGCTGTGAGCCGCTGAGGGCGGACTGACGGGCGATCAGGCGCACCTCACACCGCCATCGGCTAACATTCCGCTTATGCCGAACCTCTCCCCGACCTCCCCGCCGCTGCAGGACGGCGACCTGCTGGCCGCCGTCGACATGGGGTCCAACAGCTTCCACATGGTGATTGCCCGTTATCTGCTCGGGCAGCTGCGCGTGGTCGACCGCCTGCGCGAGACCGTGCGCATGGCCGACGGCCTGGATGGCAAGGGCGGGCTGTCAGCCGAAGCGCGCGATCGCGCGCTCGAATGCCTGGCCCGCTTCGGCCAGCGCATTCGCGAAATCCCGCCAACCCGCGTGCGCGCCCTGGCCACCAATACGGTGCGCCAGTTGAAGTCGCCGCAAATGTTCCTGGCCCCGGCCGAAGCGGCGCTGGGCAATCCAATCGAAGTGGTCAGCGGCCGCGAGGAAGCGCGCCTGATCTACCTCGGCGTGGCCCACGCGCAGCCGCCCAAGCCGGACCAGCGCCGCCTGGTGATCGACATCGGCGGCGGCTCGACCGAGTTCATCATCGGCCGCGGCTTCCACACCCTCGAACGCGAAAGCCTGCAAGCTGGCTGCATTGCCAGCACCCGGCGCTTCTTCCCCGGCGGCAAGTTGTCGAAGAAGCGCTGGAAAGATGCGCTGACCGAGATCGGCGCCGAGTTCCAGCAATTCGCCAACCTGTATCGCGCCTTGGGCTGGCACGAGGCGATCGGCTCTTCGGGCACGCACAAATCCATCGGCGAGATCTGCGCGGCGATGAAGCTCACCAAGGGCGCCATTACCGCCGAGGCATTGCCGGTGGTGCGCGAAGAGCTGCTCAAGGCCAAGCGCATCGAGGACATCGAGCTGCCGGGCCTGTCGGCCGACCGCCGGCCGATCATCGCCGGCGGCATCCTGGTGCTGGAGGCCGCCTTCCAGGCGCTGGGCCTGCAGCGCCTGATGGTCAGCAAGGCGGCGATGCGCGAAGGCATCCTCTACGACATGCTCGGCCGTGCCGGCGCCGACGACCCGCGCGACAGTTCGGTGGCCGCGCTGACGGTGCGCTACGGTATCGACGAAAACCAGGGCGGGCGGGTCGAGGCGACCGCGCAACGGCTGCTGGCGCAGGTAGCGCAGGCCTGGCAACTGGACGGCGACGACGCCCGCATGCTTGGCTGGGCCGCGCGCCTGCACGAGCTTGGCCTGATGATCGCCCACAGCCAGTACCACGTGCATGGTAGCTACGTGCTCGAGCACTCCGACATCGCCGGCTTCTCGCGGCAGGAACAACAGGTACTGGCAACGTTGGTACGCACCCACCGCCGCAACGTTCCCAAGAATGCCTTCGACGCCCTGCCCGATCGCTTGCTGCTGCCGACCCGGCGCAAGGCCGCGCTGCTGCGGCTGGCGGTACTGCTGCATCGCGCGCACGAGTCCGACCCGATCCCGACCCTGGAGCTGACCGCCGACGACAACCGATTGTCGCTGGTGTTGTCGCAGGAATGGCTGCAATCGCGGCCGCTGTTGCGCGCCGACCTGATCGGCGAGGTCGAAGGCATGGCCGGGCTGGGGATCGTGTTCAAGCCGTTCGAGGCTTAGTCCACCTCTGGGGTGGGCCAGCAGCTGCGGTCGTCGCGCGGCTTGCCTGGGTTTTTCAGGTAGTCGAGCGCTTCGTGGTCGATGCAGGCATCGGCGCCACTGAAAACCAATGTGTGTCCATCGCCTTCGCGGGTCAGCTGCGGGCTGAGGAAAAAGCTCGCCATCCGCCGCCCGTTCGCATGCGGCGTGGTGGCATCGTGGCGTTGCGAAACAAACAGCAGCGGCGGCAGCCGCGGGTCGCGGTGCGGAATGTGCGCGCGCTCATTGCCGGCAAACGGCCACTCGTCGCAGGTATCTGGCGCGCCACGGGGTATCGGCTGGAGCTGGAAGCCGCCTTGCATGCGGCGCAACTGCGCCTGCCGCACGCGCCGCGGCACGGCCACGGGGGCCGAGTCGGCACACGTGATGGCGATCAAGGGCGCTTCATGCTCGGCGAAGGGAACAGCAGCGGCCATCGCCTTCAACGCCGTTCCATCCCCCCGGTTCAACGCGATCAACGCCGACGCCAGTTCCCGCCATTGCTCCGACCAGAGCAGCGCACCGACCATGACCTCGCCCAGGGCACGGCGATCGGGCAGCGTGCCGGCCGCTTCGACGTCGGGCAATCGCTGCATCAGCGCCGCGTAACTCGCCTGCGCCCGCGCACCGGCTTGCAAGGGGCAGCCCGCCAATGACGAACAGTAGTCAGCGAAGCGCTGGAAGGTGGCCTCGTATCCGCGCGCCTGGCCGATACGGGTCGTGGTGTCGTCCTCGCTGAGATCGACAACGCCATCGAGGATCATCGCCGCGACGCCGGTCGGATGCCGTTCCGCATACAGTGCGGCGACCTTGGTTCCATAGGAATACGCGACCAGGTGCAGGCGCGCTTCTCCCAGGGACCGGCGCATGGCCTCTACGTCTTCCACTGCCTGGTGGGTGCCGATGTGGCGCAGCACCGTCAACCCGGTTTGCGAGACACAGGCCGCCGCATACCGTTGCGCTTCCCTGCGTATCGCCTCCAGCGAACCTGTCGAAGAGGCGGGACCGGCCCCGAGCGAATCTTCCGGCACATCGCAGCGCACCGCCGGCCGCGATTGCCCGACACCCCGGGGATCGTGCGCGACGATGTCGAATCGTTCGCGCAGTTGTTCAAGCACCGCATCGGAAAATCCCGCGACCTGTTGGATGCCTGGAATACCGGGACCACCACTGACGGCAAGCAGGGTTCCCTGGCGGGTGCCCCGCGCAGGCAGGCGGGTCAACGCCAGCCGCACCGGGTGCCGGGTATGGGCCATTGGCTGCGCGTGGTCCAGCGGCACGGATAGCCAGCCGCATTGCAGGGCCGGGTCAGGCGGTCCATCGACGAACCAGGCGGCGAACCCCCCTTTGCAGGGTTGCCAGGCAATCGCCGGCGGGCCCGTGTCTGATTGCCGCTGGCAACCCG
>DATCVI010000149.1:0-16523 GCA_036566925.1 Stenotrophomonas sp.
CTCGTTCAGCAGATTCTTCCCGCCAACGAACAGGCGCGTGCGGCCATCGCGCAGGATGTATTCCAGCGTCAGGTTCAGCATGTCGTAGCCGACTGAGCGTGTTTCCAGGTACGAGGGGGCGATCCTGTGTTGGGGGACGACGCGGTAGAAGTCCACCTCGCCACTGAAGGCGCCCTGCTCGAAGCGCGCACGTGCGCCTATCCGCGAAGGTGGGGTGCGCGGCAGCTCATCGCCGTAGCTGAAGCGCGCGCGCACCTGATCGACATACGCGCCCACGGTGAGGTGGTCGGTCATCCGGTAATTCACTTCGGCCTCCAGGCCATGGAACTTGACGTCGTCCTGTCCGTACTTGATCAGGGTGAAGGCGTCGATCCTGGCGAGCGGACGGGCATAGATATAGTTGTCGACCTGGTTCAGGTAGGCGCCCACGCTGAAATCAAGGTCGCCGGCAACCTTGCGCAGCACCACCTCGTAGTTGCGTGAGCTCTCCTTGCCGTAGGGCGCGTTGTTTTGCAGCCCGCCGCAGGTCAAGGGGTCCGGCAACAGGCCGCATTCGTACGTGCGGGTCGCCATGTGCGGACCGCGTGCGTACATCTCCTGCGCATGTGGAAGCCGCTGCGAGCGTGCTGCCAGGAACGTGAGGGAGAGGTCGGGTGCGAGACGCCAGCTGGCCGAGCCGGAGAAGGAGGTGGCAGTGTCCTCGAACGCCGGGCGTCCGCGCGGATCCTGCTGCGGCGTGTGTTTGAGCCATTCCCGGCGGCCGCCCAGTTCGAAGTGCCAGTGTTCGTTCAACGTGTAGTGCTCGATCAAGAAGACGCCGGTGCTGACGGTATCGACAGTGGGCAGGAAAGCTTCAATGCCCTGCGTCGACAAGCGGGTGTCGCTGTGTTGCACGCCCATCACGCCGGTAAGAGCACCGACAGGCGCATGTTCCAGCTCCAACCGGCTGTCGTAGCCCTTGTTGGTGAAGGTCGTGGCGATGGTGTTTCCTTCGAGCTCATCGTGGCGATAGTCGGTGTGATTGGCACGGAACCGAACCTGCGCAATGCCGGGTAGCGGGTCCGAGAAATCGCTGCGCAGGTCCACTCGCTTGCTGCTCAGATCGATCCAGGCCTTGTGCGGGCCTTGCGACGGGCCGTGGTCGTGGCTGTGTGCGTGAGCGTGGTCACCCCGATGCATGCCTGGATGGGAATAGTGATCTCCGCAACGCAGCACGCTACCGACCGGCGCGCACCGCTCGTAGGTATGGCTGTGACCGGGAATGCCGTACTCGTCCTGGCGATAGGAATAGGCCAGGCCAACATATCCGTTGTCGGTGACCCAGGACAGGCCAACGCTGCCGTTCTCAGATTGAGCGTAGGTATCTGCGATGTGCGATTTGTCGAACCCGAGCTCACGGTAGATCTTGGGATTCATTGCCGGCGCCACCAGCTTGGGCGCGCGGTAGTCATCGCGGTCCAGCGAGGAACCTTCAGCGTGCAGCACCCAGCTGTTGCCGAGCTGACTGGATATCGCCGCGCCAAAAGCTTTTTCTTTCGCGACGCTGTTGCCGCGGATCACCCATTGACCCTCCGAGCCGTTGGCCGGCAGCTGTGTCGGGATCTTGTCGTCCAGCACATTGACCACCCCGCCGACCGCGCCACCGCCGTAGCGCAGCGTGGCCGGACCGCGTAGCACTTCGACGCGCGAAGCGAGTAGCGGATCGACCGTGACCGCATGATCCGGCGAGATCTCCGAGGCGTCGATGAGGCTGGAGCTATCCGCCAACACCTTCACCCGAGGCGCGGTCTGCCCGCGGATGATGGGTCGGCTGACGGCGCCGAAATTGTCGGCGCGCACGCCAGGCAAGTGCTCGATCGCGTCGCCCAGGGTCGAAGCATCGCTGCTCAGGATCCGCTCGCGCGAAACGATGCTGTGTGGCGTGGCGATCTTGCTGGATTCCTCGCTCACGCCGGTGACGTGCAAGGTGTCGAGCGTTTGCAGCGACCGACGCTGCTTTTCATCGGCGGTTTCGGCCGCCAGGGCTGGCGAGCCCAGCGCGGCCAAGCCAAGCAGAACGTGGCGAACAGCGACCGCAAGCCGCGGGTTGTAGGGGGTCATGACCTGTGTCCTCCGGGGTTGAAGGACAAATGTTATAAAGTAACAATAGCGGCAAGCAGCAAGATTGCTGCATCGGTTCAAGCCATCTCTAAAGCAGCCCGCCGCGGGCGGCTCAGGTATCGCTGCGTCGGAGTGTGCGGGCCGCGCCGATGGCGGCGATTCGCGCCTTGGCCAATGCCTCGCCGACCTGCGGGCCCTGCAGGCCGTCGCGCGCCACATCGCGTGCATTGATGGCCAGCGCCGCCTCGTGCAGGCGGCACAATTCCGGGCCCTGTGGGTAGTCGGCTTCCTCGCTACCGAGCCGGCCGCGCTTGTCGGCCTCGCACACTACCGCGAGCTGGCCGATGCGTTCCGGACGCCGAAAGCCATCGCAGCGGCCGAGCAGCTCGTGCACCGTGGCGTCGCGCAACTCGGCGAGCCGATGCACATTGAGGTGTTCGCGGCAGGCGATCTCGGCGAGTTGGCGGTAATCCTGCGGCACCTTCAAGCGCTCGCTCATGGCGCGTGCCGGCTTCACCCCACGCTGCTCGTGCATGATGTGGCGCGGCCATTCTTCCGCCGGCGTCAATGCCTTGCCCAGGTCATGGCAGAGCGCGGCGTAGCCCACCAACGTATCGCCGGGGCGCAGGCGCGCGGCCATGTCGCTGACCATCTCCTGGTGCACGCCGGTGTCCACTTCCGGATGGAACTCGGCGCGTTGCGGTACGCCATACAAGGCGTCCACTTCCGGCAGCACGGCGGCCAGCGCGTCGGCCTCGCGCAAGGTGCGCAGGAATGCCGAAGGCCGCGGCGAGGCCAAGGCCTTGCGCAGTTCCTGCCAGACTCGCTCCGGCACCAGGGTGTCGAGCTCCCCGCTGGCGGCGATCTGGCGCATCAGCGCCAGTGTCGCCGGTGCCACGCTGAAGCCGAGGTTGGCGAAGCGCGCCATGAAGCGCGCTGCACGCAACACCCGCAAGGGGTCCTCGACGAACGCCGGGCCAACGTGTCGCAACACGCGGTCGCGCAGATCGCGCGCGCCGCCGTACGGATCGACCAGCGCGCCCTCGGTCGTTTGCGCGATCGCATTGATGGTGAAATCACGCCGCTGCAGATCCTGTTCGAGCGTTACCGAGGGATCGGCATCGACCACGAAACCGCGATAACCGCGGCCGGATTTGCGTTCGGTTCGCGCCAGCGCGTGCTCCTCGCCGGTCTGCGGATGCAGGAACACGGGGAAGTCGCGGCCCACCGCTTTGTAACCCAGCGCCTCCATGCGGGCCTGGTCGGCACCGACGACGACCCAATCACGGTCGCCGGCGGGCAAGCCCAGCAGGGCATCGCGGACGGCGCCGCCAACGAGATAGATATCCATCGCCGCATGATGCCCGAACTGCCGCCACCCCTCAGCGGCTGCCGGCCGCCGCCGCCGGCGTGTTGCACACGAATGCCTTGCGCTTGTCCTGCAGGGTGCCCACGAGGCGGTCGCTGAGCGGCAGGGCGTCGCCGTTGAGGCGCCAGTCGTAGATCACGCTGAAGGCGAGCACGCGTGCCACGTAGTCGCGGGTCTCCTTGTAACTGATGGTCTCGATCCAGAAATCCGGGTCGTGCGACGGGCGCTGGTCGAGCCAGCGCGCGGCGGGCGTAGGCCCGGCGTTGTACGCGGCAATGGTGATGTAGGGCTGGCCGCTGTACTTGTCCAACAACTGGCGCAGGTAGGCCGTGCCCACCGCGATATTGATCTCCGGGTCGTACAGGCTGGCTGCACCGGTATAGCCGGCCAGACCCGCGCGCTTGGCCACGCCGGCACCGGTGCCCGGCAATACCTGCATCAGGCCCATGGCATTGGCCGGCGAACGCGCGTTGGGATTGAACACGCTCTCTGCACGAATTTCGGCCGCCACCCAGGCCGGGTCCAGCGCGTTGCGCGCCGCCTCGCGGCGGATGCTCTCGCCGTGGTGCAACGGGAAACGCAGTTCGTACAGACGCTGTTCCTCGGGCCGCTTGCCCAGGCCATATACCGCGCGGTCGAACCAGCCGGCCTCGCTGGCCACTTCCACCGCCAGGCGACGCTGGGTGTCGTCGAACCGGCTCAGCGCATCGTTCCACTCCAGCGCAGCCCAGCCAGCGCGATCGAGCCGGAACAACTCCAGCGCACGCACCAAGGCCGGGTCGCGCGCCACCGCCGCACGCGCCTGCGCGCTGTCCTTGGGATCCCAGGGGCACAGCACGTAAGGCTGGCGCAAGCGGTCGGCGGCGAGGAAGCCGTGGAAGGTGGGGCTCTGCGCCGCCGCACGATAGGCTGCCTGCGCGTCGCCGTTGCGGCCGGTCTTCTCGGCCAGGCGCGCGCGGAAGTATTGCCAGCGCGAGTCCTCGCGCTGCGCCGTCGGCATCTTTTCGATGCCGGCCAAGGCCGCCGGCCAGTCGCCGCGGGCCATGGCTTCGCGCACGCGCCATTCGCGCAGGCGTTCGTCGTACGAAGCTTCAGGCACCGCCTGCAGGCGTCGCGCGGAGTCTGGCAGGTAGGAGGCCACTGTCCACAACGCGATCTGGTAAAGCACCTTGCCGCGCTGGTCCGCATCCAGCGCGAGCGCATCTGCCACCGAGGGCAGCAAGCGCTCGGCGGCATCGGGGTCGGCCTTGGCCAGCGCGGACAGCCCGGCCACCGCGACCCGCCGGCTGCGGTCGGTGCGTGGCCAGGACAGGGCGCGGTTGTCGGCCTTGGCGACGAAGGCGGCGTAATCATTGGCCTGCGTCTGCTCGGCGGGCGGCAGGCCCACCGCAGCGGCGCGCATGACCGCAGGCAACTGCTCGTCGGCGGCCAGCTCGATGCGCTGCCAACGCAGTCCGGGGTCGAGTCCGCCGCGCGACGCCAAGCTTGCAAAGACCGTGTCGCAACCGTCGGGCAGTGCCTTGCCGGTGCTGCGCCACAGCGCTTGCGCATCGCTGTTCCATTGCGCGTCGGCACGGCCCAGGGCCTGGCGCGCCGTGAGTTCGGCGCAGCGCAGTCCGGAGTTCTCGGTCGGCTTCCAGTTCGCCAGCAGGGCCGGCCAGTCCTCGCGCCGGGCCAAGGCCGGCAGCCAGATGGAGCGGAACGCCTCGGCAACCGCCTGGCCGGGGTAACGGCGCAGGAAATCCTGCGCTTTGGCGGTATCAACGGTGTCGATGTCGCGCTTGAGCGCGGCATATTCGAGCCAGCCGTAGATCGGGCTGCTGCGCAGGCCCGCATCGGCGGGGCTGCCACGGCCCGATTCGGCGGCCTCCAGCGCACCACGCATCGCCGCGCGTTGGGTTTCATTGCTCTGCGCGCTGGCGCCGAAAGACACGCAAGCCATGGCTAGCGCCCAGCAGAAGGAGTGCAGCGGATTGATCATGGATTCGAGGATACCGACCCGGAGTGAAGGGCCGTGACAAGCAAGGGGCGCTGATTGTGCCGCCAAGGACCGTCAGCGAGGCCGCGCAAACCCACCTGGATACCAACGGCGCACTCCCGTATTCATCCGCGGGCAAGCCGTTCCGGGCCGCAGCATCCCACGCTACGCGCTTGTCACCGCTTCACGATTTGTTTACAAAGCAGCCAGGCCGCTGTGGCGCAGGGAGACGCTGCGGCCGTCGCATCCCCTTTGGAGAGAGAGATCGGATGAGTAGCCTGCGCCGCGCCCCCTGCCAGCTCGCACTCGCGCTGAGCACGCTCCTGCTGCCTTGGTCGGCGTGGGCGCAAGACCTGCCGCCCGAGGCTCCCACCCGCACCTTGGACAAGGTCCAGGTCACCGGCACCCGCATCAAGACCGCCGAGATGCAGGGCCAGGTGCCAATCCAGACCCTCAGCCGCGCCGATATCGAGCGTACCGGCCTGCAATCGGTGGGCGAGGTGCTGCAGCAGCTCACCGCCTCGGGTTCGGCGCTCAACACCAAGTTCAACTCCTCCGGCAACTTCGGTTTCCCCGCCGATGGCGGCGGCGTCGGCGCTGGCTCGGCGCAGGTTGATCTGCGCCACCTCGGTGCCAAGCGCGCGCTGGTGCTGGTCGATGGCGTGCGTTGGGTCAACGAATCCTCCGCCTCCGGCGTCGGCGCGTCGGTCGATCTCAACACCTTGCCGCTGGCGCTGGTCGAGCGCATCGAGGTGCTGGAGGACGGCGCTTCGGCCCTGTATGGCTCCGATGCGATCGCCGGCGTGGTCAACATCATTACCCGGCGCGAATTCGAAGGCGCGCAGGTGACGCTCAACTATGGCCAGTACGGCAAGGGCGACGGCAACAGCCGCGGCGTCGACCTGGCCTGGGGCACGCAGAGCGATCGTTACAGCCTGTTCCTCGGTGCCAGCTACGTGAAGCAGGATCCGGTCTGGGCCCGCGACCGCGCGCAGTCGCGCGAGCCGGTGCCCGGCACCGGCGTCGCCCTGGGCAGTTCGGCCACGCCCGATGGCCGCTTCGACTTCATCGACCCCAATACCGGCGCGCAGCAATCGCTCACGCCCAACGCAGGCGGCACCGGCACGCCGGTCTACGACGGCAGCGCCGGCTGCGTGCGCAGCGATGACTATCACTGCTTCACCTCAGCCGACCGCTACAACTTCGCCAGCGAGAACCTGCTGCTCACGCCGTCCGAGCGCAAGAGTGTGTTCGGACAGTTCCGCGTCTTCTTCAACGACGACGTGCAGTGGTACTTCAAGGCCCTGGGCAACCGCCGCGAGTCGCGCAACCAGTCCGCGCCCGAGCCGATCTTCCTCGGCCCGGAGGGCGCCACTGGCAATCCGTTGGCCGACAACATCGTCATCTCCGCCGCCAACCCGTACAACCCGTTCGGCTTCGCCCTGGACTCGTCGAGCAACCTGGTCATGATCGGCCGCCGTCCGGTCGAAGGCGGCCCGCGCGTGTTCGAACAACGCGTGGATACCGACTACTTCGCCAGCGGTTTCATCGGCACCTTCGAGACCTCCTGGCGCACGTGGTACTGGGACGTCAACGCGATGTACAGCCGCAGCAAGGCCGAACAGACCAACACCGGCAGCTACGACATCTACAACATCGCGCTGGCGCTGGGCGACCCTGCCGCCTGCGCGGCGGTGGCCGGCTGCGTGCCGCTCAATATCTTCGGCGGCGCCGGCAGCATCACGCCCGACATGCTGCGCTGGATCCAGCCGGTCGTGCACGACCGCAGCCAGAACGAGCTCAGCCTGTTCTCGGCCAACCTGAGCAGCGAGTTGCTGCAACTGCCGGCCGGCGCAGTGTCCTTCGCCACCGGCTTCGAACACCGCCGCTACGAAGGCTGGTACCAGCCCGATCCGTTGACCGTCGCCGGCCACTACAACGGCGTGCCCTCGCAGCCGACCTCCGGCAGCTACAACGTCAACGAAGCCTATGTCGAACTCAGCGTGCCGCTGTTTGCCGGCGCGAAGTTCGGCGACCGACTCGACCTCAGCCTGGCCGGCCGCTATTCGGACTACTCGACCTTCGGCAGCGAGTTCACGCCCAAGTACGGCCTGCGCTGGCAGGTCACCGACGAGCTGGTGTTGCGCACCAGCTGGGCCGAAGGCTTCCGCGCGCCGACCATCGGCGAGCTGTACGGCTCGGCCGCGCGCGCCGACCTGACGCTGGTCGACCCGTGCTCGAACGGCAACAACCCCGCCAATTGCGCGAGCCTCGGCGTGCCGGCCGGCTTCCAGCAGGCCAACCCGCAGATCTCGGTGACCACCGGCGGCAACCGCGAGTTGCAGCCCGAGCGCGCGCGCAGCTTCAGCGCCGGCTTCGTCTGGAGCCCGTGGTTCGGCAACAACGCCGCCTGGGCCGACCGTTTCGATATCGAAGCCACCTTCTACCGGCACCAGGTCGACGATGCGATCCAGGCCATCGATGCCCAGACCCAGCTCAACCTGTGCGTGCAGACCCTGGACCCGCAGTACTGCGACGGCATCACCCGCGCCAGCACCGGCGGCATCAACAGCTTCAACAACCGCCTGACCAACCTGGGCTCGATCAAGACCGACGGCTGGGACGTGGACCTGTTCTGGACCTTGCCGATCACCACCATCGGCCGCTTCAAGGTCACCTGGCAGAACACCTTCGTCGGCCGCTACGAAGCCGTCGGCGCCGCCGGCCAGCAGCAGCCGCAACACCCCGGCGTGGAGGTCAACGACAGCGCGATCCCGGAATGGAGCAGCAACCTGGCGCTGGACTGGAACCTGGGGGCCTGGAATGCGACCTGGCGCCTGCGCCACATCTCGGCGCTGCGCGAGTCGTGCGGCAACGCGGTGGATTTTCCGGTGTGCCCGGACCCGGTCGCCAACCGCCACGACCTGGGCTCGGTGACCTACAGCGACGTGCAGCTGGGTTATCGCTTCGAGTGGCTCTCGGGCCTGCAATTGAGCGGCGGCATCAACAACCTGTTCGACAAGGATCCACCGATCTGCCTGTCGTGCTCGCTCAACGGCTATGACGCCTCCACCTACGACATTCCGGGTGGACGCTATTTGTACGTGCGGGCCGACCTGCGCTTCTAATCTCTTCTCCCAACCCAGGCGTTTCCAGCCGATCGTCGGGCTATGTCGGGCGCCGCGCGACCAAACTAAGGCACCCGCTTCTACGACTTCAAAAAAGCCTGCGGCACTGCCAGCTCCATCCCGATCGCGAGATGGTCGGAGAATGCGGCCGGGATCGCCTCGGTATGGCCGATGCCGAGGCCGCCGCTGACCAGGATGTGGTCGATGGCCCGTTCCGGGCGCCAGCTCGGGAACGTCGGTACCGCCGAGGACGGCGGCTGCAGGCGTGTCTTGCGATATAGCAACTGCATTTCCGGACGATCGGCCACGCAGTTGAAGTCGCCCATCAGCACGACATTGGGATGGTCGCTCAATAGCTCGGCGATAAACGAGAGCTGCGACATCCGCGAGTTGGCGCCCAGCGACAAGTGCGCCACCGCCACCGCCAGGCCCTCGGCGCCGTCGCCGAACTTCGCCAGCAAGATGCCGCGCCCCCCAATCCGGCCGGGCAGCGCATGGTCCTGCACTTCCACCGGTTCGAGCTTGCTGAGCAAACCATTGGCGCTCGAAGCCACGCCGCCCATGCGCCGGTTGGGCTGGTGGCTCCAGTAATGGAAGCCGGCGCGCTCGGCCAGGTAGTGGGTCTGGTTGGTGAAACCCGAACGCAGGCTGCCGGGGTCGGACTCGTTGAGCCCGACGATGTCGCGGTCGCCGGCCAGCTGCGCGATGGTGTCCAGGCTGGTGCGCTTACGCCCCATCGGCAGGGCGTGCGACCAGCTGCGGGTGACGTAGTCGCTGTAGCGCCGCGTACTGCTGCCGGCCTGGATATTGGCCGTCAGCAGTCGCAGTGTGCGCGTCGAAGTGGGGGAATCGGACACGATCGCGGTGGCAGCTTCAGATCATTGCTTGGCGGCGCGTTCGCGCGCGATCAGGTGGTCGGCGATGCGCAGCATGTCCTGGTAGCTGGTGCCCTTGACCAGGTACTTGCCGTTGACCACCAGCGAGGGCGTGCCGCTGATCTTGGTGCGCACCGCGAACTGCTTGGCGCGGTTGGTCTTGGCGGTAACGCCGAAGCTGGCCATGGTGTTGGCGAACTCCTTCGGGTCGACGCCGTACTTGGCGTAGAACTTGGCGATGTCCTCGACCGAATCGGCGCCGCGCTCGCCCTTCAGGCTCTGCTCGACGTGGATCGCGTTGTACAGCGGATCGTGGGTCTTCTCCTGCACGCCCAGGGTCTCGGCGGCATAGAACGCACGCGCGTAGTTGTCCCAGGTGCCGCCGAACATCGCCGGCACGTACACGAACTGCACGTCGGAGGGCAGGCCGGCCTTCCAACTGGAGATCAGCGGCTGGAAGCGGAAGCAGGCCGGGCAGACGTAGCCGAATACCTCGGCCACTTCGATCTTGCCGGCCGCCTGCTGGTAGGGCTGGCCGCCTTCGATCACCAGGTAGTCGGTGCCTTCCACCGGGGCCGGGCCACTCGGCGGTTGCGCGTTGACCGGCGGCTGGTGGCCAGCCTCTGCCGGGGTGCCGGCGGCGGCCTGTTCGGCGGCGGGCGCAGTCGCGGTCTCAGTGGCCGCAGTGGCAGCGCTATCGGCGCTGCTGGCCGGCGCAGCGGCAGGTGCGGCGGCCGGGGCGCTGGCGCTGGTCGGCGCGGTGTCGGCACTGCCGTCCTGGGGCTTGCAGGCCACCAGCAGGATCGGCAACACGGCCATCAGGGTCAGGGCGAAGCGGGTCTTCATCGGGTGGATCTCCAGCGGCAAACGAAAAGGCAGGGACCGTGCAGCATGATCGCACGGCCCCCGGTCAAGGGAGGCTGAAGTTCGGTCAGCGGGCGGCGCCGGCGCCGGCCTGGACGCGCGCGATCAAGGCATCGGCATTGCGCAGCAGCTGGTCGAAATCACGGCCGCGCACCAGGTACACGCCGTTGACGATCAGCGCCGGCGTACCCGGCACCTGCTCGCGCTGCACGAAGGTGCGCGCGGCCTGGAAGCGGGCATTGACCGCCTCGCTCTTGAGCGTATCGATATAGCGCTGCGGCTCGATGCCGTAGCCGGCGTAGAACATCGCCAGCTCTTGCGGGCTCACGTTCTGGGTCGGCAAGGTCTGCTTGTCGTGGATGGCCTGGAACATCGCCTGGTGGCTGCGCTTGGCCACGCCGAGCTGGTCGGCGGCGAAGTAGGCACGGGCGTAGGCGTCCCAATTGCCGCCAAAGGCCGCCGGCACCGGGGTGAAACGAACGTTCTTCGGCAGCCGGGCCGCCCACTGCGCCAGCTGCGGCTCGAAATGCGCGCAATGCGGGCAGGTGTAGCCGAATACTTCCACTACCTCGATCTTGCCGGCCAGCGGCGCATAAGGCTGGCCGCCTTCGATCTCGGTGTAGTCCACGCCGGGCACCAGGTCGGCGGCAGCGGGCGCGGCGGTGGCGGTACCAGCCGCCAGGGCCAGGGCGGCGAACAGGACGCGGGACATCAGACTCATAGCATCTCCATTGGCAAAACAAACGCCGGTCTGGGACCGGCGTAAGGGGTAACGCCTGCTTGGACCGCAATCGCGGCCGCAGGTTCAGGACTTCGGCGGACCGGCCTGGGCCATGGCCGCGGCAGCTTCGTCGTCGGCGCGGTCGTGCAAGCCCTGAATATAACTGGCCAGGGCCTGGATCTCCTGCGCCGTCAGCGGCTTGGCGACGGTGGTCATGATCTTGGACAGGTGGGTCTCGACGTGCTGGGCGGTGCCGGCCTGGTACTCCTGCAGGCGCCGCGCGACGTAGTCGGCATGCTGCCCGGCGACATGCGGGAAGGCCGGGCCCGGATTGCCCGAGCCGGTCGGGCCGTGGCAGGCCATGCACGCCGGGATGCCGCGTGCCACGTCGCCGCCGCGATACAGCTGCTCGCCGATCTCGTAGAACTTCTTGTCCTTATAGGGACCTTCGGTGACGACACTGTCGTCGGCCAGGCCGGCGCCGGACTTCTGCGTGGCGAAGTAGGCGCCGAGGTCGCGCATGTCCTGGGCGGTGAGGTCCTGCACGAAAGGCAGCATCACCGAGACCGCGCCGCTGGTGCGCTGGCCGTTGCGGATCAAGGCGATCTGCTCGGCGACATAGCGCTCGCTCTGCCCGGCGATGCGCGGGTACATGGCCACCGAGGGATTGCCATCGGGCCCATGGCACGCAGCGCAGGCGGTGGCCTTGGCCTGGCCGGCCTTGGCATCGCCCCAGTGGGTCTTGGAGAGATCGACTTCCAGTGGGGCAACCTTCACCGGCGCGTTGTCCGGCACCGGCACCACCGCCGTCTGGGCGAAGGCGACAGCGGCGAGGACGGGAACGGCGAGCGCGGCAAAGGCAACAACGCGAGCGTGGCGCATCAGCTAGAGCTCCGTATGAACCTGGACATCTGCGTTGGGGCGTGGGGGCCGCAGCGGTTCGATTATCACGTTGCCCTCGCGCGCCGGTCAACGAACCCGCGCGCCGGACCGCAAAAGGACCTCTGGCTGCCGGGACATGCGATCCTAGACGCATGTCGCAACTCATCGAACAAGCCCAATACCTGCTCTCGGCCCACAACGCCCGGCAACTGCCGGACGATGGCGGCTACGAGGTCGCCTTCGCCGGCCGCTCCAACGCCGGCAAATCCAGCGCGCTCAATGCCTTGACCCGGCAGAACGCGCTGGCGCGCGTGTCCAAGACGCCCGGCCGCACCCAGCAACTGGTGTTCTTCCAGGTCCAGCCCGACCGCTACCTGGTCGATCTGCCCGGCTACGGCTACGCCAAGGTGCCGCACGACCTGCAGGTGCACTGGCAGGCGTTCCTCGACAAGTACTTCCGCACCCGCGAGGCGCTCAAGGGCCTGGTCGTGGTGATGGACATCCGCCATCCGCTCAAGGACTACGACAAGCAGATGCTCGGTTATGCGGTCGAGCGCGGCCTGCCGGCGCACGCCTTGCTGACCAAGGCCGACAAACTCGGCCGTGGTCAGCAGGGCCAGGCCCTGCAGAAAGTGCGCAAGGAGCTGTCCTCGATGTGGGCCGACAGCGTCAGCGTCCAGGTCTACTCCAGCGAGGCGCGCCAAGGCGTGGACGAGCTGCGCGGGATCGTCGGCGGCTGGCTCGGCCTGGGCGCCGAAGCGCCGCAGGCCTGAGCACTGGCGCCTCAGCGCGCCGGCGGCAACGGCGAGAACTCGCCCGGCACCCAGGCGAAAGCCTCGCCTTCGCGGCGCACGTGGCCCAGGCCCGGGAACGGCAGGTGCGCACCGGCCACCCACCAGCCGGCGTCGGCCGCCTGTGCCAGCGCCTGCTTGCGAGAAGCAATGGCCGCGGCGCGGTCGCTATCGGCTTCGTAGCTGGCGTCCGGCTGGGCAAACTGGACCGCATGGAAATGCACCAGGTCGCCCCAGACCAGCAGTTTCCCGCCGGCACCGCCATCGAACAGCCACGACACATGGCCGGGCGTATGCCCATGGGTATCCAGCGCCACGGCCCCCTCGGGCAGTGCGTCGCCCGGGCTGAAACGGCGCAAGCGGCTGGCATACGGTGCCACCGCCTTGCGCGCCAACGGGAAGGCGAAGCGCAGAAACTTCGGCGCCGCGGCTTCCGACCTCGGGTCCAGCCAGTAATCGGCGTCGGCACGCGACAGCCACACCGTGGCGTTCGGATACGCCGGTGCACCTTGTGCATCCAGCAACCCGCACAAGTGGTCGGGGTGGGCATGGGTCAGCAGGATGTCGTCGACCTGCTCGGGCGCGTAACCGGCCGCGCGCAGGTTGGCCAACACCTGGCCCAGCCCCGGCCCGAAGCACTGCGCCGTGCCGGTATCCACCAACGTCAGGTGCTTGCCCCGCTGCACCAGGTAGGCGTTGACCGCCGTCTGCAGGCCTTTCGGGTCTTCGGGCACGTATTGGTGATCGAGCAGGCGGGTGACGCGGGCCGGGTCGATGCCCACCAGTTCCTGGCGCGTCAGCGCGACCGTGCCATCGAACAGCGCGGTCACGCGCAGCGTGCCGATCTGTTGGCGGTAGACGCCGGGGACTTGCTCGGCCGTAGGCGCCGGTGCCTCCGCGCGCGCCAGGACCGGCAACAGCAAGGACACCAGCAACAAGGAAGTGGATAAGCGGGGCATGGAAATCTCCGATGGGGGCGGTGTGGCCGCGGAGGCGACATCCTCGCGCGTGCACGCTGTGCGATGCGCTCAGATTGCAGCGCAAAACGCTCAGGCGTGGCGGTTGCGGAAGTCAGGGCGTAGCCCGTCCTGCTCAAGCGTTGCCGATGGCAGCGGGATCCAGCTGGTATCGCGCCAGGAAGCGCCGGCTGAAGCTGCCCACCGACCGATAGCCCACGCGCGCAGCCACTGTCTTCAACGGCAGCCGGGTCGTATAAAGCAGTTCCATCGCGTGTGCCAGCCGGGCATCGGCTACCAGCTCGCGCAAGCCCAGCCCTTCCTCCGCCAGGCGCCGGCGCAAGGTCGCGCCGCTCAGGCCCAATGCCTGTTCGAAATCGCGAGACTGCCAATCGCGCGCCGGCTGCGCCGCGACCAGGCCACGTATCTCACTGGCCACGCCCGGCCGCGGCGGCACCAGCAACGCCCCATGGCCGCGCCGGCACAGATCCAGCACCAGCGCCGCCAGGGCCAGGCGCGCCTCCGCGTAACGCGCTTCGGTCAGCGCCTGCTGCCAGCGCATCAGTTCCCGTCCCAGCGGCGCCAACGGCACTGCGGCGGTCGCGTGGCCCGCAGCAGGCAAGGCTTCCTGCCACAGCCCCCGTGCCGCCGCGAGCACCTCGGCGCACAGCGGAATGATCACGGTCTGGTACAGCCCGCTATGGGGGTCCGGCACATTCATCACGTCGATCCGGCAGGCCCGGGTTACCAGCAGCACCTGGCCCGGCTGCAACGACAATGCCAGCCCCTCGCAGCGCACCTGCTTGCTTCCCTTCAGCACGATGGCCAGTTGTGGCTGCGCCACGTCCACCGATTGCGCACCATGCTCGCGTCGCGCGCTGACACAGGCGAACCCCTCGCTGCGGTCGCAGTCGGCCAGGCGCGCCAGCTGCGCGAGCAGGGGCAGGGTCGGTTCAGGGGCGGCGTTCATGGGAGACGTAGGCAGGACACGCGCAGTTTCATACCACCACGTCGAACACGCCGCCGATCAGCCGCGCCGCCAGCATTGCCGCCGCGCCCCAGAACGTCACCCGTAGCGCCCCGCGCCACGGCGACGCACCGCCCATCTGCGCGGCCCAGCCGCCGGTGAGCGACAGCCCGACCAGCGTGGCCACGGTGGTGACCGTGCTTGCGTGCTCGGCCGGCGTTAGTACGACCGTCAGCATCGGCAGCGCCGCGCCCACGCAGAACGCGCAGGCCGAAGCCAGCGCCGCCTGCACCGGACGCGCGCGCAGGCTCTCGGTGATGCCGAGCTCGTCGCGCGCATGCGCGCCCAGCGCGTCGTGCGCGGTGAGGGCTACGGCGACCTGCCGCGCCAACGCCGCATCGAGTCCGCGCTGCCGGTAGATCGCCGACAGTTCTTCCAGTTCGCTGTGCGGATCGTCCTGCAGTTCGCGCCGCTCCACCGCCAGGTCTGCCGCCTCGGTATCGGCTTGCGAGCGCACCGAGACATACTCGCCTGCGGCCATCGACATCGCGCCGGCCACGGTGGCGGCCACGCCGGCGGCGAGCACCGCCTGCGGCTGCACGCCGCTGGCGGCGACTCCAACCACTACGCCGGCAACCGAAACGATGCCGTCGTTGGCGCCGAGCACGGCGGCACGCAACCATCCGACGCGGCCAGCGCGATGGACCTCGGCATGGCGACTGGGGAGGGGCGAAGGACGACGAGGCATTGAGATATTCCCGACGAGGCAACGGGGCCGCGCCGCTACCGGCGTGGGCGGAAATGTGTAGCGCCAGTTCCGCAACGTAACCGGCACGGGCCACACGCTATAGTGCCAGCCCTTGTGGGGGCCACCTATAGCCCGCACGTCCCCAGTCCCCCCTGCAGCGAGTCCGCCCTTGTCGAGCCCCAGCCACGTTGCCGACACGCCGATCACCGATCGCCGCCAGCTAGTCGAAGTGCTCGCGTCCGGGGAGAAGCCTGAGGCGCAGTGGCGCATCGGCACCGAGCACGAGAAGTTCGGCTTCCGCCTCGACGACCTGCGTCCGCCCACCTTCGATGGTGAGCGCGGCATCGAGGCCCTGTTGACCGGCCTGACCCGTTTCGGCTGGGAGCCGGTGCAGGAAGGCGGCCGCACCATCGCGCTGGTCCGCGATGGCGCCTCGGTCACGCTGGAACCGGCCGGCCAGCTGGAACTCTCCGGCGCCGCCGTCGAGACCCTCCACCACACCTGCGTCGAGACCGGCACGCACCTGGGCGAAGTGGCCGAAGTGGCGGGTGAACTACGCCTGGGTTTCCTCGGCATGGGCTTCCAGCCGAAGTGGCGCCGCGACGAGATGCCGTGGATGCCCAAGGGTCGCTACCAGATCATGCGCTCCTACATGCCCAAGGTCGGCCAGCTCGGCCTGGACATGATGACCCGCACCTGCACGGTGCAGGTCAACCTGGACTACGCCAGCGAAGCGGACATGGTGAAGAAGTTCCGCGTCTCGCTGGCGCTGCAGCCGATCGCGACTGCGCTGTTCGCCGATTCGCCGTTCACCGAGGGCCAGCCGAACGGCTACCTCAGCTATCGGTCGCACATCTGGACCGACACCGACGCCGATCGCACCGGCATGCTCGACTTCGTCTTCGAAGACGGCTTCGGCTACGAGCGCTATGTCGACTATTTGCTCGACGTGCCGATGTACTTCTCCTACCGCGATGGCGTCTACCACGATGCCAGCGGCCAAAGCTTCCGCGATTTCATGCAGGGGCGCCTGCCCATATTGCCCGGCGCCTTGCCGACCCTGCGCGACTGGTCCGACCACATGACCACCGCGTTTCCCGAGGTGCGGCTGAAGAAGTACCTGGAGATGCGCGGTGCCGATGCC
>DATCVI010000150.1:0-4308 GCA_036566925.1 Stenotrophomonas sp.
CGACGACGCGGTAAGGCAACACCCCGACCAAAGCGACAGCGGCTACCAGCAGCGCCGCACCGGCGCGCCAGGGAACCGAACGTGACTGCAACATGGTGAGTCTCCTCTTGAGCAGGACGAAATTGGGCGACGCCGCGCCGACCACCGCTACCGCGCGCGGCGCCACGCCGAACTGCAGCAGCAGCCGGCCGTAGTCCTGCGGTGCGTGCCGGTTGCCGTTGAGCACCGCGGCATCGCAGGCCGCTTCACGGGCCAGTGCATATTCGCGGGCGGCTACGTGCGCCAGCGGGTGGAAGAAGAACAGGTGCTGGGCCAAGGCCGGCACCCAACCCCAGAGCAAGTCGCGGCGTTGCCAGTGGACCAGTTCGTGGTGCAACGCCATCTCGATCGCGGCCGCCGACATCTGCGGCAACAACTGCGCGGGCAACAGCAATTGCGGCGACCAAACGCCGGCAAGCTGCGGCGAGTCGAGCTGTGCGCACAAGCGCAGCGGCGGCGGCTGGCGCAGGCCCAGCCGCGTGCTCAGTTCGAGATATTGCGCGGCGATGGCTGGCGGCACGGCCGCGCTGCTGGCACGCAGGCGCGCCCGGGTCACGCGCAGATCGGCGAGGCTGCGCAGGGCCATCATCGCCACGCCGGTGAGCCAGGCAAACCACAAGGTCCATGCCATCCAGGCCGGCGCGCGGCCGGTGACCGGCGCCACACGAGGATTGGGCGTTGCCGCTATCGCGCTGGCGCTGATGGCCATGGCCGGGGCGGCGTTCAAGCCGATCGCTTCGAGGTCTGCCGGCGTCGTTGATACTGGCGCTGCGGGCGTGCTGAGCGCTTGTGTGTCGGTAGCGGGGAGCAATGGCAAGCGCAGCGGGTTTGGCCAGCACAGGCCAAGGACCAGTTGCAGCGCAACCAGCCACCACAGCCAGCAACGGGCGGCCGCGCCCAGGCGCGGCAGCGCGCGGCACAGGAGCCAGACCAGCCCGGCCAGCGGCAGCGATTGCAACGTCGCCAGCGCCAGGCGCCCGAGACCGGCCTGCATCAGAACGGAAAAGGCGTCCATATCAGCGCTCCTGTCGCCGCGACTGCAGCGAAGCCACCAGCGCCTCGAGTTGCGCCAGCTCGTCGTCGCTGACGTCGCGACGCTCGGACATCCAGGCCACGAAGGGCGAGACCGAGCCCTGCAAGGTCTTCTCGACAAACTGGCCGACCGCCGAACGCACGACTTCACCCGGCTGGGCCGCGCTGGCATAGCGGTATACGCCGCCCGTCTGGCGGCGCCGCAGGTAGCCCTTGGTGCGCAGGCGTTCGAGCATGGTCAGCACGGTCGAACGCGCCAGCCCGCGAGGCTCGCCGAAGGCCGATGCAACCTCGCTGGCCGACGCGTCGCCAGCACTGTCAACGAATTGCAGCAGCGCCAGTTCCTGGTCGCCGATGGTCTTGCGGGACATGCCACGCTCCTTGTCTACGTTTGTAGACACGCTATCCCTGTCGACAACTGTAGTCAAGCCCTCCGCGAGGACTTTTCCGCAGTGGCCTAGAATGGCCTTCCATTCGAACCGAGCTTTCCCGATGTCCCGCAATTCCAAGGCCAAGCGCGACCAGCGCAAGAAGCGCCAGCCCAAGCGTCCGTTCCTGCGTCTCGACCGCAACCCGCAGGTCGTCAACCACGCGGTGATGCTGGACGAAGACCAGGGCGTGGTGGCGGCCATCGGCCTGCAGAACGACAGCGAATGGTTGCTGTCCATCGGCGGCCAGACCATGGGCAACGCCGACAATCCGGTGCCGATGCTGGCGATGCTCAAGCATCTCGCCGGCCTGCAGGAACAGGAAGGCAAGACCGTCAGCGTGCAGTATTCCGAGCAGTTGCAGCAGATGATCGACGACCTGGCCGCCGAAGAGGGCAAGACCTCCGAGGAATACCTGGAAATGCTGGTGGCCGAATTCGCCGACACCGGTGCCGGCGAAGACGAGGCCGACGAAGCCGCAAGCGACGCGACCGAAGAAGCGCCCGAACCGACCGCCGGCGACCAAGCCGCGACCAAGGACGCTTAAGCGCGAAGCTGCGATGACGGTCTACATCGACGATGCGGTCCAGCTGTGGCGCGAGCAGCGCTGGGCGCACTTGATGGCCGACACGCTGCCGGAACTACACGCGATGGCGGCGCGGCTGGGGATTCCCCGCCGCGCATTCCAGAACAAACTCAGCGGCGCCCACTACGACGTGCCGGCCGCCCTGCGCGAGCAGGCGATTGCCTTGGGCGCGCAAGCAATCTCGCGGCATACCGATCGTGCATTGCTGAAGGCGGTGATTGCCAATGCGCGCGCGCAGGCGCGCGGCGAAGCGCCGTAAGGCCTCCTCCAGAAGGGCGAAAGCACAACGTCCGCCATCCGTTTTGAGCTGCGCTCAAAAAGGATCGCTGCCCGGCCGAACCTCGACCCCAAGCAACGAAGTCAACGCCAGCATCGCCTCATCATCGCGGCTGAGCGCGATCCAACCCGCGTGCCCGTCGCCGCCGGTATTCCAGGTCCATAGCGAATAACCATGCTCGCGCAGGCGGTCATAGGCCACGCCCAGCAGCGTCGGAACATCCACTGCCTCGGCGAAGTCCTCGTCGTCGAGGTCGCCGCCCCAGTCGATGCGCAGGTTCCAGCGCTCGGCCAGTTCGTTCAGCGCGGTCACCAGCGCCTGCACGTCGTCGGCGGCAATGCGGAAGCCGGAGGTCCAGTCGATCGCCTCGGCCAGTGCCTCCAGCCATTCATCGCTTTCCGGATCGTCGGCGGCCTCGCCCATCGCCTCGCGCCAGTGGTCGAACTGCCGCAGCGCGGTGTCCTCGTCACCGGGGTTGATCAGGACCAGCAGGTTCCAGATGCGGGCGGCATGGCCATCGACATCGTCGAAATCCGGGAGCAGGCCTTCGTCGTCTTCGTAGTCGGCGCTGTTGTCGGGCATGTGCGGTCGAACCTGAGTTGGGAGCGGAAAAGTCTACGCCGCCGTGCCGGCCGGGCAATCGACAGTTGCCCTGGCGGCGTTCCCGGCTATCCTACCGCCCCCGCCCGCAGAGCATTCCGGACATGACCGATACGCCTCCCGACCATCTCGCCGTCGACCCGCGCAGCCCGTTCCACGATGAGGCCGTACTGGCCCGCGGCGTGGGCGTGCGCTTCAATGGCGTGGACCGCGACAACGTCGAGGAATACTCGGTCAGCGAAGGCTGGATCAAGGTGCAGGTAGGCAAGTCGCGCGACCGCCGCGGCAACCCCATCACCATCAAGGTCAAGGGCACCGTGGAGCCGTTCTGGCTGAACGCCACCGCCGAGTGAAGTCGGCTGACGGCGGCGCTGCCGCTGTCACGATTTGAGCCGGTAGCCGCTGCGGAAGATCGCCCAGACCACGCCGATGCACAGCAGCAGGAAGACGAAGGTCATGCCCGCGCTGACCGCGATGTGGACATCGGCGCGGCCGAAGAATGCCCAGCGGAACCCGCTGATCAGGTAGACCACCGGATTGAACAAAGTCACCTTCTGCCACAGCGGCGGCAGCATCGAGATCGAATAGAAGCTGCCGCCGAGGAAGGTGAGTGGGGTGATCACCATCAGCGGGATCACCTGCAGTTTCTCGAAACCGTCGGCCCAGATGCCGATGATGAAGCCGAACAGGCTGAAGGTCAGCGCGGTGAGCACGAGGAAACCCAGCATCCAAACCGGATGGGCGATCTCATAGGGCACGAACAGGCGTGCCGTGGCCAGGATCAGCAAACCCAGCATCACCGACTTGGTCGCCGCCGCGCCCACATACCCCAGCACGATCTCGACCCACGACACCGGTGCCGACAACACCTCGTAGATGGTGCCGGCCCAGCGCGGCATGTAGATGCCGAACGAGGCGTTGGAGATGCTCTCGCTGAGCAGCGAGAGCATGATCAGGCCCGGGATGATGAAGGCGCCGTAGCTGATGCCGTCGATGGCGCCCATGCGCGAACCGATCGCCGCGCCGAACACCACGAAGTACAGCGAGGTCGACAGCACCGGCGAGGCGATTGACTGGGTCAGGGTGCGGAAGGTGCGCGCCATTTCGAAGCGGTAGATGGCGCGAATCGCATACAGGTTCATGCGCGGGGCTCCTGCGCGGCAGCCGGTCGGGCGCCGTGCACCAGGCTGACGAAGATGTCCTCCAGCGAGCTCTCGCTCGAATGCAGGTCCTTGAAGTCGATGCCGTGGTCGTTGAGCTGGCGCAGCAGCGGGCCGATGCCGGTGTCTTCGGCCTGCACGTCGAAGGTGTAGACCAGGCTGTGGCCATCGGCGGTCAGTTCCAGC
>DATCVI010000151.1:0-2265 GCA_036566925.1 Stenotrophomonas sp.
AGAAGGTCATCTCCTATGAGATCGGCATCAAGGCCGACCTGTTCGACAAGCGCGCACGCCTGGGCTTCGACATCTTCCGCTACGACGTCGACGGCCAGCAGCTGATCGCGGTGGGCGGGGCGAGCAATACCGCGACCCTGCTCAATGCCGACAAGACCATCGGCCAGGGCGCCGAGCTCGACTTCGAGGCCTACCTCAGCGACAACCTGCTGGTCACCCTGGGCAGCAGCTACAACGACACCGAGATCAAGGACCCCGACCTGGCCGTGGCGATCTGCGGCGGTGGTTGCACCATCACCGACCCGACCACGGTGATCAACGGCGGCACCTTTGCCCTGGTCAACGGCAACCCGCTGCCGCAGGCGCCCAAGTGGATCCACAACGCCACCGCGCGCCTGAGCTTCCCGATGGCCAACGGCAATGAGATCTACGTCTATACCGACTGGGCCTACCGCAGCGCGGTGAACTTCTTCCTGTACGAGTCGCCGGAGTTCCGTAGCCGCAGCTCGTTGGAAGGCGGCATGCGCGTGGGCTACAACTGGGCCTATGGCCTGTATGACGTGGCGGTGTTCGGCCGCAATATCACCGACCAGACCCGCGTGGTCGGCGCGATCGACTTCAACAACCTCACCGGCTTCCTGAACGAGCCGCGCACCTGGGGTGTGGAGTTCAGCGCGAAGTTCTGAGGGCAGTAGCGCGAACGCTGGAAAGGGGCCGGCAATGCCGGCCCTTTTTTTTCTTGAACCGCGACGCGGCAGAAGCCCTGGTCCGCGTCCAGCGCAATTGCTCGCGGACCTCTTGGATCGTGTGATTCGTGAGATTAATCGCATGGGGATCGAGTTGCCATGGCAACAGAATGCGCATCGTCACCGCGCGTGGGCCCTGCATGTCTCGCAGGGCATCGCCGGTGCGGAGGATTCGTCGCCATGCAACTCAAATTCATTGCCAACCTGATCAGTCTTGCCGCGGTGCTGTTCGCCGTGCTGCCAGGCGCGGCGCACGCCAGCGCCGCGAGCATCTCTCACCGTCTCGGCGCGGTAGCCATGTCACGCGCGCTGACCAATGTGCAGTCGATATTCGCTCCGTGCGCGATGGCGCAGGTCTGGCGCGCGTTCCCGCAGCTGGAAGGCGAATGGCTGCAGAAAGCGGACGCGTTCGTGCAGTTCGATCCGGAGCGGATCGTCGCGCTGCAGGTAGGCGATGCGTTCGCCGTGCCATCCGTGAAGGGTGCCGAGATGGTCGCCGTGATCGACCAGGTCACGATGCAGCGCGGCGAGCGCGTCCTGCGCGGCCATCTCGCAAATTCGCCACGCCCCGACCGCTTCACGATGCGCCTGTCGCCGGCTCGCAATACCTTGGCGGGGTGGTTCGAGCGCCACGGCAAGGTCCACGTTCTGGTCGGACGCCACGGCAACGCCTGGATTCATGCCGGCGCTGTCGATCCCGCCCGGGTCGTGCGCTGATCAATTCCCGGGTCGGTCGCGGCCCTGCACGAGCACATCCAGCAATTCTTCGTCCCGATCCTGGCGATATTCCCAATACATCAGTCCGCCCAGGCCTTTCTCGCGGACGTAGTCGATCTTAGCGCGCAACGATTGTGGATCGTCGTAAGTAATGAACTGCCGGGTGTCGGCATTCCAGAGCGTGGCCGCCTGCACCTGTGTGTCCCAATGCCGTTCCCAGCCCGGCTGGCCGAGGCGGGTGTCGGCAATGTCGCGCCAGGAGATAAAGCCGCCATCACTGCCGAACGGCTGCAACAGCCCGGCATTGTTCGGCGTTACCTCGGCGAAGCGGCGGCCATAGAAGGCCACGCCAAGGTGGATCTTCGAGGCCGGCACGCCGGCGGCGAGGTACTGCCCAACCGCGGCCTGTGCGTTGCGTGCGCCAGCCGGCGCGCCCGGTGTCGGCCTCAAGCCGGCGTGGTGGCCGGTGGTCGGGGTCAGGCTGCCGTAGAAGTCGTAGGTCATCAGGTTGATCCAGTCCAGCGACCGGGCGATGCGGGGCAGCTCCAGCCCCTGGGCGAATTCCCCTTCGGCCGAGGCAATGGTCAACAGGTAATGGCGCTTGCCCTGTGCCTGCCCTTCGGCGTCAAGGCGCTCGCGCAACGCCTCCAGCAACAGGCTGAAGTTGCGCCGATCGTCTGGCTGGTGGCTGATACCCGGGCCGGGCAGGGTCGGGTATTCCCAGTCGATGTCGAGACCGTCAAGGTCATACTTGCGCAACAAAGCGACCGCGCTGTCTACGAAAACGGCGCGCGCGGCGGGG
>DATCVI010000152.1:0-21749 GCA_036566925.1 Stenotrophomonas sp.
GCCGGGCGAAGGCCCCGCCGCCGACTCGTCCAGTTCGAAGGTGACCGGCACCTGCACCCGGCCGGCCACCGCCTTGCCGTTCTTCATGCTGGGTTGGAACACCCATTGCCGGGCAGCAGCGATCGATACCGCATCGAACACGCCGGCCGGCTGCGATTCCTTCACCATGACGTTCTCGACACTGCCATCGGCACTCACGTCGAGCAGCAGGACGACACGGCCACTCTGTCCCTTGGCATAGGCGTTTTTGGGGTACACCGGCTTGGGCAACGGATACGCCTGGCTGATCTCGCGCTGGGCGACCTTCGACGCCGATGCGTGTGGTTTGGCTGGCTGGGCCGCCCAGGACGCGTATGCACTTCCCCCTGCGAGCAAACCAATAACCAGCAAGGCGACGAAACGCTGGCGGATACCGGGCGCGGGTTGCTTGAGCATTTCGATTCTCTCCTTGAGCGGATGGCGCGAGCGCCAGGGACAGCCGAGGGGTGGCGGCACACCGACGCCGGCGAGCAACATCGCTTCGCCGTACAGCCGCCGCTGACGCGGGCGTGCGGCGAGCACGCGGGCATCGCAGGCCATCTCCTGGTCGCGCCGGAACGCAGCCATGGCCCAATGGGCCAGCGGGTTGAACCATTGCAGGCACAGCAGCAGCGTGGCGATGGCATTGCACGGCAGGTCGCCGCGACGCCAATGCACGCTTTCGTGGCGCAATAGCAACACACGTTGCGGCGCGCTATAGCGGTGTTCGAAGTCGGGCGGCAACACAATCCGCGGTCGCAACAGGCCGACCAGCGCGGGCAGGCCGGCGTCGCGTTCTGCGCGATAGAGCGGCAACTTGGGATGCGGCACCGTTTGCAGGCGTCCGAGCGCGCGCGCGAAGCGATGCTGCCGCCAGGCCTGCCAACACAGGCAGGCAAGCGACCCCAGCGCCCACAGCAACAGCCAGCGCGTCGCTTGCCACTCATCGCCTTGCCCGGCGCCGGCACCAAGCACGGACACCGGCAGGCGCGCTATTTCGTGGATCGGGACCGAACGGTCGCTCGGTGCTGGCAATGCCATCGCGAGCAGGCACAACGGCGGCAGGCACCACAGGCCATACGCGGCGCCGGCACCGAGCCGCCGGCGGACCGGCACGCGCAAGACCAGCACCCACAGGCAGCCCAGGCTGAGCACGGCGCTGGCCGCCAGCAGGGTGAGCAGCTCAGCCCTCATCGTCGAGCTCCTGCAACAGCTGCTTGAGCGCGGCGATGTCTTCGGCACTGAGCTTGCCGCGTTCGCTGAAGTGCGCGACCAGCGGCGCCACGCGACCGCCGAACACGCGGTCCACCAGGCCCTCGCTTTGCTGTTGCACCCACTGCGCGCGCTCGATCCTGGGCGAGTACAGATAACGCCGGCCCTGTTTAGTGGCGGCGATCGCCCCCTTGTTGAGCAATCGATTGAGCAAGGTCTTGACCGTGGGCTCGGCCCAGCCGTTGCGGGCGGCGACGGCGGCGAACACGTCCTCGGCGGCCAACGGTTGGCGCTGCCACAAAACCTGCATCACCACGGCTTCCGCATCGCTGATGGCCAACGCTTCGGACATACGATTACACCCGTAAATTTTTTCCGATTACGCGCGTAATCGAAAAGCTTGTCAAGCCCGCTGGCGCGACCTTGGCGGGCACGCCTGGGCTACGCTGTGCGCCATGACCGACCCCCTCGATGATCTGCAAGCGGCCACCGACCTGATCCTGCAACGCGTACCGGGCGAGCTGCGCATCGGTGCGCCGCTGGGCCTGGGCAAGCCGCATCGCCTGCTCAACGCGCTCTATGACCGTGCTGCCGCCGATCCAGCGCGGCCGATGCAGATCTACACCGCGCTGTCGCTGGACCCGCCCTCGCCTGCCGCGGGCCTGGAGGGCCGCTTCCTGGCGCCGTTCGCGCAGCGCCACTTCGGCGAGGATTTTCCGCGCCTGGCCTACGTCGAGGCGATGCGCCGCGATGCATTGCCGGCGCACATCCAGGTTGAAGAGTTCTACATGCAATCCGGCGCGATGCTGCGCTCGCGCCAGGCCCAGCGCGGCTATACCAGCTTGAACTACACGATGGCCGCCGACGCGGTCGCCCAGCGCGCGCCGAACCTGGTGGTGCAGAAGGTGGCGCGCGAACCGAATGGGCAGCGGCTGTCGCTGTCGTGCAACAACGACCTGACCCAGGACCTGCTCGACGCGATCGCCCGCCGCGGCCTGCCACGGCCGCTGATGGTGGCCGAGGTGGACCCGCAGCTACCGTGGATGGACGGCAGCGCGGTGGTGCCGGCGGATTTCTTCGACCTGGTGATCGAACCGCCCGCGCCCTATCCACGCCTGTTTGCACTGCCGCGCCAGCCGGTGGGCGATGCCGACTATGCGATCGGCCTGTATGCGAGCACCCTGGTGCGCGACGGCGGCACGCTGCAGATCGGCATCGGCGCGCTTGCCGATGCCCTCAGCCATGCGCTGGTGCTTCGGCATACCGACAACGCGCGTTATCGCGCCGTGCTCGATGCACTGGACCCCGGCCTGGCTGCACACCCGCTGGTGCGCGACCACGGCGGCCTGGATCCCTTCGAGCAAGGCCTGTACGGCTGCAGCGAAATGCTCAACGAAGGCTTCCGCCGCCTGGTGCAGACCGGGGTGATTCGCCGCCGCGTCCACGATGACGCCGCGCTGATGCAACGCCTGCACGATGGCAGCGCGGATGCCGCCGATCATGCGCGGCTACAGGCCGAAGGCGAGTTCCTGCACGGCGCGTTCTATCTCGGTTCGGCCGAGTTCTACGAATGGCTGCGCAGCGTTGGCGATGGCCGCCACGGCGTCGGCATGCGGCGGATCAGCGAGATCAACCAACTCTATGGCGGGCACGAAGCGCTGGAGCGGCTGCAACGCCACGACGCACGCTTCTTCAACAGCTGCATGATGGCCACCGCCCTTGGTGCGGCGGTGTCAGACGGGCTGGAGGACGGGCGCATCGTCTCCGGCGTCGGCGGCCAGTACAACTTCGTTGCGATGGCGCATGCGCTGGAGGATGCGCGCAGCGTGCTGATGTTCCGCGCCAGCCGCCAGGAGGCCGGCGGCGAGCTCGAATCGAACGTGCGCTGGGCCTACGGCCACACCACGATCCCGCGCCACCTTCGCGATGTGTACGTCAGCCAATACGGCATCGCCGACCTGCTCGGCGTGACCGATGAAGGCTGCGCCATCGCGATGACCGCGATTGCCGAAGCGCCGTTCCAGTCCGGGCTGGTCGCGGCGGCCAAGGCCGCGCGCAAGCTGCGCCCTGATTTTGTCGCACCGCCACAGTGGCAACGCAACACGCCCGAACAGCTGGCAGCGGCATTGGCCCCGTTCCGGCGCGATGGCACCCTGCCCGATTACCCCCTGGGTAGCGACTTCAGCGAGGTCGAGCAGCGGTTACTGCGCGCACTGGCCTGGCTCAAGGCCGGCAGCGCAAATTGGCAAGGAAAGCTGCGGCTGCTGTTGAGCGCGTTGGCAGGGCCAGTGGCCGACGACAATGCCGCGTTGCAGCGCATGTCGTTGCAGACACCGCATGGCCTTGGCGAGAAACTGCAGGCGCGCTTGCTGCGCCACGCCCTGGCGCGCACCACGGGCTGAACAAAGCAGTCAGCGCGCAGCCAGCGTTTTCACGCTGCGCGCGCAAGCGGCCACGGCAAGCTGCGGCCACGTCTCCCGGAGCACTGCATGCCGATGCGCACACCGTCATCACATTCGCTGGCCCTGTTGCTGTGCCTGTCGCCGTTGGCCGCGTTTGCGCAAGCGCCGATGCCGCCCGCGGCCACGCCACCGGACATCGGCCCGCGCTCGAACTTCACCGCGCAGGTGCTATTGGATCGCGCGCATTTCTCGCCCGGCGAAATCGATGCGCTGCTCGGCTCCAACCAGCGCCGCGCCGTGAGCGGCTACCAGCGCGCGCACGAACTCAAGCCCAGTGGCGAACTCGACGAGGACACCTGGAAGGCGCTGTCTGCGGACACCGCGCCCACGCTGGTCGACTACACCCTGACCGAAGCAGACATCGCCGGCCCGTTCGTAAAAATCCCGGAGAAGCCGGCCGAGCAGGCACAACTGCCGGCGATGGGCTATCAATCGCTCGAAGAGGCGTTGGGCGAGCGTTTCCACGCCAGCCCGGCGCTGATCAAGGCGCTCAATCCGACCGCCGATTTCAGCCGCGTCGGCACCGTGCTGCGCGTGCCGGCAGTGGCCAACACGACACCGTTGCCGAAGGCGGCCTCGGTGGTGGTCGATAAATCCGACTCGACCGTCTCCTTGCGCGACGCGCAGGGCAAGGTGTTCGCTCAGTTTCCGGCTTCCACTGGTAGCCAGCACGATCCGCTGCCGATCGGGCGGTGGAAGATCCTCGGCGTTTCGCGCGACCCGAAGTTTCACTACAACCCCAAGTTGTTCTGGGATGCCGACAGCGGCGATCGCAAGGCGACACTGCCGGCCGGCCCGAACAATCCGGTGGGTCCGGTGTGGGTCGATTTGTCCAAGCCGCACTACGGCATCCATGGCACGCCCGAACCCGGGCATGTCGGCAAGACCGAATCGCATGGCTGTATCCGCCTGACCAACTGGGATGCGCTCACTGTTGCCGCCGCGGTGGCACCTTCGCTGCCGGCGATACTGGAGGAATAAGCGATGAAGACCCTGGCCTTGCTGGTGACCGGGTTGCTGATTGGCGCCGCAGGCTACCTGTGGCTGTACGGGCCGAAGACGGTTTCCACCGGCACGGAGATCAACCAGGCTTTGGCGCAGGCGGCGGGTGTTCCGGAGCACGCACCTGCCGCCCATGGTGAGGCGCAACCGCCGGTATCGAGTGCCGCCCCCGCCCCCGCACCGGCACCGACGCCGCCCTCGCCCGTCGCACCCACGGCGGAAGCCAGCCATGAAGCACCGGCACCGGCACCGCCACCGGCGCCTGCGTCGGCAACGCCTTCGGCGCCAGGCAGCGAAGGTGCCTTGCTGCTGCCGGTGCAGGGCCTGAGCCGCGCCGACCTGCACGACACTTTCACCGATGCGCGCAGCGAAGGTCGCGTGCACGATGCCATCGACATCATGGCCGCCACCGGCACGCCGGTGCTGGCGGTGGCCGACGGCACGGTCGAGAAATTATTCGACAGCAAGCGCGGCGGCCTGACGATCTACCAGTTCGAGCCGAGCGGCCGCTACGCGTACTACTACGCGCACCTGCAGCGCTATGCGGACGGGTTGGCGGAGAAGCAGGCGATCAAGCGCGGCCAGGTGATTGGCTACGTTGGCAGTACCGGCAATGCCAATCCGGCGGCGCCGCACCTGCATTTCGCGATTTTCCGGCTCGGCCCCGAGCGGCGCTGGTGGGAGGGCGAAGCGCTCAACCCCTATCCGGTGCTGCATGACGGGCAGCCGCTCTAAGGGCCAGCAGGCTGAGGCAATAAAAAAGGGCCGGCGGAAGCCGGCCCCTTTTGGTAGTTCAACGCAGCGCAATCACAGCGCCTTGGCAGCCGCCACGACGTGATCGGTGGTGATGTTGAAGTGCTTGTACAGCACTTCCGCAGGCGCCGACGCACCGAAGCTGTCGATGCCCACCACGTCGCCATCCAGGCCGACGTACTTGCGCCAGAAGCCGGTCACGCCCGCTTCCACCGCCACGCGCTTGCGCACCGCATTCGGCAGTACCGATTCACGGTAGGCCGCGTCCTGGCGGTCGAACACGTCGGTGCACGGCATCGACACCACGCGGGTCTTCAACCCGGCCGCGTCGAGCAGCTTCTTCGCCTCGGTCGCCAGGCCCACTTCCGAGCCGGTGCCGATCAGGATCACATCGGGCACGCCACCTTCGGCGTCCGCCAACACGTAGCCGCCGCGTTCGATCTGTTTGACCTGCTCGGCGCTGCGCGGCTGGTGTTGCAGGTTCTGGCGACTGAACACCAGGCAGCTCGGCCCGTCCTGGCGGGTGATGGCGGCCTTCCAGCTCACCGCCGATTCGACCGCGTCGCACGGACGCCAGACATCGTTGTTGGGAATGTAGCGCAACGAGGCCAGATGCTCGATCGGCTGGTGGGTCGGGCCGTCTTCGCCCAGGCCGATGGAGTCGTGGGTATAGACGTGGATGGCGTGGGCCGGGATCAACGCGCCCATGCGCACGCCGTTGCGGGCGTAGTCGCTGAACACCAGGAACGTGGCATCGAACGGAATGAAGCCACCATGCAGGGCCAGGCCATTGGCGATGGCGGTCATGCCGAACTCGCGCACGCCGTAATAGACGTAGTTGGCGTTCGGGTCGCTGGTGGCCACGGACTTGCTGGCCTTCCACAAGGTGAGGTTGGAATGCGCCAGGTCGGCCGAGCCGCCGACGATTTCCGGCAGCAACGGCGCGAATGCTTCGATGGTGAGCTGCGAAGCCTTGCGCGAGGCAATGGTCTGGCCATCGGCCTGGGCCTTGGCGATGAAGGCATCGGCCTGGGCGAGGAAGTCCTGCGGCAACTGGCCGTTGTAGCGGCGCAGCAACTCGGCCGCTTCGGACGGGAATGCCTTTTCATACGCGGCGAAAGCCTGCTGCCATTCGGCCTGCAGGTGCTTGCCGGCATCGACCGCGTTCCAGCCGTCGTAGATCGCCTGCGGCACCTCGAACGGTGCATACGGCCAATCCAGCGCCTTGCGTGCACCTTCGAGCTCTTCCTTGCCGAGCGCGGCGCCGTGCGAGGACTCCTTGCCGGCCTTGGTCGGCGCGCCGAAGCCAATGATCGTGCGGCAGCAGATCAGGGTTGGCTTGCCTTCCTCGGCCAGGGCCTGCTCGATGGCGGCCTTGATTGCGTCCGGGTTGTGGCCATCGACATCGCGCACCACGTGCCAGCCGTAGGCTTCGAAGCGCTCGGGCGTGTTGTCGGTGAACCAGCCATCGGTGTTGCCGTCGATGGAGATGTGGTTGTTGTCCCAGAACGCGACCAGCTTGCCCAGGCCCCAGGTGCCGGCGAGCGAAGCGGCCTCGTGCGAGATGCCTTCCATCAGGCAGCCGTCGCCCATGAACACCCAGGTGCGGTGGTCGACGATGGCGTGGCCTTCGCGGTTGTAGCGCTGGGCCAGCAGCTTTTCAGCCAGGGCGAAACCGACCGCATTGGCGAAGCCCTGGCCGAGCGGGCCGGTGGTGGTCTCCACGCCGGGGGTTTCGCTGCGCTCGGGGTGGCCGGCGGTCTTGCTGTGCAACTGGCGGAATTGCTTGAGCTCGTCCAGCGGCAGGTCATAGCCGGTGAGGTGCAACAGGGCGTACTGCAGCATCGAACCGTGGCCGTTGGACAGGACGAAACGGTCGCGGTTGAACCACTTCGGGTCGACCGGGTTGTGGCGCAGGAAATCGTTCCACAGCACTTCGGCAATGTCGGCCATGCCCATGGGCATGCCCGGGTGTCCGGATTTTGCGGTTTCGACCGCGTCGGCGGCGAGGAAGCGGATGGCGTTGGCCAGCTGGCGGCGGGTGGGCTGGGTCATGGGGCGTCTTGGCAGCGGAAGGGACACCGCAAGGGGCGGCAGGCCCATTGTCCCACATCGCCTGGCGCCGAGCCGGGGGCGGCGCGAGCGCGCGCGCATGGAAAGGTCACAAACGCGCACGCAAGCGGTTCGGTTGGCGGGTGCGCGCAAGAGACCGATGCCTTTGGATGTCAAGGGGGGACTTCCACCTAAAGGGCATTGTCATGAATGAGAGCACTTTATCGATCGCACGCCACACGCTCGCGCTGGCGGTATGTCTCGCCTTGGCCGGCTCACCGGAAGCACGCGCGGATATCAAGGCCACACCCGGCCTGACCCTCATCAACGCCGAACATGCGTACGCGCGCGGGCTGGACGGTCGTGGCCAGGCCATCGCCCTCCTCGACAGCGGGGTGCATGTGGGCCACCCCGAATTGGCTGGGCGCGTTTTCGGCCTGGTCATGCAGGGCCGGGACAAGGACGGCAAGCTTTGCGAGTCCAGCCGCCATCTCACCGGCGACAAAGCCTGCTTTCGCTCCGATGGTGGCCGCCCGATCATCACTTACACCGACTGGAACGCGGCCCTACTGGACATGAGTCCGCAGAAGAAAGCCGAAGCGGAACAAGAGGCCGCCTGGGGTCGTCACCACGAACACGGCACGCATGTCGCCGGCACGATGGTCGCTGCGCGCGATGGCAAAGGCGTACAAGGCGTTGCACCGGAGGCGCGGCTATTCAGCCTAGCGCTCGTTGGTGACGATTACATGGACATGCCGGGCATGCTCGACCGCGCAGGCGGCAAGGTATTGAGCGTGGAACGGCCGACCGAGGCGCTGAAGCAAGGCTATGCAGCGTTGCGCAAAGCAAATGTGCGCGCGATCAACCACAGCTGGGGCTTTCGTGCGGAGGGCCCGGACACCGTTGCCACTGTGGATGCCCAGTTCAAGAAACACACCAAGGAAATCGAAACGATCGCGGCGGCCACGCTTGGAACAGGCTTGATCCAAGTCTGGGCTGCCGGCAACGATGCAGGAGCGTCGGCTGATGTGCTCGCGGCACTGCCGCGGTACATCCCGGCCCTGGAGCCGCACTGGCTCAGTGTCGTCAGCGCCAACGCCGCCGGCAAACTCGATATAACTTCTTCCCGCTGCGGCCTGAGCCGGGACTGGTGCGTGGCGGCCCCCGGCGAGGACATCCTCTCTTCCGTGGTCAGCGGCCAAGCGCAGGCGACACCCGTGCGCGACGCACAAGGCCAGGTCGTTGGGCTGGAGGTGGCCGCCCAGCAGCGGCCCGTGACCGGCCTGGCAAAGATGGGCGGCACCTCCATGTCGGCGCCGCACGTCACCGCCTCATTGGCCTTGCTGATGCAGCGCTATCCCTACTTGAACAACGCCGGTATCCGCGACGTACTGCTGACCACCGCACGCGACCTTGGCGCACCCGGCGTGGACGATATCTTCGGCTGGGGCATGGTCGACCTGCGCAAGGCGATCGATGGACCCGGTCAATTGCGGGTGGACATGACCGTCAACATGGACCGGCCAGGCGGCGGCACGCCGGTGTGGAGCGGCCCGGCCTGGGACGATTGGCGCAACGCGATCGGTGGCAGCGGGCGCCTGATCAAACAGGGTCCCGGCTGGTTGCGCTTGAGCGGCGACAACCGCTTCGGTGGGGCTGTGGTGGATGGCGGCACGCTGGAGTTCTCCGGCAACAACGCGCTCTCCGCTCCGGTATCGGTAAGCAGCGACGGCAACCTGCATCTCAGCGGCCGGATGGCGGGCAGCGCGATCGAGATCAACGGTGGCCGCGCCTGGATCGGCGGCCAGATCAGCGGTGCGCCCGTGCGGGTGCGGCAAGGGGGGCGACTGCAACTCGCCGAGCGCGGCCGCATCGAAGGCGGCGGCTTGCAGCTGATGGCTTCGCAAGCGCGTGTCGATGGGCAAGTGGCCGGCCGCATCGATGTCGACGCCGGCAGCCGCCTGGACGGCAATGGCCAGCTCGGCCCGACCTGGATCGCAGGCACCATCGCACCGGGGCACTCGATCGGCACACTGACCATTGCCGGCGATTACGTACAGCAGCCCGGCAGCGTTTATGAGGCCGAAGTCGCCACCGGGGGACAAAGCGACCTGCTGCAGGTAGAGGGCCAGGCTCGCCTGCAAGGCGGCACCCTGCGCGTGCTGCCCACGGACGCGGGCGCGCTGCTGGGCCAGCGCTGGCGCGTGCTGGCCGCGCGTAACCTGGAAGGTCGCTTCGCCGCGGTCGAAGGCGCCCTGGCCACCCCTTTCCTCGCATTCGCCGCGCACTACGAAGGCAATGCGATCCAGGCGCAGGTCCGTCGTGGCCGCTCCCTGGCCAGCGCGGCCCGCACCCGCAACCAGCGCAGCGTGGCGGGCGCGGTCGATCGCACGCCCGATAACCACGTCCTGCCGCAACGCCTGACCCAGCTCCAAGCCGCGCAATTGCCCGCCGCGCTTGATCCGTTGAGTGGCGAGCTGCATGCCAGCGTGCGTGCTTTGTTGCTGCAGGATACGCAAGCCACGCGCGAAGCGGCCTTGGCGCGCGCGCGCCACGGTCAGGACACCTTCACTGCGCAATCGGCAGCGGGCAAGGGGCATGGGCTGTGGGCGGACGTGCATCAGGGCCAGCGACGCCTGGACAGTGACGGCAATGCCGACAGCGCCCGGCTCAGCGGCAGCACCGCACTGGTTGGCTACGACCAAGCGTTCGATAGCGGCTGGCAGGCGGGACTTTTCGGTGGCGGCGGCAAGCGCAGTGCAGGCCTGAGCGCGCGTTACGACCGCGCCGACATCAAGGCCACCCACGCCGGGCTGCACGTGAGCCAGCGCTGGGGCCAGCTGGGCGCCCGCGCCGGCCTGCTGCATAGCTGGCAACAGGTGAACAGCCGGCGGCAGGTACCGGGCGCCGGGGGCGACGCCGCGGCGCAGGCGCAGGCGCGCTATGAGGTCAATATCTCGCAGTGGTTCGTCGATCTGGGTTATCGATGGGAGCGCGCCCGCGGCGGCATTGAACCGTTCGTGCAATACGCCGGTTTGCGCCTGCGGAGCCAGGCGGCCCAGGAGCGAGGCGGGGAGGCGCCGCTGGCGGTGGCGGCGGCCAGGCAGGCATTGGGACTGTGGAGTGGCGGTCTGCGCTTTGGCTTTGACCTGGCGGGACGGGGCCAGGTCCAGGATTGGCTCAGCCTGCGCGGCAGCCTGGCCTACCAGCGGGCCGAGGGCGACCTTACGCCGGCCGCAAAGATGCAATGGCGGCAAGGCCCCGGCTTCACCGTATGGGGCGCGCCGCTGGCCAAAAACAGCACACTCGCCTCACTCGGGCTAGCGGCGCGGCTGACCGAGCACAGCCTGCTTGAACTGAACTGGCGCGCAGCCTTCGCCAGCAACGCGCGGGACAACAGCCTGGGCTTGCGCTATTCGATGCGGTTCTAGGATCCCCCTGCGGCGCGGGAGGGCAGCAGCCCTCCCGCTTCTGCGCAGCGAAGGGATTACTCCTCGCCTTTGGCCACCAGTGTGGTCAAGGCCAGGTCGCCGGTGACATTCAAGGCGGTGCGGCACATGTCCAGGAAATGGTTGACGCCGAGGATCAGGCCGATGCCGACCGGATTGACGCCGACCATCGCGCAGATCAACGCCACCACCGGCAACGAACCGGAGGGCACGCCCGCGGTGCCGATACCGCCGAGGATGCACACCACCATCACCATGAATTGCTGCGCCAGGCTCAGGTCGACGCCGAAGAACTGCGCCAGGAAGATCACCGTGACGCCCTCGAACAGCGCGGTGCCGTTCTGGTTGGCGGTGGCGCCGACGGTGAGCACGAAGCGCGAGACTTTCGGCGGCAGGCCCATTTCGTCGGCCACGCGCAGCGCGGTCGGCAGCGTGGCGTTGCTGGATGCGGTCGAGAACGCCATGACCGTAGCCGCCTGGGTCTGGCGGAAGAACTGCAGCGGCGAGCGCCCGGCCAAACGCACTGCGATGCTGTAGCTCACCAGCATGTGCAGGCCCAGCGCCAGCACCACCACGCCGACATACGCGCCCAGCTTCACCAGCAGGTCGATGCCGAACAGGGCAGCCAGATTGAACATGAAGCAGGCCACCGCATACGGCGCCAGGCGGATGACCAGGCCGATGAGGGTCATCGAGATTTCGAACACGCCTTCGATGCCGCGCCGCAGGGTGCCGACCTTCTCCTGGTCGCTGAGCACCATGCCGACGCCGAACATCACCGCGAAGAACATCAGCGACAGGATCGCACCATTACTGGAGGCGGCGGCGATCACGTTGCTCGGCACGATCGACATCAGCATGTCCATGCCTTGGGGCTGGCCCGAGGCACCGGCCACGATCTCCTTGCTGCGCTCGGCGTTGGCAGTCAGCAACTGCGCCGCCAACTGCGGGTCGACGCCGGCGCCGGGCTTGAACAGGTTCACCAACACCAGGCCGAGCAGCACCGCCACGCCGGACAGCACGACGGTATAGGCCAGTGTCTTCCAACCGATGCGGCCAAGCGCACGGATGTCGCCCATGTCGGCCACGCCCATTACCAGCGCCGAGAACAGCAGCGGCACGATGAGCATGAAGATCAAGTTGAGGAACAGCTGCGAGAACGGCGTGGTGAGGTAGCGGGTCAGGGCCTGCACCCACGCCGACTCGCCGCCGCCGGCGAAGAACACCAACAGGCCCAACAACAGGCCGCCGATAAAGCCTATGCCCATCTTCCAGTGCAGCGGAATGCCACGGCTGGGTACGGATGGGCCAAGTGGCGGCTGCGAAGGGGTTGGGGTCGTCGTCATCGGCGGCTCCTGCTGTGGTGCGAACGAAGCCCCGACTTTAACAGGGGCCCTGCCCTGGCCGCCCGCTTTGAAGCGCTCGCGATGTGTCCCGCTAGCGTGGCGCGCGTTCGCCGGTGGGGTACAAGGGCGGCAATTCAGCGCTGCGCTTCGACTCGCGCGGGCGCCATTGCGGCGCGCTGCGGAAAGCCTCGCGCAGGCGCTGGCGTGCCTGGCTCACGTCGCCTTCGCCGGCCCAGCGTGCGCGTTGCATCGCGGCAATGGCCTCGCGCTGCGGCACCGATTCCAGGCGCGCGATCACCGCATCGAGGTCGGCCACGTCCGCCATCCGGCACAGACAACGCGCCACTTCATCGAGGCCGCCCTGGTCGATCGCGCGGCGCAATTCGGCCAGGCTCGGCCTGGCCTCGCCCGTCGCCGCGCCGCCCGGGGCCGGCGCGTTCGTGGCGAACGTTGCGCCAGCTGCGGGACGCCGCCGCCACAACCACACCGCCAGCGCCAACGTCGCCAGCCACAGCAGCGCAAGGGCGGCAACCAGCCATTTCCAAGCGCGCGTGGCCTTGGCCGTCGCCGCCATGCTGTCGGCCTTGAGCACCGCCGTGGCGCTCGGCGCCGGTACCGCGGCAGGCGGTGCGGCGGCGAACGCCCCGCTGCCCGCCGCCACGTCCAGTTTCAGGTCCGGCAGGCTGGCGCTGCGCGCGCTGCCCGCGCGCACATCCCACCAATCGACCCGCGGCCCTTGCACCAGCAAGGGGCCCGCCTGGTTAGGGACGACGGAAAAACGTCGCGTCATCTTCAGCTGCGGCGAACCGCCGATGAAACGCTCGTCGTACTGCGGCGGCTCGGGGAAGACTTGCGCACCGCTGACCGGCGGCAACACCAGGTCCGGGAATTGCGCGCGGGTGGCACCCGTGGCGGTGGCCTCGACCACGACTTGCACCGCCGCGCCGGCAACCGCGCGTTGCGGCGTGGCTATGTAGCGCAATTGCAGGTCGCGCAGCGGCAACCACGGTTGCGGCGCCTGGTCCGGCTGCGCACGCACCTGCAGCGTGGTGGCGGCGCTGCGTGCATTGAGTTCGCCATTGCCGCGGCCGAAGTAATCATCGAAGAATCCGCCGACCGCGCGGCCGCTGAAGCGCGCACCGGGCAGCACCAGCGCGCCGCTGCGTTCGGGCACCAACAGGTAGCGGCGTTCGGCGACGTTGTAGACGCGGCCGTTGATTGTCTGCACTGAACTGCCGTCATCGCCGACCTGCTGCAGCGAGGCGCCAGCGGGGGCATCGAGTTCGAGCGCGCCGGCGGCCAGCTGGGTGGCGTAGTAAAGCCGCACGACCACGCCGACGCTCTGCTGCACGTACGGCTGGGTGTCGTCTACACGGGTTTCGACGAACACTGCTTCATCGCCCCTGGCAGGGGTGGCGGCTGCATTGGCCGCCGCACTGCTGGCGCCTGCGGTAACGGTCAGGCGCAGTGGCGCGGTGGTATCGGCGCCGACACGCAAGGCCGGCACGGTCAGGCTGCCGGTGCTGCGCGGCGTAAGCACGACGGCAAACGTGGTGCGCGTGGTCACGGTGCCGTTGACGCTTTGCATCTGCCGGCTGCTTTGCTGGCCACTGATGCCGAACTCACCGCGCAAGGGACTGAAGTCGGGTCCGGCGGTGAGCTGGTCGGTTTCGATGTTCAAGGTCACCGGCGCGCCGGCGGCGACGGTATCGCGATCGAGCCAGGCGCGGGTGGCCGCGTGTACTGGGGCGATGGCAGCGGCGGCCAGGCCGCCGGCCAACAACATCACGGATAACAGCAGGCGACGTGCGCTCATGGTTGTTCTCTCTGTCGGCGCTCGTTTTCCAGGCGGAACTTGGTACGCAGCAAACTGCCCGGGTCGTCGGGCACGCGCCGCATCCAGGCTTCCAGCGCCTGGCGCTGCTCGCGTTGTTGCGGCGTCTCGTTACGCTGCATTTGCCCGTCTTGTGGCGGCGCGTCTTGCGGCTGTTGCCCGGCCATGGCTTGGCGCATGCGCTCGCGTTGCGCCGCATCGGCTTGCTGCTGCGATTGCGGATCGCTTTGCTCTGGCTTGTCCTGCGCTTTGTCACGCTGGCCCGGCTGAGGCTTCGCTGAGTCCTGCTTGCTCTGTGCCGGATCCTGCGGCGTGGACTGGCCCTGCGCGTCAGCGGCCGAGGGGGGCGACTGCCCCGCCTGCGGCTGTCCGGCCGAGTTGCCCTTCTGGTCTTGCGAATTCTGGTTCTGCTGGCCCTGGTTGCCCTGGCCTTTGCCGCCGTCGTCGTTGTGGGATTGCTTGCGCTTGCGCGCGGCGTCCACCGCGGCGCGATTGGCGACTGCGTCGGCCATGCGCGGGTGCTTGGCCAGGGCCTTGTCGTAGGCGGCGATGGCTTCGTCGTACTGGCCCTGGCGCGCCAGCGCATTGCCAAGGTTGTACCAGCCCTGGTCGCTGTCGATGCCCTGGAACTGTTGTTGCGCGGCGGCGAAGTCACCCTGGCGATAGGCCTCCACGCCGGCCTGCAATTGCTGCTGTTCCACCTGGTCGGCGCGCCGCCACCAGGTCGGTTCGGCGGCATGCGCGGTGGGCAGCAAGGCCGGCGACAGGCACAGCAACACCAGCAGCACGGCGCCACGGCGGCGGAAGGCCGGCAGCAGCAACAGCATTGCCAGCGGCAGCAGCCAATAGCCTTCATCGCGCCATTGCAAGCCACCGTTTTCGCCGGCCGCGTTGCTGTCTTCGCGACCGGGGTCGAGCACGCCCAGGGCGCGCAGGTCGTCGTCGCCGCTGCCGATGCGCGCATAGCGGCCGCCACCGGCCCGTGCCAATGCCTGCAGGCTGCCTTCCTCCAGCCGCGCCTGGGCGATGCTGCCGTCGCCGTCGCGATAGGCTGCGCCAGCGGGGGTGCCCAGGCCGAGCGCGGATACGCGATAACCCGCGCGCTGCGCTTGTGTCGCCTGGGTGCGCGCGGCGGCATCGGCACGGTCGGTCAGCAAGAGGATGTCGCCGTGGGCAAACTCGGCCTGTTGCAGCAGCTTTACCGCCGCGGCGATGGCGCGGTCGCCGCGCTGGCCCGGGACCGGCATTACCGAAGGGTCGAGTGCGTCCAAAAACAAGGCGACGTTGCCGGTATCGTCGGTCAACGGCGCTACGGTGAAGCTGTCGCCGGCATAGGCCAGCAAGGCGACTTCGCCGGCGCGGCGTTCGCGCAGCAAGGTCGCCAGCTTGGCGCGTGCTTGCAGCAAGCGCGAGGGCGGCAGATCGGCGGCCTGCGTGCGTGCGGAGAGGTCCAGCGCGATCACCAACGGCGAATGCGTGCGGAACAACGGCTGCGCATCCTGGCGCCAACTCGGGCCGGCCAGCGCCAGGATCGCGATCGCGCCGGCCAGCAACGCCGCCAGGAAACCGAGCCAGGAGCGCCGACCGCCGCTGGCCAGCAAGGCCGGCAACAGATGCGCATCGACGTTGGCGCGCCAGGCATCGGCGCGACGCAGCCGCGAGTGCCAGGCAAGTGCAACCAACGGCAACAACAGCAGCGCCCACAAGGCGTGCGGCCGCAGGAAGTGGAAGGCCTGCCAGAAGGTGCTCATCGCGGCCGCCAGGGCAAGGCGAAATGCAACAGGAGCAGCAGCAACGCCACCGCGAGCGGACCGGCATAGCGCTCGATCCGCGGCTGCACCGCTACGCCGGCGGCGGCCACGGGCTCCAGCCGGTCCAGTTCGGCATAGATGCCGGCGAGTTCGTCGGCATCGCGGGCGCGGAAGAAGCGCCCGCCCGTCTTGTCGGCGATCTGGCGCAGCGCGGTTTCATCGATCTCGTCGCCGCCGGGTAGTGGAATGCCGAACATCGAATAGCCGCCGGCACCGCCGAAGGCGATCGTGTGCACGCGCACGCCGGTAGTCGCGGCGAGTTCGGCCGCTTTCTCCGGGGTGATGCTGCCGGCGTTGCTTTCGCCATCGGTCAGCAGGATCACCACGCGCTGGCCCTGGGGCTGTTCGCGCAGGCGCTTGACCGATAGCGCCAGCGCATCGCCGATCGCGGTCTGGCGACCGGCCAGGCCGACTACGGCATCGCGCAGTTGGTCGCGCACGGTGGCCAGGTCGGCAGTCAACGGGGTGAGCGCGTAGGCGCGCTCGGCAAATACCAGCAGGCCGACGCGGTCGCCCTGACGGCGGTCGAGGAAGTCGGCGAGCACGGCCTTGGCGGCGGTGAGCCGGTCCACCACTTGCCCGCCCAATTGCATGTCGGTCTCGGTCATGCTCGCCGACAGATCGACCGCCAGCATCATCTGCCTGGCCTGCTGCGGCGGGGTGATCGGTACGCCGAGCTCCTGCGGGCGCGACAGCGCCGCGCACAGGAACAGCCAGGCCAATGCCAGCAGCCAGGGCACGCGACGCCACGCCGGCCGATGCGCTGCGTCCGCGGCGATGCCTTGCAGCGCCTCGCCATAGGGCACGCGCAGGGCAGCGGAACGGCTGGCCAGGGGCGGCAACAGATACACCAGCAATGGCAGCGGCAACAGCCACCAGGCCCATGGCCAGGCGCTGCCGGCGAAGGCTTGCAGCCACGCGCTGGCGTCGAACGGGCTCATCGCTTGCGCGCCATCAGTTGCAGGAACCGCTTCCGCGCCAGCGGTTCGAGTGCCGCCAGTTCGGCATCACTGGCGTGCGGGCGGAAGCCGCCATCGAGCAAGATGCGTCCGGCACCGCGCGAGAATTCCTTTCCTTTGCCGCCGTCCAGCCATTGCAACCAGGCTTCGCCTTGCAGGGTGTCGGCTTGCGGATCGAGCCGACGCGCAGCGCGGCGCAACAAGGCCGAGATGGCGCCGATGCGTACGGCCGCCGTCGCACCGGCGCTGTCCTGCTCGAACAATTGCTGCCAGCGCCGTCGGCGTGCGCGCCGGCGCATCACGACGAACAGGATGACCGCCAGCACGCACAACAATCCGGCGCCCGCCCACCACCAGCCGGCCGCAGGCGGCCACCAGCCCGGTGGGGGCGGCAAGTGCACGTCGCGAAGCGGCAGCTCGGCTGGCGCCATCACAGCGCTCCCCTGGTCGCGCCACCGAGCCAGGCATCGCTGCTGTCATCGGTGCGCAGCACGCGCACGGTGACGCGGCGGGCCGGCAGTTCTTCCTGCAGCCGTTGCAGAGGGGCGCCGAATTCCTGCTGCCAACTTTCGCGCGCGGCGCTCGCGGCAAGGTCGAGTTCGACCCGGCGGCCGCCACTGAGGAACGGCAGCATCGCCGCGGGCGGCGCCATTTCCAGCGGGTCGACCAGCAATACCAGCACCACTTCGTGATGCAGCGCCAGGCCGGACCAACGCGAGGCCGGCAGCGCGATGGCGCTGTGCGGGTCGGCGAATACGGTCAGGCGCGAACCGGGGCGCAGCAGGCGGGCGGCATGGTCCAGCGCCAGGGCCAGGCCGGCGTCGTCGGCCGGGGGCTCGGCATACCAGCGCACCAGCGCATCGAGCACACGCAGCACACCGCGCGCGCCTCCCGCTGGTGCCACCGGGGCTTCACGCACACTGCCGCGCAACGCGGCAACGCGATCGCCCTGGCGCTGCGCCAGCCAGGCGGCCACTGCGGCTGCCCGCGCGGCCTGCACCGACTTGAAACGCGTGCGCGTGCCGAAGTACAGCGTCGGCGCGGTGTCGGCCACGATCAGGCTCAGGCGTTCGCGTTCGGCCTGGAACAACTTGGTATGGGCACGGCCGCTGCGCGCGGTCAGCCGCCAATCGATATGACGGGCGTCGTCGCCGGGCACGTACTCGCGCGACTCGGCGTATTCCATGCCGCGCCCGCGCAACGAGGAAGGCGATTGGCCGACCAGGCCCAACCGCCCACGTCCCGGCAGTGCCCGGTGCCGGCTGGCACCACGCAGGGCAATGAGTTCGGCCAGGGTGGGCCGAAGGCCGGTCGCGGCGACCGGCGTCTCCCCGGCGGGCGTAGCGCTCGACGCCATGCTCACGCTCGCCTCAAGTTGTGACGCCCCCGCCAGCGGCGGACCCGGTCATGGCAGCGGCACCCGGTCCAGCAACGCATGCACCAGGCGCTCGCCATCCCACCCTTCGGCGGTGGCTTCGTAGCTGGGCAGGATGCGATGGCGCAGCACGTCCGGTGCCACGGCACGAATATCGTCGGGGGTAACGTAGTCGCGTCCGACCAGCCAGGCGCGCGCGCGCGCGCAGCGCTCCAGGGCGATGGAACCGCGCGGGCTGGCGCCCCAGGCGATCCGCTGGGCCAATTGCGGGTCGTAGCGGTGCGCGTCGCGCGAGGCCAGCACCAGTTCGATCAGGTAGCGCTCCAGGTTGGGCGCGACATGCAGGTCGAGGACGGCGCGGCGCGCGGCCATCACCGTGTCGACCGACAAGCGGTCGGCGACCGGCTCGGGCGCCTTCAAGGCATCGCGCGCCGATTCACGCGCCAGGCGCAGGATCTCGGCTTCGGCCTCGGCCTGCGGGTAGCCGATGCGCACGTGCATGAGGAAGCGGTCCAGCTGCGCTTCGGGCAACGGGAAGGTGCCTTCCTGCTCGATCGGGTTCTGCGTGGCCATCACCAGGAACAGCGACGGCAGCGCGTAGGTATGCCGGCCGACGGTAACCTGGCGCTCGCCCATGGCTTCCAGCAGCGCCGACTGGACCTTGGCCGGGGCGCGGTTGATTTCGTCGGCCAACAGGATCGGGTGGAAGATCGGGCCGGGGACGAATTCGAAACGCCCTTCCTGCGAGCGCCAGATCTCGGTACCGGTGAGGTCGGCGGGCAGCAGGTCGGGGGTGAACTGGACCCGGGCGAAATCTGCTTCGAGGTGCCCGGCCAGGGCACGAATCGCGGTGGTCTTGGCCAGGCCCGGTGCGCCCTCTACCAACAGGTGGCCGTCGGCGAGCAAGGCGATCAGCAGGCGCTCGACCAAAGCGGACTGGCCGACGATGCGCGCCGAGAGCGCTTCGCGCAGGTGGGTGAAAGCGTCATGCAGCGGCCCGTGGTCGGGCGTGGCCGCTGTCTGTTCCGGAAGGGTGGATGCGTTCATAGGCCGAGTTTGACCGATTGGGCGTGAATTGGTTCACCGGTACGGCGAGGACGTGGCCCGCTTCACAACCTGCCACCGTGGCTGCCTCGGCCGCCGCATCGCGCATGGGCACTGCGAAAATTCGCTCCCAATACCCATTCATGTCGGTAGATACTCCCGGCCGCGTGGTCGCCGGGATCTAATTTGCGCCCATTCTGCTGACCCTCCCTCCCCATGCTCAACCAATGGCATGACTGGATCGCCGAGCGCCTCGCCAGTGGGCAAGCGCCCGGTCAGGTCGTGGCTCAACTAGAGCAGCAGGGCGTGCCATCGCGTGCCGCCAGCGATGCGGTGCGTTCGGCATTGACCGGCCGTTCGCCGCTACGCAGGCCCGCGCTCGCGACAACGTCGAGCCCAAGTCAATCGGGCATCGACTGCTGGCCTGGTGCCTACCCGTTCCGGCAATGCTCGGAGGCGGTTTTCGAGGGCCACCGGGTGCGCCAGGTGATGCGGCTTGCGCAGCCGGCAGTGGCACTGTTGGAAGGCGTACTCAGTGCGTCGGAGTGCGAGGAACTGATAGAAGCCGCGCGCCCACAGCTGGAGAGGGCGCTGGTGATCGACCCACAGACTGGTGCACAGCGGCCCGACCCCGCCCGAACCAGCGACCGCGCCCCGATCGGGCCGGCGACATTTCCAGCGTTCGAGAATATCCAGGCACGCCTGGCCTGGTTGATGGGTTGCGAACCGCACCATGCCGAGACGCTGCAAGTGTTGCGCTACGGCGTGGGCGGGGAGTACCAGCCGCACACCGACAATTTCGATGAACCCGACGCCGAAGGTGGCCAACGCCTGGCCACGCTGGTCATCTATTTGCGCGACGTCGCGCAGGGTGGCACCACGGCATTTCCGGCGCTCGGCCTGCAAGTGGCACCCAGCCGCGGAATGGGTGTGTATTTCGCCTATGGCGATGCCCATGGTCGAATCGATTCGCGCTTGCTGCACGCCGGCATGCCGTTGCTGTCAGGCGAAAAATGGGTTGCGACCCAGTGGATTCGCGACCGACCGCTGCCGGAGGACGTCGGCACTGAGCTTTCGCTATAAATAGAAAGGCCGCCCGGAGGCGGCCTTTCGGTCAACAGGATGCGAGGCCGTGAAGGCTCAGGCGCCCTTGGCCACGCGCAGGACCTTCGGGGTGACGAAGATCAGCAGCTCGGCCTTGTCCTTGCTGCGGCCCCGCTTCTTGAACAGATTGCCCAGGAACGGGATGTCGCCCAGGAACGGCACCTTGCTGACGCTGGAGCGATCGGTGAACTCGTACACGCCACCGATAACCACGGTCTGGCCGTCGTCCACCAGCACAGCGGTGTTGATCTCGCGGCGGTTGATCTGCGGCACGGTGCCGTAGCCATCCAACTCGATGTACTGGTCGACCTCGTCCTTCTTCACGTTCATGTTCAGGAAAACGCGGTTGTCGTTGGTGATGGTCGGGGTGACCTTCAGCTCCAGCAACACTTCCTTGAACTGCACGTTCGGCGTGGCCGCAGTACCGGCCGTGCCGCCGGTGATGGTGACGTAGCCGATTTCCTTACCCTGCTTGATCACGCCTTCGCGTTGGTTGGCGGTGACGATGCGCGGGTTGGAGATCACTTCGCCGCGGCCTTCTTCCTGCAGGGCCGACAGCTCCAGGTCCAGGTTGAAGTTGGCGCCCAGCAGCGTGTAGGCCAGGCTGGTCGGCGTGCCGTTGGTGAACGAGCCGGCAGGCAGGTTGACATTCAGGCCTCGCGTCGCCGAAACGTTGCCGCCGCTGGCCGAGCTGCCGATCGTGGCGGTGTTGCCACCGTACTGGCGAGTACCACCGATGCCGAACTTGGCGCCAAGGTCGCGAGCGAAGGTATCGGACGCGATGACGATGCGCCCTTCGATCAGGACCTGGTCGACCGGACGGTCGATATGGTCGATCAGCTCGCGCATCTGCGCGACCTTCTTCGGGATGTCGCTGATCATCAGCGTGTTGGTGCGCTCGTCGGCGACGACGCGACCACGCGGCGACAGGAAGCCGTTCTCCTGCTGGTTGGCGCCACCACCACCACCGCCGCCGCTACCGCCGATGCCCTTGGCCTCGGTCAGCGCCTTGAAGATCGCGGTCGCCGAGTGGTAGTTGATCTGGATGTAGTCGGTGATCAGGTCTTCGCGGTTCTCGATGGCGATGCGCGCGTCTTCCTTGTCCTGCTCGAACTTGGCCAGTTCGGACTGCGGCGCCACCCAGATGACGCCACCATCGCGGCGCTTGTCCAGGCCCTTGGCCCGCAACACGATGTCCAGTGCCTGGTCCCACGGCACGTTGACCAGGCGCAGGGTGACGTTGCCCTGCACGGTGTCGGAGGCGACCACGTTGAGGCTGGATTCCTCGGCGATCAGCTGCAGCACCGTGCGCACCGGCACGTCCTGGA
>DATCVI010000153.1:0-9129 GCA_036566925.1 Stenotrophomonas sp.
CCACCGTCATCCTGCTGGGCCGCAAGCCGGCCAAGCTGGAGCGGCTGTACGACCGTCTCGCCGCACGCGGCCCGGAACCGCTGATTTATCCGCTCGACCTGGTTGGCGCTACGCCAGAGGACTACGCGGCGATGGTGCAGCGGATCGAGAGCGAACTCGGTCGCCTCGACGGCGTGCTGCATTGCGCGGCCGATTTTCCCGGCCTGACCCCGCTCGAATTGACCGACCCGGCAGTGCTGGCGCGCACGCTGCACGTCAATCTCACCGCGCGTGCCTGGCTCTCGCAGGCGTGCCTGCCGCTGTTGCGCCAGCGCGGGGATGCCGCGCTGGTGTTCGTGCTCGATGATCCCGCGCGCGTGGGCCACGCCTACTGGGGCGGCTATGGCGCTGCCCAGTTCGCCCAGCAGGGACTGCTTGCCAGCCTGCACGGCGAAACCGCGGCCGGCCCGGTGCGGGTGTCGGGCTTGCAGCCGGGGCCGATGCGCACCGCATTGCGCTCGCGTGCATACCTGCTCGAAGAAGACACGGAAGCGGTGCCGGCGCAGGCGTATGCCGAGGCTTGCGTGGCGTTGCTGTCGCCTGCCGGCGCCGTGCATCGCGGGCAGCTGTGGCGGCCGTTGCCGGCGGGCGAGGCAGTAGCGATCTAGGCCCTCGCGTCGCGGTCGCGGCGCGACACACCGTCGCTCGCAACTGGCCGAATCCACGCCGAAGCCCGACAATGCCTGCCGCGCGCGCCGGCCCAGTCGCCGGCCGCACCCGATTTCCCCAGGCTTGCCATGACCATCCTCTCCGCCGCCCTGCTGCTGTTCCTGATCCTGGACCCGCTGGGCAACATCCCGGTCTTCCTCAGCGTGCTCAAGCCGCTGCCGTCGCGGCGCCAGCGCGTGGTGCTGGCGCGCGAGCTGCTGATCGCGCTATTCGTGCTGATGGGCTTCCTGTGGGGCGGCAAGTACGCGCTGGAAATGATGCACCTGCGCCAGGAGTCGGTCTCCATCGCCGGCGGCATCGTGCTGTTCCTGATCGGCATCCGCATGATCTTCCCGCGGCCGGAAGGCCTGATGGGCGAGATCCCGGACGGCGAACCCTTCATCGTGCCGCTGGCCATTCCGCTGGTGGCCGGTCCGTCCGGCATGGCCGCGGTGATGTTGATGGGCAGTGGCGAGCCGCACCGGTTGCCGGACTTCAGCCTGGCCCTGCTGATCGCCTGGGGCGCGACCTCGGCGATCCTGTTCAGCGCCACCCTTTTGTACAAGCTGCTGGGCATCCGCGCCCTGTCGGCGCTGGAGCGGCTGATGGGCATGCTGCTGGTGGCGATCTCGGTGCAGATGTTCCTCGACGGCCTGGGCACCTACCTCAAGCTGCCCGTCGCGATCTGAAGCGAGCGCCGGGCTTGTTTAGGCCAGGTGAGGGTGGGTTGACCGTGGCCTTGCAGCGGGCCCGATGCTGCGACCGCACATAAGTGACTGATTCATCGCAAGTCGCTGTGCTGTAAGCGTTTCCCTGGCCGTCGCATAACGCGTTCGTCGTCACGAGCCGGTCACATTTCGCCCTTACCGTGTTAACCTGTTGTTAACCGTTGCGGCAGAAACCAGCGCGGCGGTAGGGACCCCCAGATCAAGACAGCGCGTTGCCTGCAACGGCAATGGCTGAGCCGTTTTTCTTCGCTATCCGCCAACGCATCGAGGCTACCGCCCATGACCCACCCGCGTCCGTTCCGCATGTCCAAGCTCACGCTTGGCCTCGTGGCTGCACTTGCCGCCGCCCCCGTCTTCGCCCAGAGCACCTCCGCCGGCGTCGGCGGCGTGGTCACCACCACGGCCGGCGCGCCGGTGGCTGGCGCTGAAGTGACCATCACCCACTCGGAATCGGGCACGGTCAGCCGCGCCACCACGGACGACGCCGGTCGCTACACCGCACGCGGCCTGCGCGTCGGCGGCCCGTACACCATCACCGTCACCAAGCCGGGCGAAGGCACCAAGACCGAAGACGGCGTCTACCTGACGCTGAACCAGGTCAACACCGTCAATGCGCAGTTGACCGGCGATATGGCCACCCTGGACACCGTCACCGCGATCGCCGTGGCCGGTGGCTCGGAAGTGTTCAGCGCCAACAAGATGGGCGCCGGCACCTCGATCGACCAGCAGAAGATCGAGGCCATGCCGTCGATCAACGGCAACATCCAGGACTACATGCGCCTCGACCCGCGCGTGGCGTTCGTCGACCGCGCTTCGGGCACCATCTCGGCCGGCGGCCAGAACCCGCGCTTCAACTCGATCAGCATCGACGGCGTGTCCGCTTCGGATACCTTCGGCCTGGAAGGCAACAACATGCCGACCCGCCGCCAGCCGGTGTCGATGGAAGCGATCGAAGCGATCGACATCAACCTGTCGAACTACGACGTCTCCATCGCCGCGGCCTCCGGTGCCACCGTCAATGCGGTGACCAAGTCCGGTACCAATGAATTCCACGGCTCGGTGTACGGTTCCTACCGTGACGGCAGCTGGTTCGGCGACAACCCGGACGGCAGCAAGTTCAACGGCTTCGACAGCGAGAAGACCTATGGCATGACCCTGGGCGGCCCGATCGTCAAGGACAAGCTGTTTTTCTTCGCCAACTACGAGAAGTTCGAGCAGAAGGCACCGGGCGCCGACCTCGGCAGCTCGGCGCTGGGCAAGGCCAATGCGGTCATCGACATGGGCGACATCGCGCGCGCTCAGCAGATTGCCCAGGACACCTGGGGCTTCGATGCCGGCGGCCTGGACAGCAACGGCAACACCGATCTCGAAGAGTACGCGCTGAAGCTGGACTGGAACATCTCCGATGCCCACCGCGCCAGCCTGCGCTACAGCAAGCTCGAGCAGAGCAAGCTGCGCATCAACGGCATGAGCAGTTCCAGCCAGGTTTCGCTGAGCTCGTACTGGTACCAGCACGAGAAGAGCAACGAGAGCTACGTCGGCCAGGTGTTCAGTGACTGGACCGACACCTTCTCGACCGAGTTCAAGGTGTCCTACCGCGACTACTCGGCCGTGCGCGTGGTCCCGACCACCGCGCCGAGCGTGGCGATCTACTTCGGCGGCTCGCAGGCCTCCCCGACCGGCGACGTGCTGTACCTCGGCACCGAGACCAACTCGCAGAACAACATCCTGCAGACCAAGACGTGGAACTACTACGGTGCCGGTACCTGGACCCTGGGCGACCACGAGCTGAAGTTCGGCGTTGACTACAGCGACAACGAAATCTTCAACTACTACGGCGCCAACTCGTGGGGCGTGTACCGCTTCTACGGCCTGGACAACTTCGCTTCGGGTAACTGGAGCCAGTACGACCTCAGCGCCGAGACCTCGCCGGGCTCGATCGCCGCCGACTTCAACCTGAAGAACATCGGCCTGTTCGTGCAGGACACCTGGTACGTCAACAGCAACCTGACCCTGACCCTGGGCCTGCGTGGCGACCGCGCCGACACCAGCCCGAACCCGGCTTACAACGCCGCTGCGTCGGACTACTTCGGCTACAACAACAGCGAAGTCTTCTCCAAGGACTTCCTGATCCAGCCGCGCTTCGGCTTCAACTACACCTTCGACAGCGAGCGCCCGACCCAGCTGCGCGGTGGCGTGGGCCTGTTCCAGGGTGATGCGCCGAGCGTGTGGGTGAGCAACAGCTACTCCACCACCGGCTTCAACTACGCCTCGTATCAGCTGTTCAACGCGACGGCCGTGCCGCCGGTGGCCTTCAGCCCCGATGGCCTGAACCAGAATGTGCCGACCACCGCGGGCTCCTCGCAGCAGAACGTCAACTTCGTCGGCAACGACTTCAAGTTGCCGTCGGTGTGGAAGGCCAACCTGGCGTTCGACCATGAGCTGCCGTGGTACGGCATCGTCGGTTCGGCCGAGCTGTTGCTGACCAAGGTCAAGAACGCGCTGTACTACCAGGCCTTGAACCTCGGCCCGGTGGTCGATGGCGAGCTGCAGCCGCGCTTCATTGGCCCGGATGGCCGCGACCTGTACTGGAACCCGGCCCGTACCGGCCGCCCGTGGGCTTCGGGCGACGCGCGCAATGGCCGCGACGGCCGTTTCAACAACGTCTACCTGGTCGACAACACCGACAAGGGCCGTACCTCGCAGTTCACCGTCTCGCTGACCAAGCCGTTCACCGAAGGCAGCGACTGGTCGTGGACCCTGGGTTACACCTACACCGACGCCACCGAAGTCGGCAGCCTGACCAGCTCGACCGCCAGCTCCGGCTGGGGCTACCAGTACGCGTTCAATGCCAACTCGGAGACCGAGAACACCTCGCGCTACGAGATCAAGGATCGCATCAGCGGCCAGCTGAACTGGCAGCACAACTTCTTCGGCGACTACCGCACCCAGGTTGGCCTGGTGTACGAAGGCCGCAGCGGTCGTCCGTTCAGCTACGTCTACAACGGCGACGCCAACGGCGACAACCGCACCGCCAACGACCTGTTCTACGTGCCGTCGGGCCCAGGCGATGTGCTGTTCGGCACCCTCAATGCCAATGGCACCTTCAGGGCCGATCCGGCCCTGGAAAAGCAGTTCTACGACTGGCTGGCCGCCAACCCGCAGCTTGCCAAGTACGCGGGCAGCTACGCGCCGGCCAATGAGTTCCGCACCGGCTGGATCAACACGTTCGATGTGCGCATCAGCCAGGAACTGCCGGGCTTCATGAAGGGCCACAAGTCCGAGATCTGGCTGGATATCCAGAACGTGGGCAACCTGCTGAACAAGGATTGGGGACAGATCTACGACTACGGCTTCTACGCCGACGCTCGTGTCGCCAACCTGCAGGGCATCTACAACGGCAAGTACGTGTACAACCAGTTGTATCTCGACAAGCCGACCGTGGCCAACGCCGACGCCGACGGCTTCAACGTCGGTGTCTCGCAGTGGTCGCTGCAGCTGGGCTTCCGCTACCAGTTCTGATCCGTCGGAACCGTAGCGAAATGGACAACGGCCGGGGTGACCCGGCCGTTTTCTTTTGCCAGCGTGGGTGGGTTACAGTCCCGCGGCTGCATTGAAGGAGTAGCTCATGGAACAAGGCAACAATACGAGCGGTTCGGCCCTGCCGACCGTGGACGCGCGGATCTACCCGCGTGGCGGCCTGGACGTGCTGTCGCGGGCCGAAGTGGCACGCCTGCGCGACGCCTCCGCCGGCGGCATGCACGAGCTGCTGCGCCGTTGCGCGCTGGCCGTGCTCACCAGCGGCAGCGCCTCGGACGACCCGCGCGCGGCGCGGGACCTGTACCCGGATTTCGACATCCAGGTCACCCAGCAGGACCGCGGCGTGCGCATCGACCTGAAGAAGGCGCCGGCAATGGCCTTCGTCGATGGCGAGATCATCCGCGGCGTGGCCGAACTGCTGTTTGCGGTGGTGCGCGACCTGGCCTACATGGCGATCGAGCTCGGGCCGCAGTACGCCGCAGACCTGGAGTCGGGCGAGGGCATCACCAACGCGGTGTTCGGGCTGCTGCGCAACGCCCGCATCCTGCACCCGGCCGACCCCAACCTGGTGGTGTGCTGGGGCGGCCACTCGATCTCGCGCGACGAATACCTCTATACCAAGCAGGTCGGTTATGACCTCGGCCTGCGCGGGCTGGATATCTGCACCGGCTGCGGCCCGGGCGCGATGAAGGGCCCGATGAAGGGCGCCACCATCGCCCATGCCAAGCAGCGCCGCCACAACACTCGCTACATCGGCGTGACCGAGCCGGGCATCATCGCCGCCGAGTCGCCGAACCCGATCGTCAACAACCTGGTGATCATGCCGGACATCGAAAAGCGCCTGGAGGCGTTCGTCCGCATTGGCCACGGCATCATCGTGTTCCCGGGCGGCGTCGGTACCGCCGAGGAAATTCTGTACCTGCTCGGCATCCTGCTGCGCGAGGAGAACGAAGGGCTGCCGCTACCGCTGATCCTCACCGGGCCGACCATCGCCGCGCCATACTTCGAACAGATCGACCGTTTCATCCGGCTGACCCTGGGCGAGGCGGCGGCCGCGCGCTACGAAATCATCACCGGCGACCCGGTCGAAGTGGCGCGGCGCATGACCCGCGGCATCAAGCAGGTGCGCGAATACCGCATCGCCCAGCGCGATTCGTTCTACTTCAACTGGTCGCTGACCATTCCCGAGGAATACCAGCGCCCGTTCGTGCCGACCCACGAAGCAATGGCCGCGCTCGACCTGCACCAGGGCCGCCCGGCCTCGGCGCTGGCCGCCGACCTGCGACGCGCGTTCTCCGGCATCGTCGCTGGCAACGTCAAGGAAGAGAGCATGCAGCGCATCGAGGAGCACGGGCCGTTCGAGATCCACGGCGACCCGGCGATGATGCAGGCGCTGGACGGGCTGCTGCGCGCTTTCGTGGAGCAGCGCCGGATGAAGATTTCCGGGGAGTACAAGCCTTGTTATCGGGTCATGGCCTGACCCGGTAGGCCGGCAGGGTGGGGCGGCCAACGCCCCGCCGCGGCGGCCGGCGTCAAAGCCTTGACGCCCGTCCGCCCGAACCGACCGTTCGTCCCGCCCGGGCTTGCCGCCGGCAGCGCCCGCGGGCAGTCTGGGCATCTACACGCTGGGGAGCGTATGTATGCCGCGTCATCGCAGTCGAGGCTTCACCTTGGTGGAATTGATGGTCACCATCGCCGTGCTGGCGATCCTGGTGGCGATCGCCTTTCCAAGCTTCGAATCGACCTTCCGCTCCAACCGCGTCGCCACCACCAATAATTCGCTGCTGACCTCCCTGTCGATGGCGCGCAGCGAGGCGGTGCGCAATACCCGTGGCGGCGGCGTCTGTGGCAGCGCAGACGGCCAGGCCTGCGACGGCAACTGGGGCCAGGGCTGGATGGCCTTCTCCGACAACAACGGCAATGGCGAGTTCGACGACGGCGACACCGTCGTCAACTTCACCCAGCTCAATTCCAGGATGGTCGCCGAGGCCGATGGCGTGGACGTGATCGCCTTCAATTCGCGCGGCATGCGTGAGGGCGATGCCGATCAGGTGATCGTGCTGCGCCCCACCGAATGCGGTGGCCAGGAACTGCAACGTACTGTCACTGTGAACAAGACCGGCGCGGTGCGCGTCACCAAAGGAGCCTGCCCATGAGCCGACGCCTGAGTTTTCGTCCGCGTGCCAATGCCGCGGGTTTCACCCTGATTGAAGTCATGATCGCGGTGCTGGTCATGGGCGTGGGGCTGTTGGGATTCGCCCTGCTGCAGACCATGAACGTACGTTTCACCAAGAGCGCGCAGCAGCGCACCGTGGCCACCAACCTGGCCTACGAGATCATCGACATCATGCGCAGCCAGCGTAGCCGCGGCTCGTATTTCAACGGCATCACCTACGACAGCTTCGATGCGGTCGCCGGCACCTGCGCGCGCGACGCCGACATGAGCCCGAGCAACAGCATCGACCGTTGGAAATGCGAGGTCAGCCGCGCGCTGCCCAATGGCCAGGCGCAGGTGCAACTGGATGGCGACGGCACGGTGAACGTGACCGTGCGCTGGGGTGATTCGAGCTGGGAAACCGACGTCAACAAAGTCATGACGGCCTTCAGCGTGGAGAGTCGGATATGAGTTGCGCTACACCTCGCGTTACGTTGCGCCATCGCCAGGCGGGCCTGTCGTTGATCGAATTGATGATCGCGATGGTGATCGGCCTGGTGTTGATCCTGGGGCTGGTGCAGGTCTTCGGCGCCTCGCGCCAGGCCTACCAGCTGTCGCAGGGAATCGCGCGCAACCAGGAGAACGGCCGCTTCGCGGTCGACTTCCTCTCGCGCGACCTGCGCATGGCCGGCCATACCGGTTGCGTCAACGACCAGCAGCTGTTGACAGCCAACGCTGCCGGCAAACCGATCGGTGGCAACATCCGCTCGCTGTTCCTCAATCAGGCCGACCGCAACAGCAACAATGTTGCCGCCGCGCCGTTCCCGCTGCGGTTCGATGTCGCCATCCAGGGTTTCGATGCCAATGGCACCGAGCCCGAAGACACCCTGGCCGTCGCGACCACGCCGGCCACGGCGGGCAGCGGGGACTTTTCGCCGGCCCTGCCGGCTGACCTGGCCGCGCTGAACCCGGTCGTTGGCAGCGACATCGTCGTTTTGCGCTATTTTTCGCCGGAAGAAACCAAGATCCAGGGTTTCTTCCCCGGCGCCAATCCCGCAGTCACCTACCCCGACGAAAGTGCCGCCGGCAGCACGAAGGTGGCGACCGGCGGGCATGGCCTGTATGCGGTTGCCGACTGCGGTGGCGCGACCGTGTTCCAGGCCACTGCCGCGCCGGGCAACACCGGCATGAGCGTGGAGGCGAGCGGCAAGAACCTCAGCGCGCTCACCTTCGTCGGCACCTACGATGGCGCCCCGGCTTATAGCGCGGGCCAGGCCTCGCTGTTCCGCGCCGAGTCGGTGGCCTACTACGTGCGCAAGAACGATGCCGACCAGACCCCCTCGCTGTACCGCGCGCATTGGCAAGCGGCGCCGGACGGCACGCTGACAGCGGTGCAGGAAGAACTGGTGGAAGGCGTGGAGTCGCTGCAGCTGCTCTATGGCCAGGATGCCGCGCCGTTGACCAGCATGCCCAGCGGCTACATCACCCAGAGCAAGTCGGCCGCCGACCTCGGCGACGCCACTCAGGCCGCCGCCTGGCGCCGCGTCGGTTCGGTGCAGATCGGGCTGCTGGTGCGTGGTGGCAGCGAGCGCGCGGCTTCCGAGCAGGCCGAAATCGGCCAGGCCGGATCGCTCAACGTGCTGGCGGTGGACGTCGATCCGCCCAACGACGGCCACTTCCGCTCCGTGTACGAAACCACCGTTGCCCTGCGCAACCGCCTGTTCGGGAACTGACGCATGAACCAGCGCACTTTCGAGCGCACCCCCAAGCGCACCTCCGTGGCTACCCGCCTGGGCGCCGGCCAGCAGCAAGGCGCCGTGCTCTACGTCGCCCTGATCATGCTGGTCCTGCTCGCCCTGATCGGCGTAGTCGGCATGCAGGTGGCGAGCATGCAGGAGCGCATGTCGGCCAACTACCTGGCGGCCAACCAGGCGTTCCAGCAGGCCGAGGCGCAGGTGCGCGGTCGCGAGGCCGAAATCACCGCCGGCAGCGAATTCGACTACGAGGAATGCAACGTCC
>DATCVI010000154.1:0-7133 GCA_036566925.1 Stenotrophomonas sp.
GCTGCCGGCCACCATGTACAAGCCCCAGCTACCGGTACCCGCGGTGATCTGGCTGTCGGTCGCGGTGATGCGCGCAGGCGCCAGTGCGCCGTTGCCCCACCAGCCGACGCTGTCATTGCCCAGGGTTATCGAGCTGCGCACCACATTCGACCGCGACCCGTTGACTGCAGCGACATAGCTGCCCCCGAAGTAGTTGTAGATGCCGATGGCGTAGTTGCCGGCGGTGATCGTGCTGTCGGTGAGGTTGAATTCTGCTTCGCCTCCAACCAGTGCGCCGCGGGTGCGGCCAGTGCCGACGATGCCGTCGCCCAGGGTGACCGTCATGTTTGAAGCGTTGACTTGCGCCAATGTATTTTGGCCAGGCAGGCCGCCACCCGGATCACGATTGGTAACCTGGAACGCAGTGGCAAGCGTGGAAGGCAGGTTGACCACGGTGCCATTGGCATTGACCACGCCGCCGCCGAACGCGGTGATCGCCGCCAACGTCTGGGTCGGCGCATAGGTATTGGCCGGATTGAGCCCGATAACGGTACCGGCGCCGAGGTTCAACACGCCGCCGGTGGTGGCGATGACATTGGCCAGGGGCTGCGGCGCCATGTAGATGGTGGTGTTGGTAAAGGTGCCGGTGGCCGTGGCGTAGGCTCCGTCCGGCCCACTGAAGATGGTGATCGGGCTGAAGTAGCCGGCGCCGCCCGTGGGAATTTCGGCCACGATGTTGTAGCCGGTGAACGTTGCCGTAGTGCCATAGCCCACGCGCACCACGTCCCAGGTTGTTGCAGGGTAGGTGGCATCGGGCAGTGCATGGGTGGCACCGTCACACAACGACATGACGCGCGGGTTGGTTTGTATCCCCGCGCAACCAACTCCTGCTCCGGGGCTGGTGAGTAGCGGGTTGCCGGACAGTTCGGCGACCGGTTCTCCACTGTCGGGCGGTGGCGCTGCGAGCGTTCCGCTGGCAAGTGTTGCCAATCCAATTGCCACGGCGCGCGCCAGTGGCTTGGCCGAGAACAACGCGCGCCCATGCGCGAGCTGCTTCAATCGATGCGGTTCCATGTCACTTTCCTTAGTCACGGAGCCCCCTGCAGCGGCAATGGACGCCCGTCGCCGTGCAGGAGGTGTGAAATCGAGAAATCTGTGCTGGGCCCCCAGGCCGGCGCAGCGGTTCCGTGCCGTCACCTACCGATGTGATGGCCCCCATAGCCCGAAAATGCGAAGATCTGCCCCCTCCACGGCAGGCTCTCCCTGGCGTTTACGCCCGGCCCGCCGTCCCACCGAGACCCGTGTGAAGACTCCCCCCAGTTTGCAGGCGCTGATAGACGATGGCGCCATCGATGAAGTGTTGCGGCCGCTGAAGAGCGGCAAGGAAGCGGCCGTCTATGTGGTCCGCAGCGGCGAAGACGTTCGCTGCGCGAAGGTCTACAAGGACATGGCGCAGCGCAGCTTCCAGCAGCGCGTGCAGTACCAGGAAGGCCGCAAGGTCCGCGGCAGCCGCCAGGCGCGTGCGGTCGGCAAGGCCAGCAAATACGGCCGCAAGCAGCAGGAAGCGGCGTGGAAGAACACCGAGGTCGAAGCGCTTTACCAGCTGCGCGCCGCCGGTGTGCGCGTGCCCGAGCCCTATGGCTATTTCCACGGTGTGCTGGTGATGGAGCTGGTGACCGATGCCGAAGGTTTCTCTGCGCCACGCCTGGGCGAAGTGGAGCTGAGTGCAGAGCAGGCGCGCGATTACCACCGTGTGCTGGTGCGGCAGGTGGTGCTGATGCTGTGCTGTGGCCTGATCCACGGCGACCTGTCGGCGTACAACGTCCTGGTCGGCCCCGATGGCCCGGTGGTGATCGACTTCCCACAGGTAGTCAGTGCCGCCGGCAACAACGCCGCGCGTACCATGTTGCTGCGCGACGTCAACAACCTCACTGCAAGCCTGGGTCGCTGGGCACCGGAACTGCTGGATACCTGGTACGGGGAAGAAATGTGGGCGTTGTTCCAGGCCGGTGAATTGCGCCCGGACAGCATCTTGACCGGGCACTTCGAGCCCGACGAATCCAGCATCGACCTGGACAGCGTGCGCCACGCCATCAACGATGCACGCGAAGAAGCGTTGATCCGCCAGCAGGGCCGCGAAGCGGCAGCCAACGACGACGACTAATCGGCGCGGGTCTCAGAAGCGCTCGCCGGCGGGTAGATATCGCCACTGACCTGCAGGCATGGCGCCATCCGGGCCTTTGCCCAACGGCACCTTGCCGATGCGCAGGCGGCGGATCGACAGTACCTGCAGGCCCACCTGCGCGCACAGCGTGCGCAGATCGCCATCGTGCGCGCCCTTGATCGCAAATCGCAGCCGGGTCTCGTTCTGCCAGCTGACCTTGCAGGGCAGTGCGCGACCGCCGACGCTGACGCCTTCGGCCAGCTTGTGCAGGCCGTAGGGCGCCAGTTCGCCACTGACCTCGACGATGTACTCGTGCTCGACCTGGTCGGCTTCCTCGCCGAGACGGCGCAGGACGCGGCGGTCCTGGCTGAGCACCATCAGGCCACTGGCATCGGTGTCCAGCGGCACCAAGGGCGTCAACCGATGGAAATGGCGCTGCAGCAACCGCACCTCGGACAGATCATCGGCCCAGCGCGTAGCCGGGGTGACCAGTGTGGCCGCCGGGTTCGGGCCGGCAATCGCATCGAAGCCGGCGGGCTTGTGCAGCAGGATCGTCGCCGGCTCGACCGCCTGCAGGCGGGCTTCGGGGTCGATCTCCACGCGCTCGTCGGTAATGCGCTGCTGGGGAACCTCTATCACCTCTCCGTCAACCGAAACCCAACCGTTGCGCACGTATTGCTCGGCGTCGGCGCGGGAAACGCCAAGGAGTTCGGCGACCCGTTGGGCCAGGCGGATGGGCGAGGGCATGGCGGCAACCGGAAAGCAGGGCCGATAGTGTAGCGACGGCCGGGCTTGACCGCCTCACGAAGCCTGGAGGCGGCCCAGCGCCACCTTGATGTCCTTGCCCGGGGGCATGCCGAAGAAGCGCCGGTATTCACGGCTGAACTGGTTGATGCTCTCGTAGCCCACCGCGAAGGCCGCCGTCTTTGCCAACGCGCCTTCCGAAAGCATCATCCGCCGCGCTTCGATCAGGCGCAGCTGCTTCTGGAACTGCAGCGGGCTCAGGGAGGTCACGGTGCGAAAGTGCTGGTGGAACGAGGACACGCTCATGCCGGCGGTAGCGGCAAGCCGCTCAAGCGGGATGCTCTCGGCAAAGTCGGCGCGTATCAGCGCAACCGCCTTGGCAATTCGATGTACATGGCTGCTACCGACCCCGAGGTTGCGGATTTCAGCGCCATGCTTGCCCATCAACAGCCAATAGTGCATCTCCCGAATCAGCGAGTCGCGCAGGATGGGCAATGCTTGCGGTCGATCGAGCAAGCGCATCAGGCGAAGGGCCGCATCGGCAACTTCATGCTCGGTTGCCTCCACCCGGATGGGTCTGACGTTGTTGGTGGCAGCGGCGGCCTGGGACTCCGCCAGCAAGCCTTCGATTATCACCGGGTCCAGATCCAGGACCAGCGAGCAGTACGGTGAACTGGCATCGGCGGCGGTTATCTGGCTGACCGTTGGCACATCGGCTGCGATGACCAGCGAATCCCCGGCGCCAAAGTCGAAGGTGTGCTTGCCCGAGGTCACGCGCTTGTTGCCCTGGAGCACCAATGCAAGCAGTGGCCTGGAGATTGCGTACTGAAGCTCGCCGGGCACGGTCGTGCAAATCGCGGTGAGTCCGCCGATGGGCGTGCTCGCGACGCCGTTCTGATCGGCATGCGCCATGGCATGGCGGCGTACCTGCTCGAGGAGGGGATGGGTCATGGCCAAACGATATCGCGCGCCTTCGGCGCTGCAAACGTCGGCGTGGGATCAGGCAATCATCGTGCAGGTATGGGCAAGCTGGCCCGTCCGGGCCGAAGGAGACTGTGCTCCGGCAACACCCCCCCTCAAAGGAGCGATTCGATGTCAAAGATATCCCTCGTGACCGGCGCCAGCCGTGGCCTGGGCCGCAACACCGCGCTGAGCATCGCCAAAGGTGGCGGCGACTTGATCATTACCTATCGCGACGGTGCCGGGCAGGCGAGGGCAGTGGTCGATGAAGTTCTCGCCATGGGCCGCAAGGCCATCGCCCTTCCACTGGACCTGGCGAACGTCGAGAGCTTCGACACATTCGCCGGGCAAGTACAGGCAGCGTTGGAGACCACGTTTGCACGCGAGACCTTCGACCACCTGGTGAACAACGCCGGGCACGGTGAAATGATGGCCTTTGCCGAGACAACCACGGCGGCGTACGACGCGATCTTCAATGTCCACGTCAAAGGCGCGTTCTTCCTGACCCAGGCGCTGCTGCCGCTCCTGGCCGATGGCGGACGGATCGTGAATCTCTCCTCTGGCCTCACGCGCGTCTCCTTTCCCGGATTCTCGGCGTATTCCGCCGCCAAGGGCGCCGTGGAAGTGCTCACGGTCTACCTGGCCAAAGAACTGGGCCATCGCGGGATTACGGCGAATGTGGTTGCGCCGGGCGCGATCGAGACCGACTTCCTGGGCGGCGCGGTCCGGGACATGCCGGAATACAACAAAGCATTCGCCGAGATGACCGCATTGGGCCGGGTTGGCGTGCCCGACGATATCGGACCTATGGTTGCCGCCCTCCTGGGAGAAGGGAATCGCTGGGTGACCGGGCAGCGGATTGAAGTGTCCGGCGGGCAGTCCATCTGACAGAAGACCGACGCAACGAGAGGCCTTGACAGCCTACCTACTGGTAGGTAGCGTAGCGGCCACTCTTACGTGGAACCCGATATGGGCATCTCTCCTCTTGGTTGGCTACACACGCTGGGAAGTCTGCCGGCGATCCCCTTGGCCTTGTACATGCTCGGCAGGCATGGGCGGATCACGCCGGAAAGCCGGGCCGGGCGTGCCTATTTCTGGTTCATGCTGCTGGGCGTGGTCACGGTCTATCCCATTGCACATCAGCCCATCAGCAGCATCATCGCCACCGTCACCCTGGCGGCGCTGCTGGTTGGGTTTGGCATCTCGCGGTGGTCCGTGGCTAATCGCCTTGGCAAATATGTCGAGACGACCGCCTTGAGCGTCAGCGTATTTCTGCTATTGGTTCCCACCGTGTCCGAGACCCTGCGCAGGTTGCCGGTGAATCACCCACTGGTGACCGACCTTAAGGATCCATTGCTGCTGGGCGCACAGGCAGCGCTCTTGCTGGCGCTGGTGGTGGGTGTTGGTTTGCAGATGCGTGCGCTGTATACACGGAAGATCCCAAGCAGGAAAACGACCTGATGGCCTCCTACCAAACGGCGTCGCAGCCGCAGTATTCGGCCAAGGCGCTGGAGATCATGGCGCGCACGAACGAATTGCTGGCCGTCGGCGGCTATTCCGGCTTCAGCTACGCCGACATTGCCGAGCTGGTCAATGTAAAGAAGGCGAGCATCCACCATCACTTCCCGGCCAAGGCGGACCTGGTGAAAGCCACCGTCGCGCGCCATCGGGAAGCGATGCGGCGGGGCCTGGAATCGCTGGATCAACTTGCCGCAGACCCCCTGGAACGGCTAGTCGCCTATGCACGCCACTGGGCGCAGTGCATCCGTGAATCAAGCCCGCCGATCTGCATCTGTGCGCTGTTGGCAGGCGAGATGCCGGCGTTGCCCAGCGAGGTCGCAGATGAGGTCAGGGGACATTTCAGTGACCTCCAGGCGTGGCTTGCCTTGACCATGGAACAGGGCGCGTCACGAGGAACGGTGAGGTTGACCGACTCGGTCGCGGCCGAGGCTTCGACCTTCATGGCGTCGATCCATGGCGCCATGCTCGGAGCTCGCGTGAGCGGCGATGCGGAGGCGTTCTGGGCAATTGCCAAGGTGGCCACGGACCGCTTGAGGGTGGAGTAGGGCGGACCTGCGCTCAGTCGGCAACTGTCACCTGCGGCCCTATCCTCACAAATCTTCTACATATTCCAACGTACGGTGATGGCGGCTCTAGCTTCGGCTCAAGGGCCACTATTTCCGAGTCCCAGACGAAGGAGAACTGGAATGTTTCTGACCAAGCAAAAAGTGGCGATGGCGCGTACGCTCGGCGTGGCGATCGTCGCCACCCTGGGCCTGGGCGGCTGCGCCACCTACACCGATGAGTTCGCGACGATCAATTCACGCCTCGACCAGCTCGACGGAAAGGTGCAAAACGCAGCGCAGAGCGCTGAGTCTGCCAACCAGTCTGCGCAACGAGCCAACCAGCGGCTGGATCAAATCGAAAGCCGTGTCCAACAGCTTGAAGCCGCGCCGCGGCGTGTGCCGCGCGGGTAATCGCGATAGCACGACAGGGAACAGTTTGAACTCGATACCCGGTGGCCTTCCCGGCCACCGGTATCTTTTCCTCGACTCGACTTCGTTGTAAGGAATCGTCTCATCAATACGCGCATACACCCTGTGATCCGGGTGGCTTATGGCGCGCTGGCGCTGACGCTAGCGTTCGCAAGCATCGGCGTGGCCAGCGCCGAGGAAGCCGCAGAGCAACCGGCACCGGTCGCGGCCGTCGACCAGCTTCCGCAAGGCCAAGAAGTGTCCGAGACAGTCATTGAGCTCGCAGGGTGGGTTGCCGCGAGCAAGGACAGCCAGGGCTATCCATTCGCGATCATCGACAAGGCCGCTGCCCAGATCCTCGTATTTGGCGGTGACGGCCGACTTCGTGGCGCCGCCCCGGGACTGTTCGGCTCGGCGATCGGTGATCATTCGGCGCCTGGCGTCGCCGGCCTGGCGCTTCGCGAAATTCCGGGCCGGGATCGCACGACACCTGCCGGTCGCTTCGTGGGCGGTTTCGGCCCATCAACTGACGCCGGTCGCGTGCTGTGGGTGGACTACGATTCCTCAGTTTCCATGCACCCGACGGCGACCGGCGTCCCGGCGGAGAAGCGCGCCGAACGGCTGGCGTCGCCTTCGCCGGACGACAACCGCGTAACGCACGGCTGCATCAACGTGTCGCCAGAGTTCTACGAGCTCATCGTCCGCCCGACGTTCGAGCGCGGCGGCGTGTTCTACATCTTGCCGGACACCGCGTCTCTGGCGGAGACCTTTCCGGAGTTCGTGCAAAGTCGCGCGACTGCGCAAAGCGGCGA
>DATCVI010000155.1:0-4513 GCA_036566925.1 Stenotrophomonas sp.
GCCGGGCCTGGCCGGGTCCACGCTCACCGTCGCCGCGTCGGCCGGCGCCACCAGCACCAGCGTATTGCCGAGCAGGTTGTGGCGATCGGCGGCGCGCACCCGGTTGCGCTGCTGCAGGTAGTCCATCCATTCCAGGTCGGCGGAGAAGAACACATCCGCCGGACCGCCCTGTTCGATCTGCCGCGCCAGCGTCGAGCTGGCGGCATAGACCGGCGTCACTACGACGCCGCTCGCCTTGGCGTAGGCAGCAGCGGCTTCGTCCATCGATTCTTTGAGGCTGGCGGCGGCGAATACCGTAATTGCGCGCGAGGCCGGCGCCTGGGCGTGGGCCAGCCACGGCAATGCCAAGGCGCAGAACAGGCACAGCCAACGGGGCAGGGCTTTCATCGACGGCTCCGGACGCAGGGACACCGGATCATAGCCGGGCCGCGTGCGCGTGCCATGAGGCCGATGCTACAGCGGCAGCAGGTCGTCGTAGCGACCGCCCTGGATATTCGCCTTCACCGCCGGCCCCATCAGTTTGGGGACCGCCAAGGTCGCGTCGCGGGCGCGGCGCCGGGCGACGAATTCGCTTTCCTGCACGCCATGCTGGACGTGGACGTTGGCTTGCCGCTGCTCGGCAATAGTGCTGGCGTGGGCGAGCGCGCGGCCACCGGGGCCGTAGTCGTGGCAGACGAAAACCCGGGTCTGGTCGGGCAGGGCGAACAGCCGCTGGATCGATCGATACAACTGCGCCGCATCGCCGCCGGGGAAGTCGCAGCGCGCCGTGCCGCCATCGGGCATGAAGATCGAATCGCCCGGGAACAACGCATCGCCGATCAGGTAAGCGACGCTGTCGCTGGTATGGCCCGGCACCGCGATGACTTCGATGGCCACCTCACCGAGCATGAATTGCTCGCCGTCGACGAACAGGCGATCGAACTGCGAGCCGTCGGCGCGGTAATCGGGCGGCAGCCGGAACTGAGCGGCGAAGGCCTGCTGGACCTGCACGATGCCGGCACCGATGCCCAATTGCGCCTGCGGCCAGGCCTGGCGCAGCCACTGCGCCGCCGAGACATGGTCGGCGTGTGCGTGCGTCTCCAGCAGCCAGCGCACGGTCCAGCCGCGTGAGCTGGCGGCGTCGACCAGGGCTTGGGCTGGCGCGGTGCCGACCTGCCCGGTTTGCGGATCGAAATCCAGTGCCGGGTCGATCGCCGCTGCCTCGCCGCTGTGCGGATCGGCGACGAGGTAACTGAAGGTGTTGCTGGAGGCATGCAGGAACGGCAGGACATCGAGTCGCATGAATACCTCCAGGAATCGTCATCAAGGGTCGGTCAGCACCGTATTGAGGATCGCCGCCAGGCGATCGCCGGCCAGGCGCAGCTGGGCTTCGGCAAGGGGACGATATTGCGCCACGTAGCCGTCCGGCAACACATGCTTGCCCGGGTACACGCCCGGTGCCACGGCAATGCGGCACGACGCCTGCGCCCAGCCTGCCGCGTCGGGCGGCAGCACCGGCTTGGCCGCGGAAGTGGCCGGAAGTGCGAGCAACTGCGCCAGGTAGGCCTCATCGTCCAGGTGGCGGTCGTAGATCATGCCGCTGTCCCACAGCGAGTGCAGGTTGGTGCCCTTGCCGTTGAACTGCAGCTGGAAATCGTTGCCGCCCTTGTCGTGCGCGTAGCCGGCGTGCATCGGCTGATGGATGTCGCCAACGACATGGACCACGAACTTCAACGCCTGCCGGCGTGCTTCCAGCGGTTGGCTTCGATCGGCAAGCACGCTGGTCTGCTTCTTCAGCGCCTCGATCACGCAATCGCCGTTCGGGCAGTCGCGCGGCGGCGCATAGCCGCAGTCGTTCTCGCCGAGATTGACGTAGTGCCACTTGGAACTCTTCTTGCCGAGATCCGGATCATGCTCGCGCAACTGATCGGCCCACGACGCAACGCCGCTGAGGGTAGGGTCCGGTTCGTCCGCGAGTAGCACGGCGACCTGCTGGCGCGCCTGCGGGGTGAGCTCGGTGTCGGCGATGCGGGCGACCAGGCGATGGCCTTGCCCGCCCCAGGCATGGGCCTGCGGGCTGTGGAACAAGGCGAGGGCGAGGAGGGGGGTGGAGAGGAGAGTGCGCAAGGAAGTCATCGCGCGATTGTAGCCAGGCGCGATGACTCGCCCATGTGCCGAACGTGGTGTGCTCTCCCCGATCAGAACCTGTGCACGTAGGCCAGCCCGTAGACCAGCGGGTCGATATTGACCGTGCCGATCTTCTGGCCGTCCAGCTTCACACTGCTGTCGATATCGATCCAGCGCAGGTCCACCCGCAGCGCACTGTTCCTGGCCACGGCGAAATCCACGCCCGCATGCGCCGCCAGGCCCCACGAATCCCCCAGCTTGAGCGTGCTGCCCTGCAGGGCGCCGCGGGTGTCCTCGCTGAAGAACATCGTGTAATTGACGCCGGCGCCGACGAACGGGGAGACCTTGCCCTTGCCGTTGAAGTGATACTGGATCGACACCACCGGCGGCAGCTGCTTGGTCGAGCCGACCCGGCCGAGCCCGGCGATGTTGATGTCGTGCTTGAACGGCAGCGCCGCCAGCACCTCGATGCCGAGATTGTCGGCGATGAAATACTCGCCGGTGATCGTCGGCTTGACGTCGCTGTCCACGCTCGCCGCCAGCGTGCCGCCGGCCAACCTGCCATTGTCCGACTTCGGGTCGACCTGGTGGATGCCCACGCCGAGGGTCCAATCGCCCTTGGACTGGGCAAGCGCGGGGGTGGTCGCCGCGACGGCCGCCGCGGCCAGGGCACAGCACAGGAACAGTTTGTTGCGCATTGATCTTTCCGGGTTGTGGTTGGGACTGGGCACAGTCTCGGCAGGCCAGCCCCGCGGCGCCTTGATTGCGATCAAATCGGTCCCCACGCCCGGGTGGCGGCCACTGGCTTGCCCGGCCGGGCCCGCCGGCGGTCCCTGCTAGAATGACCCTCCCTTTCCACCCGCCGCGCTGGCGCGGCCGCAGGAGCTCGTGAACATGGCAATCAAGGTCGGCATCAACGGTTTCGGTCGCATCGGGCGCAACGTTCTGCGTTCTGCGGTGCAGAACTTCGGCAACGACATCGAGATCGTCGCCATCAACGACCTGCTGGAGCCGGACTACCTGGCCTACATGCTCCAGTACGACTCGGTCCACGGCCGCTTCAAGGGTGAGGTGAAGGTCGAGGGCACCACCCTGATCATCAACGGCAAGAAGATCCGCCTGACCGCCGAGCGCGACCCGGCCAACCTGAAGTGGGACGAAGTCGGCGCCGAGGTGGTGATCGAATCCACCGGCCTGTTCCTGAGCAAGGACACCGCCGAGAAGCACCTCACCGCCGGCGCCAAGAAGGTGATCATGTCGGCGCCGTCGAAGGACGACACGCCGATGTTCGTCTACGGCGTGAACCACGAGAGCTACAACGGCGAGACCATCGTTTCCAACGCCTCGTGCACCACCAACTGCCTGGCGCCGCTTGCGAAGGTGATCCACGACAAGTGGGGCATCAAGCGTGGCCTGATGACCACCGTGCACGCAGCGACGGCGACGCAGAAGACCGTCGATGGCCCGTCGAACAAGGACTGGCGTGGTGGCCGCGGCATCCTGGAGAACATCATCCCGTCCTCGACCGGTGCGGCGAAGGCGGTCGGCAAGGTCATTCCGTCGCTCAACAAGAAGCTGACCGGCATGAGCTTCCGCGTGCCGACCAGCGATGTGTCGGTGGTCGATCTGACCTGCGAGCTGGAGAAGCCGGCGACCTACGCGGAGATTTGCGCGGAGATCAAGGCGCAGAGCGAGGGCGCGTTGAAGGGCATCCTGGGCTACACCGAAGACAAGGTGGTGGCGACGGATTTCCGCGGCGAGACCTGCACGTCGGTGTTCGATGCCGATGCCGGTATCCAGCTGGACGATACGTTCGTGAAGCTGGTGAGCTGGTATGACAACGAATGGGGTTATTCGAACAAGTGCTTGGAGTTGGCCAAGGTTGTGGCCGCCAAGTAAGGCGTTTGGGTTTTTTGGTTTTTGGTTTGTAACGCAGCCCTGGGATTTTTCCCGGGGCTGTTTTTTTTTGGAGAGCTTGGTTGCTTGAAGTTGGTCGCGCGGCGTTCGGGGTCAGGCCCCTTTCGGGACACGCCGTGAACCCATCCATGGGGGCTAATCGACGACATCCATGTCGTCGATTGTCCCGAAAGGGGCCTGACCCCAAACGCCCGATAGATCACCTTGGTTTGGGGGGAGAGAGCGCCCCCATCCGCCGCTGTCGCGGCACCTTCTCCCGCATGCGGGAGAAGGACAGCTGGCGCTGTCGGCGATTCATTGCAGCGTGCAACAAGCCTTGCCGTCCTTCTCTCACTCGTGGGAGAAGGTGCCGCGACAGCGGCGGATGAGGGTGTTTTTTCTCTCCCCACCCCGCGCTGATCTATCGGGCGGCCGGGGGTAGGGCCTTTCGGGACAATTGGCGACATGGATGTCGCCAATTAGCCCCCATGGATGGGTTCACGGCGTGTCC
>DATCVI010000156.1:0-2873 GCA_036566925.1 Stenotrophomonas sp.
TGACCGCCAATGCCATGGCCGGCGACCGCGAGCGCTGCCTGGAAGCGGGCATGGACGACTACCTGCCCAAGCCGGTATCGCGCGAACAACTCGAACACTGCCTGGCGCGCTGGCTGCCGCGGCGCGAAGGCGCGGCCGAACTCGGCCGGCTGGCCGAACCCCTGGCCGAAAGCGCGACCCCGGCAATGGAATCCGGTGCGTTGCCGATCCTCGATACGGTGGTGCTGGACGAACTGCACGAAGTGGCCGGCGCCGAAACGGCCGGCATCGTGCGGTTGTTCCTGGAGGATGCGCCGCTGCTGATCGCGCGGCTCGAAGCGGCCTCGGGCACGCGCGACAACGAAGAGTTGCGCCAGGCCAGCCACACGCTGAAATCTTCAAGCGCCAATGTCGGCGCCATCGCGCTGGCCAACGCCGCACGGCGGATCGAACTGGCCGCACGCGCCGGGCCGATCGAACGGCCGGCGGTGATGGTGGCGCTGGTGATCGCCGAATACGCGCGCGCGCGCCTGGCCCTCAGTGGTCAGATCGCGCGGCTGCAGCGCCCGCTCGCGGCGGGCGACTGATCAGTCTTCGAGCTTGGTGAGCAGGTAGTTCGGCTCGCCGATGCGCGCCACCAGGTCGAGCTGGGTTTCCAGCCAATCGATGTGCTCTTCCTCGGATTCGAGGATCTCCACGAACAACTGGCGGCTGACGTAGTCGCTGATCGAATCGGCGTAGGCGATGGCTTCGCGCAGCAGCACCACGGCCTCGCGCTCGAGCGCCAGGTCGCAACGGAACATCTCGGTCGGGTTCTCGCCGATGCGCAGCTTGCCCAGGGCCTGGAAGTTGGGCAGGCCTTCGAGGAAGAGAATGCGGTCCGACAATTTGTCGGCATGCTTCATCTCCTCGATCGATTCTTTGTATTCGTGTTCGGCCAGTTCCTTCAGGCCCCAGTTCTTCAGCATCTTTGCGTGCAGGAAGTACTGGTTGATGGCGGTCAGTTCGTTGTAGAGCGCCTTGTTGAGGAACTCGATGACCTTGCTGTCGCCCTTCATGCGCTGTCTCCCTGGTTGAGCGGGCGAACTCTAGCGCCTTCGCCATTCCGATGAAGGAACGCGAATCGTGATCAGTTGAACGAGCGGCCGGCGCGTGCGCCGGCGCAGATCAGGCGGCGACGGCCAGGCCGAGGATCGGCAGCGGCAGGTCGCGGCTGGCGCGGGCCTGTTCCAGCAGGCCGGCGGCCATGTCCAGGCAGGAGCCGCAGTTGGCGCCACAGCCGGTGCGCATGGTCAGTTCGGAAACGCTGCTGCAGCCGCTGGCCGCGGCTTCAAGGATCTGATGGTCGGTGACACCGTTGCAGATGCAGACGTACACGGGCGGTCGGGCGGGAACGCCCCCATTCGGGGCGCAGCCATTCCAGCGTAAATGCGAATTGTTGTCAATTCGATCGCGTTAATCCGCGTTGAGCCGGGTCCGCCGTCCCGCCCCGCCGCGGTTCCGCGAGCGTTTGCGCGGGCGGTCGTGGCCGGCGCTGCTGCCGGGCAACCAAGCTTCCTGGGCGGCGCCGGGCATGGCCCCGACCGCGCCTTCCCCGGCGATGCCGCGCGCCAGCGGTGCCAGGTGGCGCAAGGCGCGGGCGTAGACGCCGCGCTTGAACATGACCACGTGCTCGACGGGGTACCAGAAATCCACCCAGCGCCAGTGATCGAATTCGGGCGTCTCAGTATGGTTGAGATACACGCACGACTCATCGCCGGTCAGGCGCAGGAGGAACCAGACCTGTTTCTGGCCGATGCAGACCTGGCGTTCGTTGCGGCGCACGGCGCGGCTGGGCAGGCGGTAGCGCAGCCAGCCAGGCGTTGCCCCGAGCAGTTCCACATGCTCAGGCAGCAGCCCGGTCTCTTCTTGAAGCTCGCGGTACATGGCTTCAACCGGCGTCTCGTCGGAATTCATGCCCCCTTGCGGGAACTGCCAGCCATCCCGGCGCACCCTGCGGGCCCAGAAGACCTGGCCGTCCTGCCGCATCAGCACGATGCCGACGTTCGGTCGGTAGCCGTCCGGATCGATCACGATGCGGACTCCTGAAAAATCTACTGTCTCGACTCTGCCATGGCCGTCGCCGGCTCACAAGCTACGAACAAAAATATTGACAGCGGGCGCATTGGCCGCGAAAATTTGCGGCTCCCTAGGCTATGTAGCTCAGCCGGTTAGAGCACAGCACTCATAATGCTGGGGTCGGTGGTTCGAGTCCACCCATAGCCACCAGAGTCCGCTTGCGGATCAACGGGTTGAAGAAAAACCGCCGAGAGGCGGTTTTTTTGTGGGTGAGGCTAACGCCCGCCACTGACATCCAGGATCGAACCGGTCACATACGAAGCTGCATCGCTCAGCAGCCAGACGATCGCTTCGGCCACTTCCTCGGGAAGGCCCGGGCGCCCCATCGGCGTGCCTGATCCCAGGCGCTCGGCGCGGTCCGGTTGTCCTCCGCTGGCGTGGATTTCGGTGGCGATCAGTCCAGGGCGCACGGCGTTCACCCGCACGCCGTCCTCTGCAAGCTCCTTGGCCAAGCCGATAGCCAAGGTGTCCAGCGCGGCCTTCGAACCGGCGTAGTCGACGTATTCAAAGGGTGACCCAAGGCGGGCTGCCGCGGAGGATACGAGAACGATCGAGCCGCCCGCTCCACCGGCGCTGCGCGCGAGCGTGCGCGCCGCCTCGCGGGCGGTCAGGTAGGCACCGATCACGTTCACCTCGAACATGCGGCGGATCCGGCTCGCGTCCATTTCTGCGAGGCGTAGCGACGGCGCGACGATCCCCGCATTTATGACCACGCCCGTGAGCGGGCCGAGGGCAGACCCGGCCTCGCGGAACATCGAAGCCACATCGGCTTCAGA